>DASZCC010000348.1:0-13393 GCA_035943485.1 Rhizomicrobium sp. | reverse complement strand
AAGGGCAAACAGCGCCGCGGGAATGAGCAACGAAAGGGTCACGATCGCGACGCTCCACTGATTGGCGACCTTAGGCGGAAAGCCGTAGCCCACATCCCAGAAGAGGTGACGGATGCCGTTCAGGAGATGAAAGGCCAGCGCCCAAGCGAAGCCGAACAGGATGATCTGGCCCAGGACAGAAGATGCGAGCCCCGTGAAGCCATTGAACATCTCTGGCCCGCTCGCGGCTGCCATAAGCCACCAGGCGATTGCGGCCATGCCGCCAGCCAGTCCGATGCCGGTGACACGATGTGTGATCGAGGTCGCCATCGTCGGCGTCCAGCGATACACGGTGAGAAAGGGGGAGAGCGGGCGCGGGCGGTGCGCCGCTTGCGGGGTTTCCGCCATGAATGTCCTCGGGAAAATCGCGAAATGAACCGGGCGGAGTGTAGGCGGGGGGACTAGGGTGTCAACCGCGCCAAATTGCCCGAATCGCCAATGGTTTCGCGGATTTGTCATTGCCCGTTGCGCCTATCCAATTTGTCACTTTGCAGTGCAGCAAGGATTTGGGCATTGTGCTGGTGAGCGTCGGGAACCTCGGACATTATGAGTGAAGCCGGAAGCACCGTTGTAGGCGCGTCGCCTGCGCGCGCCATCCGTTTTGCATGGCCCGCGATTTCGATTGCGACGGCCCGTGGCGAGATGCTGGCCGTCGCGTTGCTCTGCCCGGTTCTTCTGTCCGCCGCGATCTGGAACGGTTTTCCGATCGTTTTCTACGATACCGGCGCCTACATGCTGCAAGGCCTCGGTCACGTGTTTCTTGCCGAGAGGTCGCCGGTCTATTCGCTGTTTCTTGAGCCTGCCGGTGCACGTATCAGCCTCTGGTTCGTAGCGATCATCCAATGCGCGATTACGGCGTTCCTGATAACCGAACTCGCGCGTGCCATCCGGCCGACGCTCTCGGTTTGGTCCTTGGTTGCGATCGGCGCCGTGCTGACTGTCGCCACTGGTCTTCCCTGGTACGCTGCGCAAATAGAGCCGGACTGCTTCGTCGCAACGATGGCGATCGGCATCTATTTGCTGACGTTCTGTGATGCGGCACTCACGCCACTCCGTCGGACGTTGATTGTGCTGACGACGGCGTTGTCGGTCGCGGTTCATCCGTCGCATGCAGGTATCGCCATCGGTCTTGTCCTCGTCATTGCGCTTACGCTGTTGCCGCCGGTCCGAAAGCTCCTCGGCGCGACGTTCCCGCGGGCGAAACTCGCGCTTTCCTCGCTGAGCGTGGTGCTTGCTTTGGCGACCGTCCTGGCTTGCAACTACGGGTTCACACGTCACATCTTTTTCAGCCGTTCGGGTGCGATCTTCCTTGCTGCTCGCCTGATGGAGGATGGGCTCGTCAAACCCGTACTGGACGAGACCTGCCCGCAATCGGGCTACGCCATGTGTCCTTACAAGGACCAACTGCCGTCGCGGGCGGACACCTGGCTGTGGATGTCGAATGTCAGTCCGTTCCACAAGCTGGGCGGCTTCAGCGGGATGGAGAGGGAGTCCGCCTCCATCGTTGCGCAGAGCATCCTGCGCTATCCGCTTTCCAATCTCGGCTATGCGCTGGGTAACGGAATTCTTCAGTTCTTCTGGTTCCAGACAGGCGACGGGATCGTGCCGCAGGAATGGGTCCTGAATCGCGAGTTCAAGATCGCCCTGCCGCAGCAACTGAAAGCGTATGACCACGCCTACCAGCAGGAAGGCGACATCTGGTTCCTGCCGATCAATCTTGTGCACGTGCCGGTCGCGATCCTTTCGCTGGCGGGGCTTTACCTGCTCCTGCGCGAGGCGCGGCGTGCGCGGGACTGGCGCAAAGGTTTGCTGCCGACGTTTGTCCTTCTGGCGCTGCTCGGCAATGCCTTCGTCTGCGGCGTGTTCTCCGGGCCGCATGGCCGCTACCAGTCGCGGCTGATGTGGCTGCCGACCTTTGCCATCGCGCTTGTCGCGTGGCCGCGCATCGAGCAGGAGATCGGACAGCGGATCAGGCGGAGAAAAGCGCTCGCCTGAGGCGTTTTTCTTGCGGCGCCGGGTCGAATCCGGCACTGATTGCGCACCATGGCCAGCACAATCCGCATTGCTCCGTCGATCCTGTCGGCCGACTTCTCGAAGCTCGGCGCCGAGATCGAGGCGATCGAGAAGGCGGGTGCCGACCTCATTCACGTGGACGTCATGGACGGGCACTTCGTGCCCAATATCACCATCGGCCCGGCCGTGGTGAAGGCGATACGCCCGCACGCCAAGAAGCCGCTCGATGTTCATCTGATGATTTCGCCGGTGGATCTTTACCTGGACGCCTTCGCCGAGGCCGGCGCTGATGGCCTGACTGTGCATCCCGAGGCCGGGCCGCACATTCATCGCTCGCTCCAGCACATCAAATCGCTAGGCAAGAAGGCCGGAGTCGTCCTCAATCCCGGCACGCCGATAGACGCCATCGACAATGTGATGGACCTGGTCGACCTCGTCCTGATCATGTCGGTCAATCCAGGCTTCGGCGGCCAGAGCTTCATTACCAGCCAGTTGAAGAAGATCGAGGCCGCGGCGAACCGGATCGCGAAGTCCGGCCGGGACATCGCGTTAGAGGTAGACGGCGGCATCACGCCCGAGACAGCGAAGCTGGCCGTTTCAGCGGGCGCGAACATTCTGGTCGCCGGCACGGCTGTCTTCCGCGGTGGGCCTTCGCAGTATGCGGCCAATATCGCTGCCCTTCGTGGTTGACCGACCTGCCACCGCAACGCCGTCCTGGCGCTTCAACGAAGTCTTGCTTGTCATCTGGTCGCGGATACTCACGCCGTGGCGCCTGTTCTGGCGCCGGACTTGGTTCTATCGCCTTCTGCTGAACGGGCGCCTGGCGGAGAAGCTGTCGTTCTATCCGTATGACGCGCTGCCACGCCGTCTGGAAGATGCGGACGCCGTGATGCGCGGCCGCTTTCGGTTCCTCGGCCACGTAGAAGAGGCCGGTGACAAGTCGATCTTCGACCGTCCGACCGCGCCGCTGCAGTGGCAGGAGGCTCTCCACGCTTTCGAGTGGCTGCCCCCGCTCTCGGCGGCCGGCGGCGATCCGGCACGCCGCATTGCGACCGAGCTGATCGGCAAATGGGTGCGCAAGTTCACGCGTTACGGCCAGCCCGAGTGGTCGCCGGAAGTGATGGCCAAGCGCCTGATCCATCTCTTCGCCCATGGCCGGATGGTCATCATCAACTCCGATCTGATGTGGCGGTCGAAGCTCTTCGTCTCGTTGCGCGAGCAGTCGCGGATGCTGGCGCGGATCGCGCGCGAAGCGCCGGACGGTCTGCCGCGTCTGGAGACCGCTGCGGCTGTGGTGCTCTCCGGCATCTGCCTTGAGAACACGGACCACCGCATCGAGTCCGGACTCGCGATGCTGGAGGAAGAAGTCGCGATCCAGATCTTGCCCGATGGCGGCCATGTCAGCCGGTCGCCGGAAGCGCTGCTCAATGCCTACCGCCACATCATGATGGTGATCGATGCGCTGCGCACCACGCAGCGGGAAGTCCCGCCCTCGCTGCGCAGCGCCTATGACCGCATGGCGCCGATGATCCGCTTCTTCCGTCACGGCGACGGCGGGCTCGGGCTGTTCAATGGCGGTCATGAGTGCGACCCCAAGGTCATCGCAGGGCTGCTGGCGCGCGACGAGGTGAGGGGACAGCCGCTCGGGCACGCGCGCCATTCGGGTTACCAGCGTCTGGCGGCCGCGCGTTCGCTTCTCCTGTTCGACTGCGGAACATCGCCGCCGCGTGAGTTCTCGACCCACGCCCATGCCGGCGCGCTGGCTTTTGAGTTCAGCACCGGTGAGCAGCGGCTGATCGTCAATTGCGGAGCGACGTCGGCACTCAACTCGAGCTGGGCGACGGCGTTGCGCGCCACCGCCGCGCACTCGACGCTCACGCTGAGCGACAGATCGAGTGCCTCCATCCAGCCCAAGGGCATCGTGCGTGACCTGCTTGGGGCCCGCCTGTGCGACGGTCCGGTTGCGATCGAGATGCGGCGCAACGAGGGACCTCATGGCTGGACCCTCCTGGCGAGTCATGACGGATACGTCGCGCCGTTCGGATTGCGGCACGAGCGCCAGCTGACGCTCTCGCCGCGGGGCGACACACTGACAGGAGCGGACCGTCTCCTGCCGGACGGACCGCCGCCGCAGGGTCGCAAGCGCAGCGAGCTTCCTTTCGCCATCCGTTTTCACATCCATCCGGAGGTGCGGGTTTCGCCGTCGCAGGGTGGCGGCATGATCCTCAAGCTGCCGACGGGCGAGGGCTGGCGGTTCCGAACCGGCGGCCAGCTCAGCGTCGAGGAGAGCGTCTATCTGGGAAGCGAACAGGTCCGGCGCTGCGAGCAGCTTGTCATCACGGGCGCAGTCAAGGATCAGCCGGTCGAAGTTGCCTGGGTTTTCGAGCAGATCGGGGCATCGTGACGCTTTTGCCCGGCTCGGCCCCATGCCAAAATGCCGGACCGATTTGATTTTCTCCGACCACAGCACAGGGACTTTATGGCCCAGTTCATCTTGCCGAAAGGCAGCAAGCCGGCCAAGGGAAAGCAATGGCCCGCTGAGAAGACCGCCAACGGCAAGAAGCCGAAACGCGCCAAGGACTTCAAGGTCTACCGTTACAATCCGGATGAACCCGCGAACCCGCGCATCGACACCTACACTGTGGATCTCGACAGCTGCGGCCCGATGGTCCTCGACGCCCTGATCAAGATCAAGAACGAGATCGATCCCACGCTGGCCTTCCGACGCTCGTGCCGCGAAGGCGTGTGTGGATCGTGTGCGATGAACATCGCCGGCGGCAACACACTGGCCTGCACCAAGGCGATCACCGATATCTCCGGCCCGGTGGCGATCTATCCGCTGCCGCATCTGCCGGTCGTGAAGGACCTCGTGCCCGATCTGACGACGTTCTATGCGCAGTATTCGTCGATCGAGCCCTACCTCCAGACAAAGACGGCCGAGCCCGAGAAAGAGTGGAAGCAGTCGCCCGCCGATCGCGCGAAGCTCGACGGCCTTTATGAGTGCATCCTGTGCGCCTGCTGCTCGACGTCGTGCCCGAGCTACTGGTGGAATTCCGAACGCTATCTCGGCCCGGCGGCGCTGCTGCAATCCTATCGCTGGCTGGTCGACAGCCGCGACGAGCACACCGGCGAACGTCTCGACAAGCTCGAGGATCCGTTCCGCCTCTATCGCTGCCATACGATCATGAACTGTGCGAACACGTGTCCGAAGGGGCTCAACCCGGCGCAGGCGATCGGCGAGATCAAGCAGATGCTGGTGAAGCGCAGCGTCTAGAAACGCGAACGCCCGCAGCTGCGGGTGGTGCGCTTGAAAGTTGGCTGGCCTTAGGAACACGCTCCCGCGCGGAACCAGCAGGCACCGTGTACTTTCTCCCCGGCGTCGTGAGTGGGATGGGTTCAGCTGCGGCCCGATTGCTAAGCAGTTTCTCGCCATATCCGTCACACGGGTACGCATGAGTACGCCCCTTGCCTGTCTGATCTCATGATGTCGGTCGGTTCATCGTCACTCCCAAGGTTGAGAGTGGTACATAAGGGGAACGGCCCGGAGTTCAAGGGATAAGATGCTGTTATATTTAAGGTATCGGTAACAGTGGTGGTCACGCGGAGCCGCGGAGGATACGCCACCGCCGCCACCATCCCGTCATAGGCGGATCAAGTGCGCCTACGACGGGATAGGGTGTGCTCAAGTGTTGTTTTCCTCCCCCGTTTACGGGGGAGGTGGATCGTTGCGTAGCGACGAGACGGAGGGGGACGCGTCGCGATAGCGACGCGTTCTTCGGTGTTATCACCTAGCGTCACCCCCTCCACCGCAAGGGCGGTCCCCCTCCCCCGTAAACGGGGGAGGAAAAAGAAGGAGCGCGTCGGTGGATGGGCGACTACGCCGCTTCGGCCTTTGCCGCGCGGTAGCTCATCACCTGCCATAGCGCGGTCGTCGCCAGACGGGAGAGCCAGCCGCGCGGTTTGGCGCCGATGACCATGGCGACCATCTGCATCAGCTTGGCGATGTGCGGGCGGCGGTAGATGCGCATGCCGGCATAGGTGGCGATGCGGGAATAGTACTTGCGCTCATACGGTTTGGCCGCGACTTCCGAGGCAGGCACGTTGGCGCAATAGAACGCGTAGGCCAGCTCGTCGTCGTCGGACTCGGCGACACGGCCGATCGCGACCCAGAGCTTCCGCAGGAAGGGCAGGTCAGGTTCGTTCTGTTTCTGAAGAGTCTCGAAGAACAGCTTGTAATGCCTGAACTCGTCGGCGGCGATGCGGCCCGCGATCTCCTGCAGCACCGGCTCCTGCGTGCCGTCCTTCATCGCCGTGTAGTAGGAGGACGTGCCGCTCTCCACCACGCAGCGCGCGATCATCTCACCGCGCCGGCTGCCGCGGATCGACATCGTCTCGTCGTCGGCGAAGTGCGCGGGCTTGTAGCCATCGCGGAAGCGTTTGAACGCCTCGTCCAGCTTGAAGGTCGGATCGGCCATCTCGGCCCAGCGGCCGAGTGCCCGGCCGTGCTGGCTCTCCTCGCAACCCCACTGGTCGATGGCGGCCAGGGTTTCCAGGCCGTCATCTTTCAGGACGCGCTTGAGGTAGCTGACATAGTCCGGAGCATTCAGCTCCACGAGGGCAGCTGCTTTGATGGCAGCGACCATCCAAGGCTCGGCCTTGGCGCCGTCGAACTCGCTCCACCGGACATCGTCCAGCGTCCAACCCTGTGTGTAGATGGCGCTTGCCGTCATCTTCGCTCCACGGTCCCTGCCGATTTCCAGACCAGTAAACGCAACTATAACAAAAGCCGTTGCCGGGTGGGAACCCGGATTGGCTTCGAATGACATCCCGTCAGAATTATACGAATCAGAAGATCGCGCGGACCTGTCTCAGGTCGTCCAGCGTCTCCGACGCCCGCTGCTTCTCGTTGTCAGACTTGGCAGCGATAACATTCTCCTCTGCGTCCCGGATGCGCTGATCCAGGACGGCAAGATCCATCTCGCTCATCGGCACCGCATCCTCGGCGAGCACGGTAATCTTAGCCGCGCTGATCTCGGCGAAGCCGCCGCGGATGAAGAACTTCGTGTCTGTGCCGTCCTTCGACACGTCGATCATGCCGGCGCGCAGGGTAGTGACGACGGGCGCGTGGCCCGCCATCACGCCCATATAGCCCTCGGTCGCGGGGACGGTGACCATGTCGGCCTCGTCGGACAGCAGAAGCCGTTCCGGCGAGACGAGGTCGAAGGAGATTTTCGTAGCCATGTTAGTCCTTGTGAACCCCAAAAGCTGATCCGAAGAAGCCGCTATGGTCACCTTTTTGCGCGGTGAACACCACGGCTACAGCATCGCCATCACCCAAAGGTATCAATCCGTAGAACTCCTGCATACCTGGACCTGGTGGTTGTGTCGGCTCTCGCTCTTTTCCACCGGCATTTTTTAAGGCTCTTCTAAATTCCTCAGCTGCTCGGTCCGTATCGCCGCTCTCGGTTAGTATGCGGCAGAAGCCACCTGTTGTAGTCATCAGGATGAACCCGTCGTCCGATCGAATGTGATATGCCCGATCCTCGTCCTTGATCACATCAGCAAGCTCGATCTTTTCCCGATCCGTCAGTGGAACTATTAGCTCAGTCGGAAATGTCTGTTGCAGATGCCCTTGACTGGTGGCGGGGACACATATTTCGAACAGTGCGGACAGGGCCAACGCGGTAACTGACCCTGCCGCCATAAGGTTTACGCCGCTTCCGCCGCCATCTTCTGGGCCTTCGCCACCGCGTCCTCGATCGTGCCGACGTTGTAGAACGCCTGCTCCGGCAGGTGATCATACTCACCGTCGACGATCGCCTTGAACGAGCGGATCGTATCGGGCAGCGAGACGAAGACGCCCGGAAGGTTCGTGAACACTTCGGCGACGTGGAACGGCTGCGACAGGAAGCGCTGGATCTTGCGTGCGCGCGCCACGATCAGCTTGTCGTCTTCCGACAGCTCGTCCATGCCAAGGATAGCAATGATGTCCTTGAGCGCCTTGTACTGCTGCAGCACTTCCTGCACGCGGCGGGCGACGGCGTAATGCTCCGCACCGATCACGTTCGGGTCCATGATACGCGACGTGGAGTCGAGCGGGTCCACGGCCGGGAAGATGGCGAGCGCCGCGATATCGCGCGACAGCACGGTGGTCGCATCAAGATGCGCCATCGAGGTGGCCGGCGCCGGGTCGGTCATGTCGTCGGCCGGCACGTAAATGGCCTGCACCGAGGTGATCGAACCCTTGTTGGTCGAGGTGATGCGCTCCTGCAGATTGCCCATCTCGGACGCGAGCGTCGGCTGGTAACCCACGGCCGAAGGAATACGGCCGAGCAGGGCGGACACTTCCGAGCCGGCCTGCGTGAAGCGGAAGATGTTGTCGATAAACAGCAGCACGTCCTTGCCCTCGACGTCGCGGAAGTATTCCGCCTGCGCGAGGCCGGTCAGCGCGACGCGCGAGCGGGCGCCCGGCGGCTCGTTCATCTGGCCGTAGACGAGGGTGCACTTCGAGCCGACGGTCGAGCCGTTGTTGTGGCGCGGATCGATGTTCACCTTGGACTCGATCATTTCGTAATAGAGGTCGTTACCCTCGCGCGTACGCTCGCCGACACCGGCCAGCACGGAGTAGCCGCCATAGGCCTTGGCGATGTTGTTGATCAGCTCCTGCATGGTCACGGTCTTGCCCACGCCGGCGCCGCCGAACAGGCCGATCTTGCCGCCCTTGGTGTAGGGGCAGAGCAGGTCGATGACCTTGATGCCGGTGACGAGCACTTCGGCGGTGTTCACCTGGTCGGCGAACGAAGGCGCCTCGCGATGGATGCTGGCGATGTGATCGTTGGCGATAGGGCCGGCTTCGTCGATCGGCTCGCCGATGACGTTCATGATGCGGCCGAGCGTGGCCGGGCCGACGGGGACGCGGATCGGCGCGCCGGTGTCGCGTACTTCGGCGCCGCGCACGAGGCCTTCGGTGGTGTCCATGGCGATGGCGCGCACCGCGTTCTGGCCGAGATGCTGGGCGACCTCGAACACCAGGCGGACCGGCTTGCCTGTCTTGGCGTCTGTGTTGGTCGTCTCCAGCGCGTTCAGGATCGCGGGCAGCTCCCCGTCGAACTCGACGTCGACGACGGCGCCGATCACCTGGGTGAGACGGCCTTTGGCGTTGGGCTTACCTTGTGCGGACATGGTCTGGTCTCTTTCTCTAAACGTCAGAGGGCGGAGGCACCGGAGATGATTTCAATCAGCTCCGTCGTGATCTTCGCCTGGCGGGTACGGTTCATCTGGATGGTGAGTGCGCTGATCAGGTCGCCGGCATTGCGCGTGGCGTTGTCCATCGCAGTCATCTGGGCCGCGAAGAAGCCGGCCTGGTTGTCGAGCAGCGCGGCATAGAGCTGGATCGCGATGTTCTGCGGCAGCAGCTGGTCGAGGATGGTCGCCTCGTCCGGCTCGTACTCATAGAACGCGGCGGTCGCGGCTTCTGCTGGCGATGTCGCCGGGATCAGTTGCAGCGCGGTCGGTGTCTGCGTCACGACCGATTTGAAGCGGCTGTAGAACAGCGTGACGACATCGGTCTCGCCGGCTTCGTAGAGGTCGATAATGCGTTGCGCGATTGGCCGCGCGCCGGTGAGCGCCGGGGCCTTCGTTCCGATCTCATAGGTCTCGACAAAGCGCGTGCCATAGATGCGGCGCAGCTGGTCGCGGCCCTTGCGGCCAATGGTGATGATCTTGACGTCCTTGCCGGCTGCGATGAGCGAGGCGATGCGCTCACGCGCGGCGCGCACGATGCCGGAGTTGAAACCGCCGGCGAGACCGCGATCCGATGTCGCCACCACGATGAGGTGACGCTGATCCTTGCCGTTGCCGGCGAGCAGCAGCGGTGCGTCCGCCGAGCCGGCAGCGCCCGAGGCGAGGTTGGCGATCACCGCGTTCATGCGGTTCGCATAGGGACGCGCGGCTTCCGAGGCCTGCTGCGCGCGGCGCAGCTTGGCCGCCGCCACCATCTGCAGCGCCTTGGTGATCTTCTGCGTGGACTTCACGCTTCCGATCCTGGTGCGCATTTCCTTGACGGATGCCATGACGGTTTCTTCCGTTAGGCCGAGAACGTCTTGGCGAAGTCGTCGAGTGCACCCTTGAGCGCGGTCTCCAGCTCGGGCGTCAGCGCCTTGCCGTTGCGGATGCCGTCGAGGATATGCGGATAGGACGCCTTGAGTTTGGAGAGCAGGGCTTCCTGATACGGGCCGACCTTGTTGGTCGGGATCGCATCGAGATAGCCGCGCGTGCCGGCATAGATCACCGCCACCTGCTCCTCGACCGCGAAGGGCTTGTACTGCGGTTGCTTCAGGAGCTCGGTCAGGCGCTCGCCGCGCGACAGCATCTTCTGCGTCGCGGCGTCGAGATCGGAGCCGAACTTCGCGAAGGCGGCCATCTCGCGATACTGCGCCAGCTCGGACTTGATCGGGCCGGACGCGGTCTTCATCGCCTTGATCTGCGCCGACGAGCCCACACGCGACACCGAGATACCGACGTTCACCGCCGGACGGATGCCCTGATAGAACAGGTCGGTCTCGAGGAAGATCTGGCCGTCGGTGATCGAGATCACGTTGGTCGGGATGTAGGCCGACACGTCGTTGGCCTGCGTCTCGATGATCGGCAGCGCGGTCAGCGAGCCGGAGCCATTGTCGGCGTTCAGCTTGGCGGCGCGCTCGAGCAGGCGGCTGTGCAGGTAGAACACGTCGCCCGGATAGGCTTCGCGGCCCGGCGGACGGCGCAGCAGCAGCGACATCTGGCGATAGGCGACGGCCTGCTTGGACAGATCATCATAGATGATCAGCGCGTGCATGCCATTATCGCGGAACCACTCGCCCATCGCGCAGCCGGAGAACGGCGCGAGGAACTGGAGCGGCGCCGGCTCGGACGCCGTGGCGGAGACGACGATGGTGTATTCCATCGCGCCGGCGTCCTCGAGCGTCTTGACGATCTGCGCGACGGTCGAGCGCTTCTGGCCGATGGCCACATAGATGCAATAGAGCTTGGCGCTCTCGTCGGTGCCGGCGTTGACGCCCTTTTGATTGAGGATCGCGTCGATCGCGACGGCGGTCTTGCCGGTCTGGCGGTCGCCGATGATGAGCTCGCGCTGGCCGCGGCCGATCGGGATCAGCGAGTCGATCGCCTTGAGGCCGGTCTGCACCGGCTCGTGCACCGACTTGCGCGGGATGATGCCCGGCGCCTTCACGTCCACGCGGCGGCGTTCCGCGACATTGGTGAGATCGCCTTTGCCGTCGATCGGGTTGCCCAGCGGATCGACGACGCGGCCGAGCAGGCCCTTGCCAACCGGCACGTCCACGATGGCGCGTGTGCGCTTGACGGTGTCGCCTTCCTTGATGGTGCTGTCGGTGCCGAAGATAACGACGCCGACATTGTCGGTTTCGAGGTTCAGCGCCATGCCCTTGATGCCGCCCGGAAACTCGACCATCTCGCCGGCCTGGACGTTGTCGAGGCCGTAGACGCGCGCGATGCCGTCACCGACCGACAGCACCTGGCCGACTTCGCTGACTTCGGCTTCGGCGCCGAAGTTCTGGATCTCGCGCTTCAGGATCGCGGAAATTTCTGCGGGCTGGATGTCCATTCTCAGTGTCCTCTCATGGCTGCGCGGATGCCGGTCAGCTTCGTGCGCAGGGATGAATCGATCATGCGCGAACCAACCTTCACGACGAGACCGCCGAGAAGCGAAGGATCGACTTTGGTTTCAAGACGCGGTTCGCGGCCGAGCTTTGCTTTCAGCACGGCCTTGAGTTCGGTGGTCTCGCTGTCGTTGAGGGCGCGGGCCGATGTGACCTCGGCCTGCACCTCGCCGCGCTCATTGGCGCGCAGACGTTCAAACGAGCGGATGATGTCGTTGAGATAGAAGAGGCGGCGCTTGGCGGCGAGCACCAGTACGAAGTCAGTTGTCAGCTTCGACGCGCCCATTGCGGTCAGCACGCCCTTCATTGCCTTGGCATGCTCTTCACGGCTGAACACCGGCGAGCGCACGAGGCGGGCGAGGTCGGGGCTGGAGGCGATCATCGTGCGCAGGGAGACGAAATCGCGCTCCACCGTCTCGATGACATGCTGTTCGTCGGCGAGCTCAAAAATGGCCGTCGCATAGCGTCCGGCGAGACCTGTTTCGTGCGATTGCTCGGTAGCCACGTTCGCCCTTCAAACCTTGACGCAATTTGCGCTTGCGCCGGTCGCTTAACCGATTGAATTCTAAAGTGAAATCATGCCGCGAACGAGTCAGTCCCCGCGCGCGCGATGCGAGTTAGCACGCGTATTACCGGCGCGCAACGATCTGTCATAAGGCGCGGTGTCGCGGGTGTTTTGCGCCGGAGTTCAGGCTGCCTTCAGGCCGCGGCCTTCACCTGACGCGACTCGGTCTCGGCGTCAAATTTGCGCCGCGCTTCGTTGATGGTTCCGATATTGGCGAGCGCCCAGTCGCCCAGCGCGTTGACGGGCGTCAGCAGGGAGCTGCCGAGCGGCGTGAGGTCATAATCGACACGTGGCGGGATGGTCGGGAAGACCGTCCTTGTCACCAGACCGTCGCGTTCCAGGCCCCGCAAAGTCAACGTCAGCATGCGCTGGGAGATGCCGCCGATCTCTCGTTTGAGCTCATTGAACCGCATCGGCCGCCGGCCCAGGCGGGACACGATCAGGACGGACCACTTGTCGCCGATCCGGCCCAGGACGCCGCTGACAGCCTTGCAGCTCTCGGTTTCATGAATGTGCCCTTGTGCCATTTGAGTACCTTCTTGCGCCGGACTTCGGTGGTCACCAATGTAGTCTCAGGCACTAATCTAGTGCCGGTTACGACCCGTTACCAGCCCCGAGGATTGCCATGGCCCTGAAACTTCACACCGTGATCACCAGCACCCGTCCGAACCGTCACGGCCCGGCGATCGCGAAGTGGTTCCACGAGCACGCCACGGCGCATGGCAATTTCGACACCGAACTGGTCGACCTCGCGGACTTCCATCTGCCACTGTTCGACGAGCCGCAGCATCCAATGCGTCTGAACTACGCGCATGAGCACACGAAGAAATGGGCCGCGAGCGTCAACGCCGCCGACGCCGTCGTCTTCGTGATGCCCGAGTACAATCACTCGCCGCCGCCGTCCTTCGTCAACGCGTTCGATTTCCTGTCGTGGGAGTGGCAGTACAAGCCGGCAGCATTCGTGACCTATGGCGGCGTGTCAGGCGGTCTGCGCGCGGCGCAACCGGCGCGTCTTCAGGTGGCGACACTCAAGATGATGCCGATCCCCGAAGGCGTCGCGATCCCGAGCTTCTTCGCGCAGATCAAGGACGGCAAGTTC
>DASZCC010000347.1:0-2241 GCA_035943485.1 Rhizomicrobium sp. | reverse complement strand
TCCCGACAAGATCCGACAACAGGGAGTTCAGGGAATGCAGAAGAAGCTTCAATTCTATATCGACGGCAAATGGGTTGATCCCGTCACGCCGAAGACCATCGACGTCATCAACCCGGCCAACGAAGAAGCGTTCGCGCAGATATCGCTGGGCTCCAAGGCTGACGTCGACAAGGCAGTCGCCGCCGCACGCCGTGCGTTCGAAACCTATTCACGCACGACGCGTGAAGAGCGTCTCGCACTGCTCGGCAAGATCATCGCTGTCTATCAGACCAAGTACGAAGCCATCGCCCAGGCAATCAGCCAGGAAATGGGCGCGCCGATGTGGCTGTCGAAGGCCGCGCAGGCCGCGACTGGCATGGGCCATCTGGCCGAGACGGTGAAGATCCTCAAGGACTATCAGTTCGAGGAAGTGCGTGGCACGACCGCGATCGTGAAAGAACCCGTTGGCGTTTGCGGCTTCATCACGCCGTGGAATTGGCCGATCAACCAGATCGTCTGCAAGGTCGCTCCGGCGCTCGCCGCCGGCTGCACGATCGTGCTGAAGCCTTCGGAAGTGGCGCCGATGAACGCGATCCTGTTCGCTGAAGTGCTCGACGAAGCCGGTGTCCCGCCGGGTGTGTTCAACCTCGTCAACGGCGATGGCCCGACGGTGGGTGAAGCCCTCTCGTCGCATCCAGGCATCGACATGATGTCGTTCACCGGTTCGACGCGCGCCGGCATCGCGGTCGCCAAGGCTGCTGCCGATACCGTGAAGCGTGTTGCGCAGGAACTCGGCGGCAAGTCGGCCAACATCGTCCTCGACGATGCTGACCTGACGAAGGCCGTGTCGGGCGGCGTCATGCAGATGATGACCAACTCGGGTCAGTCCTGTAACGCGCCGTCGCGCATGTTCGTCCCTCGCGCCAAGAACGACCAGGCGATCGCCATTGCGAAAGCCACGGCCGAAAAGGTCAAGGTCGTCGATCCGGCGGCTACCGATGCGGGTCCCGGTTCGATCGGTCCCGTCGTCAGCGAGGTGCAGTTCAACAAGATCCAGGCGCTGATCCAGAAGGGCATCGAGGAAGGTGCCACGCTGGTAGCCGGCGGCCCGGGCCGTCCGGAAGGCATGAACCGCGGCTACTATGTGCGGCCGACGGTGTTTGCGAATGTCACCAACGACATGACCATTGCGCGGGAAGAAATCTTCGGACCGGTGCTGGCCATGCTCGCCTATGACACCGAGGAAGATGCGATCAAGCAGGCCAACGATACCGTCTATGGCCTGTCGGGTTACGTGCAGTCGGGCAACATCGAGCACGCCCGCAAGGTTGCCTCGCGTCTCCGCTCCGGCAATGTGCACATCAACGGCGCCGGCGGTGACTTCTCGGCCCCGTTCGGCGGCTACAAGCAGTCGGGCAATGGCCGTGAATGGGGCGACCACGGCTTCGAGGAATTCCTCGAAACCAAGGCCGTGCTCGGCTTCCAGCCCAAGGCGGCGTAAACCTTCCGCATACAGATTGAGACAGGCCGTCGCGCGAGCGGCGGCCTTTTTCATTTGCGGGGTTCTGCTACACAGTCGCTGCGACATAGACGGGCGGCACGATTGGCCACGATCACGGAAACCGCGCGACCGCGCAGCGACACGGCCTTCGTCGGCCATCCCGCAGGTCTGGGCTGGCTAGGCTTCACGGAGTTCTGGGAGCGATTTTCCTATTACGGCATGCAGGCGCTGCTGGTGCTCTACATGACGCACTATCTCCTGCACCCCGGCCATATCGGGAAAGTCTGGTTTTTCGGGCCTTTTAAGGTCGGTCTTGAGGCGTTGTACGGCGGCGGTCTCACACAGCAGGCGGTCGCCTCCGCCGTGTTCGGACTCTACACCGCGCTCGTCTATCTCACGCCGATCGGCGGCGGCCTTCTGGCCGACCGGCTGTTCGGACGTACGCCAACGATTGCGTTGGGCGCAAGCCTGATGGCGCTTGGTCATTTCCTGATGGCGTTCGAGCAGAGCTTCCTCATCGCCCTGCTGTGCCTGATGCTCGGCACCGGCTGCTTCAAGGGCAATATCTCTTCACAGGTCGGTGAACTCTACAAGCGCGATGACCCGCGCCGCGCCGATGCCTTCCAGATCTTCCTGCTCTCGGTGCAGCTTGCCGTGATCCTGTCGCCACTTGTCTGCGGGACACTGGGCGAGGTGTACGGCTGGCACTGGGGCTTCGGCGCTGCTGGTGTCGGCATGCTGATTGGCCTGGCGATCTACCT
>DASZCC010000346.1:0-6645 GCA_035943485.1 Rhizomicrobium sp. | reverse complement strand
AGCGCGGAACTGCTTGCCATGCGCCTTCATCGCATAGACGTACGCCTTGTTCAGCAGGTTCTCATCGGCATCCGGGTCATAGGCCTTCACGCGATCGACCAGCTCGGTCTGCCGCATCAGCCGCCGTCGGGTCTTCGGTGTTGGTGCCGGAGGCGTCGATGCAGGCTGCGCCGCCGGGACAGCGGCAGGCTGCCCCGCGTCCCTGGCTTTGGGCGCGACCGGTGTGCTCATGCCGCTTAATATAGGCATGGTTGTCGAAAGGCGGAAATCGGCGGGGTTAGCGGGTCTTAACCGCTCCGCCAGCAAACAAAAAGGGCGACCCAGCTGGCCGCCCTTTTCGTATTCTCATCGCGACAATGACTACTCCTCGTAGTCGGCTTCCGGCTCGGGTTGCGGCTCGGCGCGGCGCTGCGCTTCCGATGTGAGCGCGCGCAGCAGCTCTTCCTCAGTGACGGCGCGCGTCGCGGAATCCTCGCGCTGATCGTCGGCGTCGGGACGCGCCTCCTCGGGCTCGTCGACCTCGGCGTGCTTCTGCAGGCTCTTGATGTATTCCTCTTTCGCCTCGTCCGGGCGGACTTCCTTGGCGGCGATCTCGCGCAGCGCGACGACCGGGTTTTTATCGCGGTCGCGGTCGACCATCGGCTCGGCACCGCCGGAAAGCTGGCGGGCGCGGAAGGCCGAGATCAGGACCAGATCGAACCGGTTCGGGACCTTGTCCACGCAATCTTCAACGGTAACGCGCGCCATATGAATCCTCGGGCTGGGTCGGAAGGCGGCGGAAACTATAGAATTACGCCCCGCGGGGCAAGCCGCTGATTTTATCAGGCTTTCCGGGGGTAGAGGATGACCTGGGTGCAGCGAAAGAGCGCCATGAGCTTGCCGGTGGATTCGGCCGTCAGCGTCGCGTCCCACACCTGGGTGGTGCGCCCGCCATGGACCAGCTTGGCCTCGCACAGCACGGCGCCCGACTGGATCGTGCTCATGAAATTGCATTTGAGCTCAGCGGTCGTGAAGCCGTTGGCTCCCTCCGGCAGCACCATGCCATAGGCGCACAGCGTGTCGGCGAGCGTGATCAGTGCCGGCGCGAACAGGAATCCGATCGGCGCGATAAGCGCGTACTTGGCCTCCATCCGCGCCCGCATCAGGCCGGGCTCGGCATGCGTGACGACCATGCCGACCATGCCCGGCAGGCGGTCCTGGTTCACCTTGTTGAGGTTGTCGACCCACTCCTGGTTATTTGCCATTGGCCGCCTTGTGCTGCTCGATCTGTTCCAGGAGCGGACGCGTGCGGATCCACAGATGCCAGGATCGACCCAACATTCGTGCGGCCACGAAAAGTAGCGCCGCATTAGACAGCCATACGAGCCCGGCAGCGTGATGCGGCGATACGTGGCCGCCCGCTCCACCCGGCGCGCCTTCGACGAGGTATTCGACACCGAAACGCAGCGCGAATACCGCCGCCGTCAGCAAGGTGCCGGCCATCGTCTGCTGGCTCATGATGGTACCGGTCTTAGGGTCCAGGGTCAGCTCGAGATGCTGGGTCGTGTACCAGCCGAGCGCCAGCCCGCCCGCTATCGCCAAGACATAGGCGCCAATCGCCAGCGGGGCCGGCATGCCGCTCTTCGACAGGCTGAGAAGTGCCAGAATCGTCAAGATGACCGGAAACGTCCACAGGCTATTCGCCTTGATCCGGCGCGGCTTGAGGCCTCGGCGGAGGATGAAGAACAGTGCCAGGGCGGGAAAAAGGAAGGGACCGAACTCGCTCATCGGCAAAACCTAGCAGACCGATGGAACCCTGAGCGTCGCAATTCGTCGCGCAGACTCACCTTTTGGCGAGACGCGGAAGGTTGCGCTCGCCTTCTGGTAGTGCAGCCAGAAGGTCCGCAATGTGCCGGCCGGATACCGGGTCGCGCCAGTCGGGAGCGATGTCGGACAGCGGTACCAGCACAAAGCTGCGTTCCGTCAGCCGGGGATGCGGAAGATCGGGCGCGCCCTGCTCCACACGGTTGTCATAATCGAGAATATCCAGATCGAGCGTGCGCGGGGCATTGCGGACGGAACGCGCGCGGCCAAACGCAGTTTCCGTTTGGTGGAGCAGCGCGAGCAGTTCCGCCGGCGAAAGAATTGTATCGATCTGGGCGACAGCGTTCACAAAAGAGGGATCTGCCGGATCCGGCCATGCCGGCGTTACGTAGTAAGGCGAGACGGAAATTATTTTCACGCCGTGCCGCGCAAGCGACGCAAGCGCAGCGTCGAGCGTCTGTGTTGGCGTGCCCGCATGTGAAGCAAGATTTCCACCGAGCGCTACCAAGATCATGCGATGGCCTTGAACGACGGAAAGAGAGGATTAGAACAATAGACGACGACGGGGGGAGGATTTTTGTCTTGGATTTGAGTTTGGAAGGAGTTCGTCATGCTTTTCTATCCGCAGGAGAAGCTCGCCCTGTTCATCGACGGTGCGAACCTGTACGGCGCGGCCAAGGGGCTGCAATTCGATATTGATTATAAGCGTCTTTTGGAACTTTTCGCGCGCAAAGGCATCCTCGTCCGGGCTTTCTACTACACGGCTGTCGCTGAAGATCAGGAATTCTCGCCGCTGCGCCCGCTGGTCGACTGGCTCGACTACAACGGCTTCTCGGTCGTGACGAAGCCGCTAAAGGAATTCACCGACGCGCAGGGCCGCCGTCGCGTGAAGGGCAACATGGATATCGAACTCGCGATCGACGTGATGGAGATGGCCGAGCAGGTCGATCACATCGTCATCTTCTCTGGCGACGGCGATTTTCGCCGCCTCGTGGAAGCGGCTCAGCGCAAGGGTCGGCGCGTGAGCGTGGTGTCGACCATCCGCACCCAGCCGCCAATGGTGGCCGACGAACTGCGCCGCCAGGCCGACAACTTCATTGAGCTGGAGGAGCTGAAGGGACAGATCGCGCGTGAAGGTGGCCCGCGATCGACGCAGTCACCGAATTACGCGCAGACGGCTTAGCGTTGGACGACGCTTCCCTCCCACATTACAACAAAACGTCATGGCCGGGCTTGTCCCGGCCACCCATACGCACAACTGCAGCACGGAGTGTATGGTCGCCGGGACAAGCCCGGCGATGACGAGAAAATTTTGATGAGATCGTTTAGATGCCAACCAGCGAACCGCCGCGCGATTGTCCGCTGTGCCCGCGGTTGGCCGAGTTTCGCGCGGCGAACCGGATTGCTTATCCCGACTATTTCAACAAGCCGGTTCCGACATTTGGCCCGCACACCGCGCGTCTACTGATTGTTGGCCTCGCACCCGGGCTGCATGGTGCCAATCGCACCGGTCGTCCCTTCACGGGCGACTATGCAGGCGACCTGCTCTATCCGACGCTCATCAGGCATGGACTGGCGCGCGGCGACTATCGCGAAAGCATCGACGACAGCGTGGAGATGATCGAGACGGCGATTTCAAACGCGGTGCGCTGCGTTCCGCCACAGAACAAGCCATTGCCTGCTGAGATCAAAACATGCCGGCCGTTCCTCGCGACGCTGATTAGCTCAATGCCGCACCTGCGAGCGATCCTCGCACTGGGCAAGATCGCGCATGACAGCGTGTGCGACACGCTCGATGCACGGAAATCGAAGCATCCCTTCGGGCACGGCACGAACTATCAGATCGGCAAGGTCACGTTGATCTCGAGCTATCACTGCTCACGTTACAACACGAACACCGGCGTGCTGACGCCGGAGATGTTCGATGCAGCGGTCAAGCAGGCGACGATCGCGGCGATGCATGCCCTCTAGTCACCGCGAGTACCGCTCTTCCTTCCACGGATCCGCTTCGTTGTGATAGCCGCGGGTTTCCCAGAAGCCGGGGTGATCGTCGGGGTGGAAGACGATGCGGGTGATCCACTTCGCGCTCTTCCAGAAATACCAGTCGGGGATCACGACACGAACTGGGCCACCGTGCTCGCGCGCGATCGGCTTGCCTTCCCAGGAATGTGCCAGCAGCACGTTGTCGTCGCCAAAGACGTTCAGCTTCACGTTGGTGGTGTAGCCCTCATAGGAATGGAATGTGAGATGGCGCGCCTCGCTCTTCGGCTTCACGAGATCGAGCAGCGTTCGCGCCGATACGCCCTGCCAGTGATTGTCGAACCGGCTCCAGGACGTCACGCAATGGATGTCGCTGGTGAAGTTCTCCTGAGGGAGCGCCATGAACTGCGGCAATGTCAGCGCGACCGGATTCTCAACCAAACCCATGATCTGTAGCCGCCACTTCTCCGGCTTCACATCGGGCTGCACGCCGAGATCGAGAACGGGCCAGTTCTTCGTTTCCTTCTGACCGGGCGGCAAGCGACTCACATGGCCCAGATCAGGACGGCCGGTGATCAGGCGGCCTTCCGCAGCCCATTCCTCCTTGGAGCGAATGAGCTTGTCCTTGATCTTGCCGACGAGCGTGGGCTTTTCGTCCTCTTCCATGGGAATTTTCTAACAGACGCTGGCCCGCGCTGTCATGCGATGACCGCACACGCGCCGCGGCGCGTGAAAATTCTGTGAAGCGGCGTCATCGATATGGACTCCCGCCCTAGCTGGCGCATACTTGATGTTACCGCTCGGTACGGGTGGTCGAGAGATGACTAAGACCTGTCAGTGACAGGCCGTGCTCCTGCTCCAGAATGGATGGGTTGGCATGACGCAGTATCGCTTCATTTTCCTGGACGCCACGGGCGGCATCGTTCGCAGCGCGACTCTTCCCTGCCAGGACGACCTCGATGCGCTTGAGCGCGCCGCAAACCTGCACGACAGCCCGCATCTTCAGGTCTGGGACGGCGATCGGATCGTCGTGCGGATGAACAATCACGGCGATGCCGAGCCGGGCACGATCATCCCGCGAAGCCTGAATCTGGCCTAGCCCTTGTCCCGCATGAGCCGCGCTTTGTCGCGCTGCCAGTCGCGCTGCTTCTCGGTCTCGCGCTTGTCATGGAGCTTCTTGCCTTTGGCGATACCGAGCTCGATCTTCGCGATGCCCTTGGGATTGAAATAGAGCTTCAGCGGGATGAGCGTCATGCCTTCCCGCTGCACGGCGGCGGAGAGCTTGCCGATCTCACGCTTGTGCACCAGCAGCTTGCGCGGCCGCTTAGGCTCGTGATTGAAGCGGCTGGCCTGCGTGTATTCCGGGATATAGGCGTTTACGAGCGTGATTTCGCCATCCTTCGCCTGCGCGTAGGATTCCGCGATCGTCGCCTTGCCATTGCGCAGCGACTTGACCTCTGATCCCACCAGCATGATGCCGGCCTCAAAGGTCTCGTCGATCGCATAGGCGTAACGTGCCTTGCGGTTGTCGGCGACGATCTTGGTGCCGTCGTCTTTCTTTTTTGCCATTAGCTATTCCACTGCCGTCATGGCCGGGCATGTCCCGGCCACCCATACGCACAACTGCATCACGGGGCGTATGGGTCGCCGGGACAAGCCCGGCGATGATGATGAATTTGAATTGGACATATCTAAACGATGCCAGCCTGCTTCAAGGCAGCGCTGATCGTCTTGCGCGCCTGATCGGTCGCTTCCACCAGCGGCAGGCGGACTTCAACTGTCGAAAGGCCCAGCAACGACGCCGCGTATTTCACCGGCGCCGGGCTCGGCTCGATGAACATCGCTTCGTGCACCGGCAGGAGTCGGTCATGGATCTCGCGGGCGGTGTCGAATGCGCCCTGCATGCAGGCGTTCTGGAAATCGGCGCAAAGCTTGGGGGCGATGTTCGCCGTCACGGAGATGCAGCCATGCCCGCCATGCGCCATGTATCCGAGCGCCGTGCCGTCGTCGCCCGAGATCAGCCGCCAGCCCTTGCCGCACGCCACCTTCTCCTTCGTCGGGCGCAGGAGGTTGGAGGTCGCATCCTTCACGCCGATGATGTTGGCGATCCGCGAAAGCCTCGCCATCGTCTCCACGTTGATGTCGACGATCGCACGGCCGGGAATGTTGTAGAGCAGGATCGGGATGTCCGAAGCCTCGGCGATGGCCGCGAAATGGCGATACATGCCCTCCTGCGACGGCTTGTTGTAATAGCCCGTGACCGACAACACCGCGTCGGCGCCCACCTTCTTCGCATGCTGGGTCAGCGCGATCGCTTCCGCGGTCGAATTCGAACCGGCCCCGGCAATCACCGGCACCCGGCCGTTGGCTTCCTCGACGCAGAGTTCCACGACGCGTTTGTGCTCGTCATGCGAAAGCGTGGGCGACTCGCCGGTCGTGCCACAAGGGACAAGACCGTGCGTTCCCTGCGCGATCTGCCAGGAGACCAGCTTGCGGAATGCGGCCTCATCCACCTTCCCATCGCGCAGGGGCGTGATAAGGGCGGTGATGGAGCCTTTGATATTCTCGCGCGCGAACGCCATGACGGACCTTGTGAGCTGACTTGGTTCCCTAAATACAGGGCGCGGTATGGCAGGAGCAAGCTGCGTTCTGGTCTCCATTCCGCCACAGCTTTATGGTCCTTATTCCTCCTCTTCGCGATTCCCCAAACCCGGTTTTCCCCATGAGCGTACGCGCCGCCATCCTGCTTCTGACCGGCGCAAGCGTCGCGGTCATGGCTTACGCACAGTCCACCCTGCCGCCCGGCATTACGCAGTCCGGCGGCGTCATCATGATGCAGCCGGTGGCCGACGGCTCGACCGA
>DASZCC010000345.1:0-5215 GCA_035943485.1 Rhizomicrobium sp. | reverse complement strand
TCCGATATCGGCCGTCTGGCGTTCCCGTCCTTCCTGCGCTCGATCGAGACACGGCGCGAGAACCTGAAGGCGACGCTGAAGGACATCGAGCGCGAACGCGCCCAGGCGCAGACCGATCTGACAGCCGCGTTCCAGGATCTCAAGAGCCTGGAATTCGCGACCGAGCAGCAGGTCAAGCGTCAGCAGGAAATCGAAACCCGCCGCGCCCAGTCGCGCCTCGACGAAATGGCGCTGGTCCGTCACCTGCGCAAACACGCGGTGCGTGGGGCTTAAGAACGGTTCGTGCGTGCTTCGAGGCTCCGCTTGCGCGGACCACCTCAGCATGACGAGAATTGAGGATTGCTCGCTTTCGTCATGCTGAGGTGCGTTGCGCAGCAACGCCTCGGGGACCCATGACTGGGCTCAGCACGCCGTCGTGGATCCCCTTTCCCCTCGCTGTCGCTCGGCCGGGATGACAGTAACTTTGGCGAATCAGCTACACTCCGCGCCTGGGGTCTGACGTGCGTACCGCTCATTGTCCTTATCCGAATACATCTCGCCGCTGATCGGCCGCTTCCTCCTGGGTCTGTTCTTCCTGAGCCAGGCGTTGACCTATGGCAGCAGCTGGGACGCCAATGTGCAGCTACTGGCCATGAAGGAAGTGCCTCTGCCACCGCTGATGCTGGCGGTCGGTCTGCTCGTGCTGTTCCTCGGTGGCCTGTCGCTCATCCTCGGCTTTGCGACGCGCTTCGGTGCGCTGCTGCTGTTCGCCTTCGTGATCGGCGCGTCGATCAAGCTGCACGATTACTGGCGCATCCACGACACGGCGCTGCGCGCGTCGGAGTTCTCGACCTTTGCGCTGCAGATGGCGGTTGCTGGTGGATTGCTGCTTCTGGTCGGCTTGGGCCCGGGGCCGGTTGCGATCGACAGTGCCGGTTCCGGCGGACGCGACTGACGGCTACCAGCCACCACCACCACCACCGCCGCCACCGCCGCCCGAGAAACCACCACCGCCTGATCCCGAACTTGACCCCGGTGCTGTCGACGCCGATGCCGCCGCGCTCGCGACCGACGAACCGATCGAGGAGATGAAGCCCGCCGTGCCGAGATTGGCGAAGGAGTTTCCGGAGTACCAGGTCGGGGTGTAGCCGTAATTCTGATCCTGCGTGAAGCCGGCCGCAGACGCCTGCTGCTCGAACTTCTTGCTCCAGCGGTTCTCGCAATCGAGTGCGATGGCATAGGGCAGGAATTTCTCGAACACCGCCGGTGTCACCGCAGGCGGATTGAGCATCTCGAGCCGGTCCTTCTCGGCAGTCTCCAGATACATCTTGAAACCGTCGATCTGGTCCAGCGTCTGCGCGCCCAGAACCGTCGGCGCCTTGAGCAGCTGGTGAAAGATGTAGACGAGCACGCCGCCGATGCAGAGCGCGAACGCCGCCCAGGCGGAGACCGCAGTGCCGAACCCGAAAAGGCCGACCAGAAGGCCGATCGAGAAGGGGATTGCGATCACCGTCACCACGATCGCGCTCAGGAAGTTCATGAAGCGCGAACCGGGTCCGACGAAGACGGTCGCCCATTTGTCCCATGCCTGATGCAGCAGGAAGCTGGTGCCGACGGACCATAACGCAAGCCAAAGGAACACAAGCACAGCCCCGCCGCCGTCTTCGCTCAGCAGGGCCGCTGCCAATCCCGTCAGCAGCAGGATGGCGACGCCGCCGGCGAACCAGCCGCCATTGGTGATGAAATAATGCTTGTCGCATTCAGTCTTCAGCGACCGCTGCAGCGCCGAGATCGCGCTCTGCACCGCACTATGGTTCGTCTGCCTGAGCTCGATCGAACTTTTCAGGTCGCCGGTGAACAGCGCTGTCGCCATGCCGATCTCGCCCGGCGCGAGGCCGCATTCCGTCTCGCTCTTTCCGGTGCGCGCGAGCGTGTAGACGCCGTGGGCCTCACTGATCTTCAGGTAGCCTTTCACCGCCATGTTGATGAGCGCGGCGGCGAACGCCTTGCGGTCATAGGCCATGCGATGGATGTAGCGCACCGCTTCCGGCGAAAGCCCGGCTGGCGCGTTGTAGAGCGGGATGATGGTGCCGCGCTTGGGATCGCGGCCATGCTGCCACCATGTCACCAGATAGAAGATCGCCAGCGCGAAAACGCCGAGCAGCGCGACGATCACGCCGGCATTGTCGCGGATGAACTCACGCTGCAGTTCGGCGGCCGAGGGCGGTGCGATCACGCCCTTGTTGAAGCCGACCGCGACGGTCAGCCCCTCATTCGGCTGCAGCGCCCGCGTCGTGACGAAGTGGATGACGTTCGGCGCTATTTCCTGGGACGTCGCGTTCTGATCCGTCGAGCCCGCGGCGCCTGTGTAGACCGAGTGCTGCGTGATCTTCGCCTTCGCCGGCAGTCTTATCGTGACCGCGGCCTGGTCGATCTGGAAACCCCAGCCATTGCCGGTCACATTCCAGTAGAGCTCGTCGTAATTCGGGAAGAAACCGATCTGCCGCGAGGTGATGTAGGTCAGCTTGAAGACATGCGGCCCGGTGGTGAGCGTGGTGTCCTTGTCGCCGATCTTCACCCGCACGCCATTGTCGATGCTGTCGGTGGTGTAGGGCTCATCATGGCCGTCCATCACCACGCTGACGACGTCGAAGCGCACATGCACCGCCGCGCCATGCTTGTCCTTGTAGCGCGTCGGGAAGTCGCGATAGATGCCGTGCTTGATCTGATCGTCGCGCGCGATGACCGAGATGGTCTCGGCGACCGTCAGCTCGCCATTCGCGGCGACAGTGATGTCGCTGTCGAAACTCGTGATGTGCTCGAAGCTGCTGTCGAGCTGAGCAAGACCCGACATGTCGGGTACGTCAGGTATCCGCAGCGTATCCGGTGTTGCGGGCTTGGCGGGTGACTCATCGGTCACGCCGTCCTGATGGCGGCTCTCATTGCTCTCCTGCGCAACTGCAGGCAGCGCAAAGAGTGCCAGCAGCAGCGCGAACAGAGCGGCCTTCATCAGGAGAAAGAGACTTTCGGCGCGTTGCGGTCGGCCGGATTGTCGAGCTGGAAGAACTGCGCCGCCGTGAAGCCGCCGAGCCCTGCGATGATGTTCGACGGGAATTGCTGGACGGCGACATTGTAGTTGCGCACCGCGCCATTGTAGTAGCGCCGCGCCAGCTGGATCTGGTCTTCCGTGTTGGACAGGTCGTTCTGCAGCGACTGGAAATTCGCCGATGCCTTCAGGTCGGGATAGGCCTCGGCCACCGCCATCACCTTGCCGATCGCGGCGGTGATCGCCGTTTCTGCCTGGGCGCGCTGCGCCGGATCCTGGCTGCCGGCCTGGCTGCGCATCTTGGTCAGCTCGTCGAACGTTTCGCGCTCGTGGCTGGCATAGCCCTTCACCGTCTCCACCAGATTGGGGATGAGATCGGCGCGGCGCTTGAGCTGGGCATCGATGCCGCTCCAGCCTTCGGCCACCATCGCGCGCTTACTGACAAGGCCGTTGTAGGACAGGATCGCCCAGAGGCCGACCAGGACGGCGATGCCGATCAGGATGAAAAGCACGAGCATGGACAAAGGCTATCTGCTTCGCTGGGGGACGTCTATCGGGGGCTCGTGACAGCGTCGATGGCGGAGCGCGCCAGATAGACCGCCAGGATGATCGCCGCAAACCCGATCGCATAGGCCACAAGCGTCAGCATGTGTAGGTTCTGGAAGGCCTGCCAGTCCATCAGCGCGAAATCGGTGGCACTTCTGTGGCCGACAAGCACGCCCTTGGCATAGGAAAACAACGCGAACGCGATCAGCGCCACGAACGTGACCGTGATGATCGACTCCAGCTTGCGCATCAGAGCGCCGGCGCCGATCGCGATCACGAGCATGATCGCCATCGTCACGCGGTCGGACGACGCGACGATGCCGTGGAAGGCCAGCCAGATTTCAGTGAAGAACGGCATGGAGCGCCCCCCGCCCAGATTCGGGGCAAACCCTAAACCGGAACCGCCGATACGCGGCAACCCTTTGAATAGGTTTCCTTAACGCAGGCCCGCTGCCGGGACCGGCAGCTGGGAATCGCCGTGCAAGCGGCGCGCAATGCCCTCGATCGAGAGCGACGCCTGGGCCTGCGGAAACTGGCTGAGCAGGGGGCTTTGCTGGCGTACCGCCGTCGTCACGCGCGCGTCGAACGGGACGTAACCAAGATAGTCCGGCGTGAACTTCAGGAACGCCTTGGACGACGACATCAGGGCTTCGGCGATGCGGCGGCCTTCGGTGGCGTTCAGCGCCATGTTGACCAGCAAGCGCGGCCCGCGTGTGTTGGTCTTGCGCAGCATCAGCTTCAGAAAGGCATAGGCGTCTGTCAGCGACGCCGGGTCCGGCGTCAGGACCAGCAGCGTTTCGTCGGTGCGCGAGGCAAGGGTCATCACGCCATTGTCGACGCCGGCGCCCAGGTCTATTAGCACGCGGTCATAGGCGTTGGCGCTCTCCAGCACGGCCATGAGCTTCTGCGCCATTGCTTCGCCGCCATTGGCGAACACGCCGAAACCCGATGGCGCGGCGAGAAGGTCGAAGCCAGTCCGCGGTCCCAGCGCCACGCGCACGATTGCCTGCGCGAGTGTCTTTGCGCCGCTGAGGAGGCCCGCGAGGTCGCCCTGCTCGGTCAGTCCCAGATGCACGCTCGCATTGGCGAGACCGAGATCGGCGTCGCACAGCAGGACGCGTTCGCCCTGATGCGTCAGCGCCTGCGCCAGCGTCGTGGCGATCAGCGTCTTGCCGGTGCCGCCCTTGCCCGAACCGATAGCGGTGAGACGAGGGCTCATTGAGGGCTCCGTTGTTCGTCCAGGATGAGGCGGGCAAGTGCGAGCGGCGTCAGCGGCTCAAGGCCACCGGCGACGAAAGGCGAGCGCGTGACATGGGCAAGCGGCACGCCTTGTGTGGCGGCAGCCAGCACGGCGCCGGAGCGGCGCGCAAGATCGAGCCCGGTGACGATGAGGCGGCCGACACCGGTTGTGCCCAGACCGTTCACGATCTCGGCGATCTCTTCGGCATCGTTGAGCGCGGAGACGACGCCCAGTGTCTCGACACCTTCGATCTGTCCGAGCGCGGCGAAAGCCGTGTGCGATTTGCTGCGGCGCGGGTCGAAGCCGGCGGCATCGATCACGACGAAGGTGTTCTTGGCGAGGCATTCGGCAACGAGTGTTCCGAGCTCGGCGGCATTGCCGGCGACAGCGATGGCCGCGTCGAG
>DASZCC010000344.1:0-1561 GCA_035943485.1 Rhizomicrobium sp. | reverse complement strand
CGCTCGGCCGGGGATGACAATTGTGTAAGGCTACAGTACCGCCTCGATCACCCGTGGTCCCTTTTCCTTCATCGCGGCTTCGAACTGCTTCTCGAACTCGCGGATATTTGTCGCGCGCGTGGCTTCGACGCCCAGACCCGTTGCCAGCTTGGTCCAGTCCATCTCCGGATTGTGCAGATCCAGCATCGACAGCGCCTTCGGCCCCGGATTGCCCGCGCCGACGCGCGCCAGTTCGATGTTCAGGATGGCGTAGGAGCGGTTCGCGAAGATAACAGTGGTGACATCCAGCTTCTCGCGCGCCTGCGTCCACAAGGCCTGCGGGGTATAGGCCGCGCCGCCGTCGCCGTGGACGCAGACCACCTTGCGGTCGGGCGCTGCGACCGCAGCACCTGTCGCGACCGGAAGACCCTGCCCGATCGAACCACCCGTAAGACTGAGCATGTCGTGCGGCGCAGCAGTTGCCGTGGCAAGCGCCGTTCCCTGGCCGGAGGTCGCGGCTTCTTCCGAGACAATCGCGCCTTCCGGCAGATAGCGGGCGATCACCTGCCCGATCGTGTACTGGTCGAACTTCTCCGCGATCGTCTCCGCCTTCTTGAGCGGCGCGATGCCGATGGGTTCTTTCGGCGCACCGAGTGCTTCGGCCAGCGCTTCAAGCGCGTTGACGCCGTCCTCATGCGCATGGGCGAGATAATGGATCACCGCACCTTCCGGCAAACCCCAGCTCGGCTTGCCCGGATAGGCGAAGAACGACACTGGCGGTTTGGCGCCGCACAGGATGAGTTGCTCGGTGTCGGCGAAAAACTCCACGATCTGTTCGGCGAAATACGGAATGCGTGCGAGCGCGACACGCCCTGCACCACGCTGCAGGCGCGCCGTGAACGTGTCGCAGGCGAGCCGCACGCCGGTCTTTGCCGCGATACGTCCGGCGGCGATCAGCCCACGCTCCTTGAGCGCGGCGCCACGGATCAGCAGCGTTGTCTTCTTGCCGTTCTTCAGTGCCTTCGCGGCGCGGTCGATCGCGTCATCCCCGACCGCGGCGGGCTTGGGCTTCGGCAGTGCAGGCGACGGACCGTCTGCCTCGTTCCAGGCCGTGTCGGCAGGAAGGATCAGCGTTGCAATTTGTCCCGGCGGAGCGAGCGCCGCCTGCACCGCACGTGCGCCATCGGCGCCAACGGTCAGCGAACTCGGCGATGACTGCACCCACGCGGACACCGGCCGCGCGAAGCCCATGATGTCGGAGGCGAGCGGCGCATCGTATTGCGCGTGATAGGTCGCGTGATCGCCGACGATGTTCACGATCGGCGTCGCGGCGCGCCGTGCGTTGTGCAGGTTGGCGAGTCCGTTCGCGAGTCCTGGTCCGAGATGCAGGAGCGTGCACGCCGGCATCTCTGCGATGCGGCCATAACCGTCGGCCATGCCGGTAACCGCGCCTTCGAACAGGCCGAGGATCGCGCGCATACCATCGACGCGATCGAGCGCCGCGACGAAATGCATTTCCGACGTGCCGGGATTGGAGAAGCAGACCTCAACCCCGGATGCGACCAGCGTGCGGACGAGACTT
>DASZCC010000343.1:0-7482 GCA_035943485.1 Rhizomicrobium sp. | reverse complement strand
ATGTCCTCGTGAACAATGCCGGCATGTCGCCGCTGGCTCCGTCGCTTTCAGAGACGAGCGAGGAGCTGTTCGACAAGGTCATCGACGTGAACTTCAAGGGGCCGTTCCGCCTCTCGTCGCTGATTGGCGAGCGCATGATGGCGGGTGAGGGCGGCGCGATCATCAACCTGTCGAGCACGGCATCGTTTATTCCCGCGCCGAATACCGTGCCGTATTCGGGCGCCAAGGCAGCCATCAACGCGATGACGGTGGCGCTCGCCAAGGCGTTCGGTCCCAAGGTGCGGGTGAACTGCATCGCGCCGGGCCCGTTCCTGACCGACGTCTCCGGCGCCTGGCGCGACAATCAGGAGATGATGCAGCGACTCGGCCTGCGCCGATTTGGCGAGCCGGACGAGATCGTCGGCGCCGCGCTTTATCTTGCCAGCGACGCGTCCTCCTACACGACCGGCACGGTTATCCGTGTCGACGGCGGCAGCTGGTAGCTGTAGGGTCGTCTCTGGGGATGCCGGGGACAATCATGGCCATAGCAGAGCGTATGCCGCGCGTGCGGACGGACAGCGTGTTCTATCCGGTCATGGCCGTGGCCATGACTCTGGTCATTTTCGCCGGCTTCGCGCCCAGCTTCTACATGAAGTCAGTCTACAACGCGCCGCCTGAACTCAGTACACTGATGATTGTGCACGGCGCCGTGTTCACGACGTGGATGGCGATCTTCATCGCGCAAACTACGCTTGTCGCCGGCAATCGCCGGGACCTGCATCGAACACTTGGCCTTGTCGGGTTCTTCGTGGCCGGCCTGATGCTGATCCTGGGCATGATGCTTGCCGTCGACGCACTACGCCGCGGCTTCTCGCCGATCGCGAACGTGCCGCCGGCCGTGTTCTTCGTGATTCCGACCGGCAACATCCTGGTGTTCATTGGGATACTCGCGCTGGGCTGGATCAACCGCGCGCGAGCTGACTATCACAAGCATTACATGCTGCTCGCGAATGCTGCGCTTCTGGTGCCGGCGCTGGCGCGCATTCTCCAGCACGGGTTCAATGCGCCCAACATCGTCGTTGCGTTCGCGCTGTCGGATCTGGTGGTGGTCGCCGTCGCCATTTACGACTTTGCGACGCGCGGCAAGCTCCATCCCGCGACGATCTGGGCAGGCCTCGCGCTCATCGCCTCCGGCCCGGCCCTTCTGATGATCGGCGGGTCGCAGGCCTGGCACAGCTTCGCTATGTCGCTGACCTGACGGCCCACGCCACCGCATCGTCCAGCCGGTCATTTCCCCAGAACAACTCGTCGCCCACGGTGAAGCTGGGGGCACCGAAAACGCCGCGCGCGATCGCGGCATCGGTCTGGGCCTTTAGCGCGGCCTTGTTCTCCGCCGTGTTGGATGCAGCGACCGCGTCGGCCGGATCGACTCCCACACCGCGCAGGATATCCGCCAGCACCGCGTCATCCGTGATGTCCTTCTGCTCCGCGAAATTGGCGCGATAGACCGCGCGCGAGAACGCGGGCGCCCAGGCCCGCGCCTCACCGGCCAGCGCAAGACGCGCGGCCTTGAGACTGTTCTGCGGAAAGCGGACTGGTGGTTGCGTGAGCGCGATCCCGTCACGCGCGCAGATGCGCTCAAGATCGCGCCACATGTACCTGCCCTTCACGGGATAAAGATTGAACGGACTGTCGTTCCACCCCTGCGAGAAGAATATCGGCCCCAGCAGGAACGGGCGCCAGCGCACTTCGACGCCCGCTGCTTTCGCGGCATCCTCCATCCGCATGGCCGCGGGGTAAGAATAGGTGCTCGCGAACTCGTACCAGAACTCGACAGCTTGCATCGCAAATTTCCCAGCATCGCTGGTGATGGTTTTTTCATGGCGGAGAATGGCAGTAAAGGCATTGCCCACCTGCCAACTTCGCATGGCACGGCGCGACTGGCGGGACTAGATTCTCCGCATCTTCGGAGCGCTTCTTTGAAAGTGTCCGGGCCGGTCCGCGCTCTTCGCGGCCATTGGGGTTTCCAACATGTCCATTCTTGTCATCGCCGCCGTTGCGGCGGTCGTTTACGCGTTGCTGGGTATTCGTATCGCCCAGGAATATGAGCGGGGCGTCGTCTTCCGGCTCGGCCGATACCATGGCGTGAGAGGGCCGGGGCTGTACTGGATTGCGCCGTTGTTTGAGCGGCAGTGGAGCCTTGATCTGCGTACGCGGACAGTAGCCGTCGAGCAGCAGGAAACGATCACGCGCGACAGTGTGACGATCAAGGTCAACGCGGTGCTCTGGTACAGCATCGCCAATCCGGAACGTGCCATCGTCGCGGTGCAGAACTATGGCCAGGCGGTTTATCAGCTCGCGTTGACCTCGCTGCGCAACATCATCGGCCAGCATGTGCTGGACGAGGTATTGAAGGAGCGGGACACGATCAACGACACGCTGCGCCGGATCGTGGACGAGGCGACGCAGCCCTGGGGCATCCACATCGAGATGGTCGAGATGAAGGATGTCGAGATCCCCGAGGCCATGCAGCGGGCCATGGCACGCGAGGCCGAGGCGATCCGCGAGAAGCGGGCGCGGATGATCAAGGCTGAAGCCGAGTCCGAGGCGGGCGCCAAGCTTGCCGAGGCGGCTGGCCTGATCGCCGCACATCCCGCTGCGCTTGAGCTGCGGCGCATGCAGATGGTCGCGGAGATCGGCGCCGAGCACAACACGACCACGATCGTGCTGATGCCTTCGGAAATGGTTGGTATGGGCGCGGCGCTGGCGAAACTGGCGTCATGATCCGGGGGCGGGCGCGGGTTGCACCGCGCCCGCTTGACCCTTGGGCCCAACCTTCTATGAAAGCCCTCAGATCGCCCAGCCGGAGCCCGTTTTGTCCGCCAAATCCGTCAAGAAAGTCGTCCTCGCCTATTCGGGCGGCCTCGATACGTCCGTCATCCTGAAGTGGCTCCAGACCGCCTATGGCGCCGAGGTCATTACCTTCACCGCCGATCTGGGGCAGGGCGAGGAACTGGAGCCGGCGCGCAAGAAGGCTGAGCTTCTCGGCATCAAGCCGGAGAATATCTACATCGAGGATGTGCGCGAGGAGTTCGTGCGCGACTACGTGTTCCCGATGTTCCGCGCCAATGCTGTGTACGAGGGCGTCTACCTGCTGGGCACGTCCATCGCGCGGCCGCTGATTGCCAAGAAGCAGATCGAGATTGCCGAGAGGCTGGGCGCCGATGCGGTAAGCCATGGCTCGACCGGCAAGGGCAACGACCAGGTCCGCTATGAGCTCAGCTACTACGCGCTGAAGCCCGACATCAAGATCATCGCACCGTGGCGTGAGTGGGACCTGACCAGCCGCACCAAGCTCATCGAATTCGCCGAGACGCACCAGATTCCGATCGCCAAGGACAAGCGCGGCGAGGCGCCGTTCTCGGTCGATGCGAATCTGCTGCACTCGTCGTCTGAGGGCAAGGTGCTGGAGGACCCTGCGGTCGAGCCCGAAAGCATCGTGTTCCAGCGCACCATCGCGCCCGAAGATGCCCCCGACAAGGCGACGGTGATCGAGATCGGCTTCGCGAAGGGCGATCCTATCTCCGTCAACGGCGAGAAGCTGTCGCCGGCCTCGCTGCTTGCGAAGCTGAACGAATACGGCAAGGCGAATGGCATCGGACGTCTCGATCTCGTGGAGAATCGCTTCGTCGGTATGAAATCGCGCGGTGTCTACGAGACACCAGGCGGCACAATCCTGCATGTGGCGCATCGGGCCATGGAGTCGATCACGCTCGACCGCGGTGCGGCGCATCTGAAGGACGAGCTGATGCCGCGCTATGCCGAGCTCATCTACAATGGCTTCTGGTTCACGCCGGAGCGCGAGATGCTGCAGGCCCTGATCGACCGCAGCCAGGAGTTCGTGGCGGGCACCGTCAGGCTCAAGCTCTACAAGGGCAACGTCATCGTCATTGGCCGCGAGTCGCCGTATTCGCTCTACAGCCAGGATCTCGTGACGTTCGAGGATGACCATGGCGCCTATGATCAGAAGGACGCGCAGGGCTTTATCAAGCTGAACGGGCTGCGGCTGCGCACGCTTGCCATGCGCAAGCGCAAAGCCGAGAAGAAATAGCAGCCAAGCGGGGACCCCATGGCCAATGACGATCAGATCAGGTTCTGGAACGGTCCCGCCGGCGACAAATGGGCCGAGTTGCAGACTGCGATGGACCGCAATCTGCGCGAAGTGACGGCGGCAATCCTTCCCTTCGCGGCGGCGAAGCCCGGTGAGCATGTACTCGATATCGGCTGCGGCGCGGGCGAGACAACATGCCTCCTTGCCGACGCGGTCGGCGGCAAGGGGCGCGTCACAGGTCTCGACATCTCGAAGCCGATGCTCGCCGTCGCCCGCAAGCGCGGGCCGGGCAACACCGATTTCGTCGAGGCCGATGCGTCGGCGCAGGACTTCAAGCCGGAATTCGATCTCGTCTTCTCGCGGTTCGGCGTGATGTTCTTCGACGACCCGCAAGGTGCGTTCGCGAATATCCGCAAGGCTCTCAAGCCTGGTGGACGACTTGCTTTCGTGTGCTGGCGCACGCCGCAAGAGAACCAGTGGGTCGCGCTGCCGGTCGGCGCCGCGCGCACAATCCTGCCGCCACAGCCGCCGGCTGACCCGCTCGCGCCGGGTCCGTTCGCCTTCGCCGATCCAGAGCGGATCAAGGATATCCTCTCCGAAGCCGGTTACCGCGACACACGCATCGAGAAGCTCGACGGTCACATGGACCTCGGCCAGACAGTCGACGAGGCGGCATTCCTTATGACGAACATCGGACCGGTGACGCGCATGCTGATGGACGCGGAAGCGGACGAGGCGACGAAGGCAAAGGTGCTGGCGGCGGTGCGCGAAGCGTTGAGCGCGGCAATGACGCCGGACGGTGTGCGCCCGGTGCTCGCATGCTGGATGGTGAGTGCGCGAGCCTAGTTCGGCGGGTTCTCGCCCAGGATGCTCGACTTCACCCAGCCGGTGAGGGAGCCGTCCTGGACCTTGCTCCATTTGCCCGACACCGCCAGCAGCGTCACCTGCGTGCCGCGCGTCTCTTTCTTGAGCGTCGTCGCGGAGTCAGCCGGCGCGTCGCGCAGGTTCGTATTGCCACGATGGATGTAGCGCGTGCCGGTGGCGGCGACTGCCTGTGCCGTCACCGCGTTCGCGGCGGCCGTCCCACGCGGCACGCCGTTGACGAGCGTGCCGATCGCTGAACGCGGCGTCTGGCCCGGGCTGAACAGGTGCATGATCCGGTCGCTGTATTTGTAGCCGGCGAGCGCCAAGCCGACGACGAGCGTGCCGATGCCCATCCAGCTGCCGGACTTTCCCATTTTTTGCCGATATGAGATTCCCGTGCCGGGAATTCCGGCATTGGTCGTCACGCCGCCCTTGCCGATGTTGATGTCGGCGCCGCGCGGGCCAACGCTCGTGGACAGTCCGCCTTTCGAAAGGTTGACGCGCAGACCCGGAAAGATGCTCAGGACCTTGTGAAAGCGCCAACCCATCATGGCCTCCGTCATGCGTCACGCGAGCGTAGAACATTTCCACGCCCGCCGCATCCGCCAGGTCGCTAGATGTCCAGTGCGGCGTTCAGCGCATTGTTCTGGATGAACTCGCGCCGCGGTTCCACGATCTCGCCCATCAGCTTGGTGAACAGATCGTCCGCCTCGTCGACGTGCTCGATCTTCACCCGCAGCAGGGAGCGCGCATTTTCATCGAGCGTGGTTTCCCAGAGCTGTTCCGGGTTCATCTCGCCCAGCCCCTTGTAGCGCTGCAGACTTAAGCCCTTGCGGCCCCACTCGAGAATGGTGTCGAGGAGCTGCGTCGGCGAATGGATCTCGATCACCTCGTCCTTGCGGCGAAGCTGGCCGGGATTGAGATAGGCAAGCTGCAGATCTGCTGCCAGCCGGTCCAACTTGCGCGCATCGGCACTGTCGATCACTGCGCCGTCGATCGCGACGGTCTCGCGAACACCGCGCACCTCGCGCCAGAACTTCAGCCCGCGGTCATCCGTCGGTTCGCCTTTCCAGCCGCTCTCGAACTCCTCCGAGCCCTGGTCGAGACGCCGCGCGATATATTCTGCCGCCTGACGGGCTCGGGTCGGATCAGCGACCATCTCCGGATTGAGAGCACCGGCGATTGCTGCCTGCTCCAGTACGAAGCGCGGATATTGCGACGGGAACCCGGCGAGCGCCGACGCCGCCGTGCGAGCCTTGGTGACTAGATCGTCGAAATCCGCGCCGGCCAGGGTCTCGCCGCTATGCAGCGTGAACGTGGCGTTCTCGGAGCCTTCGCTGACGATGTAGTCGTCATACTCCTCCTGGTTCTTCAGGTAGCGTTCCGACTTGCCGCGCGAGGCTTTGTAGAGCGGCGGCTGCGCGATGAAGATGTTGCCGCGCTCGATCAGCTCCGGCATCTGCCGGTAGAAGAACGTCAGCAGTAACGTCCGGATATGCGCGCCGTCGACATCGGCATCGGTCATGATGATGATCTTGTGATAGCGCAGCTTGTCGGGATTGAACTCCTCTCGCCCGATGCCGGTGCCCAGCGCCGTGATCAGCGACACGATGGAGTCGCTCGACAGCATGCGGTCGAACCGCACGCGCTCGATGTTCAGGATCTTGCCGCGTAGGGGCAGCACCGCCTGGTTCTCGCGGTTGCGCGCCTGCTTGGCGCTGCCGCCGGCGGAGTCACCCTCGACGATGAACAGTTCGCACTTCGACGGATCGCGCTCCTGGCAGTCTGCCAGCTTGCCGGGCAGGGAGGCGCCATCGAGCACACCCTTGCGCCGTGTCAGCTCGCGCGCCTTGCGGGCAGCCTCGCGGGCCAGCGCGGCCTCCATCGCCTTGCCGACGACATGCTTGGCGTCTGCCGGGTGCTCCTCGAGCCAGCGGCCAAGCTGCTCCAGCACCACGCCTTCAACGACGGGGCGCACCTCCGACGATACGAGCTTGTCCTTGGTCTGCGATGAGAACTTCGGATCGGGTACCTTTACCGACAGCACGCAGGTCAGGCCCTCGCGGCAGTCGTCGCCGGTGAGTGGCACCTTGTCCTTCTTCGCGCCTGTCATCTCATCGGCGTATTTGGTCACCACGCGTGTCAGCGCGGCGCGGAAGCCGGCGAGATGCGTCCCGCCATCCTTCTGTGGGATGTTGTTGGTGAAGCACAGCATGCTCTCGTGATAGCTGTCGTTCCACGTCAGCGCGACTTCCACTGTGATTCCGTCGCGCTCCTGCGCGATCATGACGGGAGCGGCGATGAGGCCGGACTTGGCACGGTCGAGATACTGCACGAAAGCCTTTAGGCCGCCCTCGTAGTGCAGCGTGGTTTCCTTGCTTTCCACACCGCGCTTGTCGGACAGGATGATGGTCACGCCCGAATTCAGGAAGGCGAGCTCGCGCAGGCGATGCTCAAGCGTCGCGAAATCGAATTCCGTCTTTGTGAAGGTCTGCGTCGAAGGCAGGAAGGTTACCTCAGTACCCTTT
>DASZCC010000342.1:0-6524 GCA_035943485.1 Rhizomicrobium sp. | reverse complement strand
GACCGCGTTCTTCGGCTACGTGCTGCCCTGGGGCCAGATGTCGTTCTGGGCCGCAACCGTGATCACCAACCTGTTCTCGTCGCTCGACCAGATCATTCCGCATCTCGGCTCCAGCATCGCGACATGGCTGTGGGGCGGCTTCGCCGTCGACGATCCGACGCTGAACCGCTTCTTCTCGTTGCACTACCTGCTGCCGTTCATCATCGCCGCGGTGGTCGGCCTGCACATCTGGGCGCTGCACGTGCCGGGCAACAACAACCCGCTCGGCATCGACGTGAAAGGCCCGCAGGACACTGTGCCGTTCCATCCCTATTACACGGTCAAGGACGGCTTCTATGTCGCGCTGTTCGCCATCCTGTTCGCGGTGCTGGTGTTCTTCGCGCCTGACCTCGTGGGCAACCCGGACAACTTCATCCCGGCCAATCCGCTGGTGACCCCGGCCGACATCGTGCCCGAATGGTACCTGCTGCCGTTCTACGCGATGCTGCGTTCGATCCCGCAGAAGCTGATCGGCGTGATCGTCCTCGGTGGGGCGATCGTCACGCTCGCCTTCATCCCGTGGCTCGACACGTCGAAGGTGCGCTCCAACCGCTTCCGTCCGCTGATGAAGGTGTTCTTCTGGCTGTTCGTCGCGGACTGCCTGCTGCTCGGCTATTGCGGCGGCCAGCCGGTCGACAAGGTGCTGGCCGGCATCCCGCTGGTCTGGATCGCGCGTCTCGCAACGGCCTACTACTTCGGCTTCTTCTACCTGATCATGCCGATCATCGGCCTGATCGAAGTGCCGAAACCGCTTCCCGACTCGATCGCCAAATCCGTGCTCGGCGCTTCCGCCGCGCCTGCCGAGTGAGGACTTCCATGCGCTTTGCAATCCCGCTCGGGCTCGTTCTGGCACTCGGCTTCGCCGCACCTGCGGCTGCCGCCGTCGGCGATCCGTTGCCGCCCAAGGACGTCACCTGGTCGTTCGAAGGGCCGCTCGGCACCTTCAACCGCGCCGATCTCCAGCACGGCTTCCAGGTCTACAAGGAAGTCTGTTCGGCCTGTCACAGCCTCAATCGCGTCGGCTTCCACGAGCTGTCTGAGCCGGGCGGCCCCGGCTTCACCGATGCCGAGATGAAGGCGATCGCCGCCGGCTATCACATCGTCGCCGAGCCGAACGACAAGGGCGAGACCACGGACGACAAGGGCAACCCCCTGACGCGCGCCGGCGGCCCGGCTGATCACTTCCCGCCGCCGTTCCCGAACGAGCAGGCGGCCCGCGCCAACAATGGCGGTGCGTTGCCGCCCGATCTCTCGCTGATCGTGAAGGCGCGCGCCGGTGGCCCGCAGTATGTCTACTCGATCATCACCGGCTTCCATCAGACCCCGCCGAAGGGTTTCACGGTGACGCCGAACAAGTACTACAACCCATACTTCTCGGGCTGGAACATCTCCATGCCGCCGCCGCTGTCCGACAAGCAGGTCAGCTTCGTCGATGGCGCACCGAACAAGGTTTCGGACGAGGCTTATGCCGTCGTGACGTTCCTGTCTTGGGCGGCCGAGCCACATCTCGAAGATCGTCATCGCATCGGCGTCGCGGTGATGGCGTTCCTGATCGTGCTCTCGGGCCTGCTCTATCTGAGCTATCGCCAGGTGTGGAAAGACGCGCACTAATCACCACGTGCAGTTTTTGTGACAAGGCGCGGGCCTCACGGCTCGCGCCTTGTGCGTTTGGGCTTGCGTGTTAAAACGCCGCCATGACCAGAACCATCCTCGGCGTCATCGGCGGCAGCGGCGTCTATGACATTCCCGGCCTCGAAAATCCGCGCTGGAAAGCCGTGAAGTCGCCCTGGGGCGCGCCGTCAGATGCGCTGCTGTTCGGCAGCTACAAGGGCACCGATCTTGTCTTCCTTCCACGTCATGGCCGCGGCCATGTGCAGACGCCAACGTCGATCAACTACCGCGCCAATATCGACGTGCTGAAGCGCGTCGGCGTGACCGACTTGATCTCGGTGTCCGCCTGCGGCTCGCTGAAGGAAGAATTGCCGCCGGGCACGTTCGTCATTGCCGACCAGTTCATCGACCGCACCTTCGCGCGCGAGAAGAGCTTCTTCGGGCCGGGGTTCGTCGCGCATGTGTCGATGGCGCACCCGGTCGATCCGCGCATCGCGAATGCGCTTGCGGTGGCGTGCGCCGAGGAAGGCATCAAGCACACGCGGGGCGGCACCTATATCTGCATGGAAGGCCCGCAGTTCTCGTCCTATGCGGAGTCGATGCTGTATCGCTCATGGAACTGCTCGGTGATCGGCATGACGGCGATGCCGGAAGCCAAGCTCGCACGCGAGGCGGAGCTGCCCTACGGCATCGTGGCGATGGTGACGGACTACGATTGCTGGCACCCAGACCATGATCACGTGACGGTCGATGCCGTGGTGAAGATCATGCATTCGAACGCGGACAATGCGCGCCGCCTAGTGGCCAACGTCGCGGGCAAGCTGGGTCCGGAGCATGTGCCGTCGCCGATGATCGAGACGGTGCTCGACACCGCCGTGATCACGGCCCCGGAGAAGCGTGATCCCCGCCTGATGCGCAAGCTGGATGCGGTGGCGGGACGCATCCTTCCCAAGAAGCGTGCGCGGGCAGTGAATAAGACCAAGAAGCGGAAATAGCGCGGCGCGGGCTTGCCACAGAGACACGAAGCGCCTCAATCAACGCGCTGGTATCGTCGGCAGGCGCGAGCGTCAAGCCGTCCTGCGGCGGCAATCCGCAAGCGGGTGTCGCGATCACCGGGACGCCGGACGCAAGCGCTGCCAGCAAACCGCGCGGCGCATCCTCCAACAGCGCGGGCTGCACCACGGCTGCGACGCCATCGAACCAATTCTCCGGATCGGTTCTTCGCGTGCGAACGCCGGCCCAGAAATCCGCGCCTTCGAGGTCGCTTCCGACCAGCACCACTTCAAAGTCAAGCGCGCGGGCGGCTTCGCGCAGTTCGTAAGCGCCCTTGCGCGCGATGGTCGGCCCCGGAAAGGCGATCCGGTTGCGGAACGGTGGCGTGCGATCGCGCGGCGCGGGCTTGTGCCAGTCTAGCCGTACCGCTCGGTCGCCGAACAGTGCCGCGATCTCTGTATGTGGCGTGATGATCCGGTCGGCAGCGGCGAGTGCTTCTGTCTCGGCGTTCACCAGCGACCGCTCGGCCCGGAAATCCGCCAGCGTGTGCCGGTCCGGATGCGCCGCCGCCGACACATCCAGCCGCGCCTCGATCTGGGTCATCGGCATGCGCGTCATCAGCACGGAAAAGCGCCGTCCGCTGAGATGTCCGTCACGCCACAGATACGGCAGCAGCGATTGCGCGACGACGACGTCCATAACATCGGGCTTCAGTGCGCGCGCATGACGACGCGCCAGCGCTTCGGCGCTCGCCAACTCCGCGGAGCGCTTCTGCGGCCCGTCCTTCGCCAGCCGCAACCGCACGCTGCGCGTCAGCGTGGCGAGTGTCGCCGTCTCGATACGCGCGAAACCATCCATCGGCCACGCATAGCGCGCTGACCGCTGATCGCGCCTGGGCAGCGCGAGCACATCATTCGCCGTCCGCTTGCCCGCGACATAGGCGCGAAACTCTGGCCAGTTCTCGTCAACCAGATAGGCCGTGCGTCCGACTGGCGCCGGACGCGCGCCCTCGTGACGAAAGCACGATGCCTCACCACAGCTTCCGCAACTGTTCGCGTCTTGCTGAATGTCGCCTTGCGGAGGAGGTGAAATGTGCGGGCCGACGCCGCGCACTGTCGGAGGCGCGTGCAGGCTCACAACCAGCTCATCGCGCTGGACGATCACGCGCAGCATCATGTCGGCAGGCGCCGTGAAACGCAGGTCGACATAGTTCCACGCCACCGTCGCATCGCGGCCACGCGCGCCTGGCACCAGCCTGGAATGCGCGTGACGCTCGATGATCGTGCAACCCGCATCGAGCGCCACCGCATAGAGCGCGTTCGACAGCTGACAGAGGCCGCCGCCGGTCGCCGGCACTAGACACCCCTCCTGCAGCATCCGCCCGGCGACGAAGCCGCGTGTGGCCCGCGCCGGTCCCATCTGCCGCCAGAAGCTGAAGACTTCGCCGGCCGGCAGCACCGTCTTGTCCAGCAGACGGGCGGCTGCTCGAAGGTTCTGCACCTTGCCCCATTGCAGCGCGCGTTCGCTCGGACGCGGATCGCTCCACAACGCCGAGCGAAGTTGCGCGGCCACGATCGGGAATTCCACCGGCTTGCCGCGAGCAAGGCGCCTTGGTCCGCGCCCCATTTCGATCAGCGAGCGGCGGGCGCGAAACAGGTTTGTCTTGAGCTGGAAGACGAGCGCGCCCAGCCGCGTGGGCAGCGCGCGTTCGGGCAATCTCATTCCACTGTCCGAAACCGTCATCTGCGGCCAATCCCGTCCGGCGGCGACAATGTCGCGCGGGATCATGTCGATTGCTAGGCGCTATTGGGGATTTGATCTGATCTGTATAGAAGAACCGATTAACAATTGCGGGGTTTCATGGACTTCAAGGACATCATGCGCACCATCCCGGACTATCCCAAAAAGGGAATCATGTTCCGCGATGTGACCACCCTGTTCGGCAATCCGCGCGCCTTCCGCCGCGCAATCGACGAGCTGGTGCAACCCTATGCGGGCGTTCGCATCGACAAGGTGGCGGGCATCGAGGCGCGCGGCTTCATCCTGGGTGGCGCGGTAGCGCACCAGCTCTCCACCGGCTTCGTGCCGGTGCGCAAGAAGGGCAAGCTGCCCTTCACGGTGCATAGCGAGGAATATGCCCTGGAATACGGCACCGACCAGATCGAGATCCACACCGACGCGGTCAGCAAAGGCGACAACGTCCTTGTCATCGACGACCTCATCGCAACCGGCGGCACTTGCGTCGCCGCGATCAAGCTGCTGGAGCGGGCAGGGGCCAATGTCGTCGGCTGCTCCTTCGTGATCGATCTGCCGGAGCTCGGCGGCGCCGACAAGATCCGCGCGCTCGGCAAGCAGGTGGCGACGCTGGTGGCTTACGAAGGGCACTGAGCGTGAAACTCTACTCCAATCCGGCGTCTCCCTTCGCACGCAAAGTCCGCGTGGTAGCGCATGAACTCGCGCTGAAATTCGACGAGGAGATCAACGTTGACGCGCGCAATGACGAGACACTGCGCAAGGTCAATCCTCTGAAGAAGATACCCGTGCTGGTGTTGGCGGACGGCTCGACGCTCTTCGACTCGATGGTGATCTGCGAGTATCTGAACGAGCTTGGCGGCGGGCGCTTCTTCCCCGGCAAGAACATCTTTCGCCAGCACACTGGCGGCTGGAAGGCGCTGACGCTTGCTTCGCTTGCCGACGGGATTATGGATGCCGCCGTCGCCTGCCGCTACGAGTCGATCGAGCCACCGGAGCGCCGGAACGAGGCGAATATCGAGCGTTACCTCAAGACCGTGAGTGCCGGGCTCGACACGCTCGATCGCCTTAACTTCAACGAGAAGATCACTATCGGCGAGATCACTGCCGGCTGCGCGCTGGGCTACGTCGATTTCCGCTACAGCGATCTCAACTGGCGCGCCACGCGGCCAAAGCTTGCAGCGTGGTTCGAGAAGTTTGCGCAGTTCGACTCGATGAAGGCCACTGCGCCGCGCGCGCTGCCCTGATCAGTGCAGCAGCGCCGACCCTGCATGGGTCTGCGACGATTGCGGCACCAGTGTCATCGCGCGGCCATGACGCGGCGGCACGAACAGACCGCGATCCGTCATCGCCAGCGCAAGCTCGCGCGCCGCTGGCATCGCGATCCGGATCGATGCCGGTGGAATCCAAGCGGCCAGGATATCGCGCGCCTCGCCAAACCGGCGGCGCTGCAGATAAGCGATGAGCTGCAGGAACAGCCCTTCATCGGCGCCAAGCTCGGCGCAGTGCATGCAACGCACGTCCAGCGGCCGGCGCGGCGCTGACGCCACGGTGCGAAACAGCCGCTCGAAAGCGGGCATGCCAAAGCGCGCAAGACCGGCGGCCGCGAAACCCTCACGCCAATCCCGCCTAGTCGGGACATGGCTCCACTCAGCAGCGAACAGGCGGAGCGCGACTGTCAGCAACTGCTCCGGCGTCTGCAGATCGGGGAGCTGGGTTCCTTCGGCATAGGTCGGGAGGGTTGGCATGACGTCTCCTGAAATCTGTCGGACAGGCGTATTGCATTTGCGACTGAGTTGCAACTAGAGTTTAGGCGTGACCTGGCAGGTGCCGTGATGCGGGCAGCAATCGAAGACCGATCGTCCAACGAATATGTCGAACTCCTTCTGGTCTGGAGCTGGCGCAAGATCGTCAGCAGCCGCGGCAACTGCCCGGGGATCGAGCGCGAATTCACCGAATGGGCCGGCGAGGCAGGCCACGACATGCTCCTGACCTATGCCGCGTTCCTCAAGGCGCTGGGCCACGGCAGCCGGCGGCCACTCACCATTGGCCATCCCGGACTTCTCGCCTTTACGCCCGACGAGCGGCAAGTAATCGCACTGCTCGCGGCGGCGCAGGCAGAGGACGAC
>DASZCC010000341.1:0-21437 GCA_035943485.1 Rhizomicrobium sp. | reverse complement strand
CATAGGTCACATCGGGAGATTCATTGCTGCAGCCGAAAGCATCCTGGACGTTGCCTGCGCCGCCGATGCCACCACCTGCGCAATAGCGGGCCAGTCCCCAGTCGGCGGCGTCGCCAAATACCATGGCCTCCTGATTGTACGAGTCGATAGCTGTCGCGCCTCCATCGATCGAGAAATAAGCCGTCTGGCTGAAGTCCACATTCGGGTTCGCAACATAGCTCGGTGCGCCATTCGAGTAGCGATAGAGATCATCGGCTCCGTACAGGGTGGCGCCGGGAATTCCACTGACATCGAATGCGAAGTTGGGATCTTGGAGCAGATCGTTGAGGGTTGAGCCGTGGCCGCCCACGCCAAACACTTCGTCTGTCTCATGCTCCATCGCCGTTTCGGCGTCGTACACAATTGCGCTGGAGACGTCCGGAAGGGGCCGCGTAAAGGCCAGCGACTCATCGAGATTCAGAAATACGACGCCATCGACCGTTCCGCCGCTATCGACGAAATCGCCGGTGGTGTCGAACTGTGGGTCGGCGTGTGGCAAGCCAAGAACACGCGCGCCGACGGTTGTTGGCACGACAAACGCCAGCGGGTCGCCGGCTCCATTTCCCTGACCAAGGTGAGCGACCGCGGTCGCAAGATTGATGTTGGTCGGATGAGCGGCAGAGTCCGCTGCCAGCGCAGCCGTGTACTCGTCGTAGCTGTACCCCGTCTGGCCGGCCACGTTGGCGCCGATAAAGCCGTTCGCGCCGCCGTGCACGCCGTAATAGAGGATGTTCACCGTGACGTTGTTGGTGAACAGGCTCGATAGCTGCGCCGCCGCGGCCTCGATCGAGGCCTGCGCGGCGGCGTTGCCCGACAGAGTGACGACTGTCCCCAGGCCGTAGTCCGGGCCTGTGTAGGTCGGTGCGAAGATGGAATTGATATTAACCGCCGCGGCGGAGTTTGGGAGAATAAGAGCCGATGCAGCCGCCAAGAGACATATCGACATTGAATAGCTAAAGCGCATGGATCCCCTCTGAGCAACAGATGGTGCGAGATTAACGGCTGAGCGCCCGTCGGCAATACCGCTGCCCGAAACGAGGCAAGAAATTTGCGGCGCCCATTGGATTGGGTTCGTAGCTCGCCTACGATAGTCCGAGAGCGGGGGCTCAATGACAATTGTTGAACAGGCTGGTCGTGGGCATCTGCTCAGGATTCTGGGTGTAGGATTCGGTGTCGCCGTCGCCATCGGCGGCATGATCGGTTCAGGTATCCTGCGCACGCCGAATCTTATGGCGCTCGACGTCCCCAGCATCCCGATCATCCTGGGTCTCTGGCTCCTTGGCGCAATTGACGCTGCGCTTGGTGTGAATGTCTTCGCGGAAATGGCAGCCGCGATTCCGAGCGCCGGCGGCGCGTATGATTATGCGCGGCGAACCTTTGGCGATGTCCTGGGGCTCATCGTCGGCTGGTCGAACTGGCTGGCATGCCTGGCGGGCATCGCTGCGGCCGCCATTTCGTTTTCGAATTTTCTGCCGTTGATCTGGCCTGCCACAGCATCCCATACAACGGGCGTGTCACTTGGCATTCTGTTCGCCTTGTTCGGTGCCAATCTGCTTGGACTCCGCGAAGGGCGCGCCCTGCAGGAATCAACCAGCTTCATCAAAGCGATCATGCTCGTGGCCTTTTGCATCGCCGCTGCGCTGTTCACGCCTGCGGTCCAGGTGCCGACCCACGCATCGATGGCGCATGCGCTTGGACTTGCCGGTATCGTTGGCGCGTATCAGCTCGTGCGCGGCGCCTATGCCGGCTGGGAGTCGCCGGTCTATTTCGGTGAGGAGACGGTCAACCCGGGCCTCGTCATCCCGCGCGCCATGCTTGCGGGACTGGTTTTCACATCACTTCTGTATCTGTGCGTGAACGCCGCGCTGCTCTATGCACTCGGGCTGGACGGCACGGCGGCTTCGCCGTTGCCGTTCACGGCGGTGCTGGCTTATCTCGGCTCGGCAGCTGGGCCGCTGTTTGCGCTTACCGCGATGATCACTGTTGCGAGCTGCGCCAACTCCAACATCATGAGCGCGCCACGCATCATGTACGCGATGGCCGAGCACGGCCTTCTGCCGAGCGCCTTCAGCTGGGTGAGCAAGGGTGGCAGTCCCTATGTCGCGCTGGGGTTGACTGCACTGGTGGCTATCGGTCTTGCACTCAGCGGCGCGTTCGAGATCGTGTTCGGGTTGATCGGGACCATGATCGGCGTGATGGGCATTGTCGTGACGGCGGCGCTGTTTGCCGCGCGGCGTCGCGAGCCAGGGCTCGCACGGCCGTTCATGGCCATCGGTTATCCCTATCTGCCGGCGCTATGGCTGATCCTGCAGCTGGTCTTGCTTCTGCTGTTCTCGATAAGCGACGTGCGCGGAATCCTGTTCGCCGTCGGCTTGTCGCTGGCCTGCATTCCATTGGCTCTGATCGCACGCCGGGGGAAGGCCGCGCGCGATCGTCAGCCAAACCCCTGATCGGTGAGCCAGTCGTGGAACAGATTGATCCACCGGTCTGACGGCGCACCCTGTTTCACCATGCCGAACCCATGACTGCCGCGCCTGTAGATATGAAGTTCGGCCGATCGCCCGGCATCGGTCCAGTCGGAGTAGAGTTTCTCCACCACCCGGTAGAGCAGGATGTCGTCCTGTGCGATGACGCTGAAGAGCGGCGGCGCATCTTCGGGCACCGGGCGCCCCAGCGTTTCACCGCCATAGATCGGCGCGACAAACGCAAGTGGCGCGGCCTTTGGATCGACCGCCACGTCGGCAACCAGAAATGCGCCGGCGGAAAAGCCGATCATGCCGATCTTGCTCGGGTCCAGATCCCATTCCTTTGCCCGTCTGCGAACAATCGCGATCGCCTCACGTCCGTCATCGGCTGCAGCTTCGCGCGCGGCACGGATCGTCTCATAGGGTACGACCTCACCCATGGCGCGGAACGCAGTGCGGTCTCTCCGCTTCAGATCGATCTGCGACATGAGCTTTACCATCTCGGCGTCGAAGTCCGCTTGCGCTGCGGGCGTGCCGCGCACGCGGTACTTGAGTAGAAACGCCGTGTAGCCCAGTGCCGTCAGCCAACGCGCGACGTCCGTGCCCTCATGCTCCCAGGCGAGGATACGCCAGCCACCTCCGGGGCAGACGATCACGCCGACGCCGTTCGGCTTTTCAGGCCGGTATACGCTGAGCGTCGGTTCCGACACGTTGCGCAGCATCGTGGTGTCACCGGCTATGCCAACCGGCCCGCGGAATTCGATCTCGGGGCCCACGCCTTCCAGTTTGGACGGCGGCCCGTCAGGCCAGAGGCGGATCACTTCATCGGGCACCTGTGTCATGGCTGGCCTTCCTGCTGAGAACGGCGCCCAGTGTGCTGGCATATCGGCAAACTGCAAGTTGCGTCTGCGACCTGGAATTTCCGGCGTTGCGCGTCTTCCCTTTCGCGGGCGCGTCCGATAGCTCGGCTCGGCCCGGCACATGGCTTCGGTTGCAGCCATGATCTCATCAATCGACCGGTCCAGATCGAGCGCCTTTCCGTGCGGTTGCGCGATTGACCGGGGTGCCTGAGCGCGATGAAATGCGCGCAGCGATTTTCGAAGGAGCACTGCGATGATCGAGCTGCATCACGTCGGCACACCGAACGGACACAAGGTGACGATCATGCTGGAGGAGGTTGGACTGCCGTATCGCGTGATTCCGTACAACCTGATGAACGGCGATCACTTCACGGCCGAATTCCGCAAGATCAACCCGAACAACAAGCTGCCGGCCATCGTCGACACCGCGCCCGCGGATGGCGGCGCGCCTTTTCCGGTGTTCGAGACGGGCGCGATCCTGATCTATCTGGCGGAGAAATCCGGCAAGCTGCTTCCCAAGGATCTGCGCGGCCGCAATCTCGCGCTGCAATGGCTGATGTGGCAGATGGCGAGCCTTGGTCCGATGCACGGACAGGCGCATCACTTCATCCGCTACGCGCCCGATGGCCAGATGTATGGCGTCGACCGCTACAGCAAGGAAGCGACACGTCTAATGCATGTGCTCGAGTATCGTCTGCGCGAGGCGAAGTACCTCGCCGGCGAGTACTCGATTGCTGATATCGCGTGCTGGCCCTGGGTGCGTGCGACCCGCATGATCGATATCGACCTTGCCGAATTCCCGGCCGTGCAACGCTGGTGGACGACGATCAACGAACGGCCGGCTATTCTTGCGGGTACCGGCAGCAAGGATCTCGCGACGCCGCCAAGCTATGGACAGAAGCGGGCGCAACTCACGCCGGAGCAATGGTCGAATCTGTTCGGTGCGCGCATGCTGGCTGCGGCGGAGAACACGCCACGAGGTTGAAGCGCGTCTCATTTCAGCGAGGGCAGGACGTAGTCTGCGAAGCGCAGACGGATCGCCTTCTTGTCGATCTTGCCGGTCGCGCCCAGCGGGATCTCCTCGATGCACACGACATCGTCCGGCATCCACCATTTCGCGATCCTGCCGTCCAGATAAGTCAGCATCACGTCGCGTTCGACCACTGCGCCGGGGCACGGCTGAATGATCAGCAAGGGCCGCTCGTCCCATTTGGGATGCGCTACACCTATGACGGCCGCGCACGCGACATCGGGGTGGCCCATCGCGATGTTCTCGACATCGATCGAGCTGATCCACTCGCCACCCGACTTGATGACGTCTTTCGCGCGATCCGTGATCTGCATATAGCCGCGCGAATCGATCGTCGAGATATCGCCGGTGTCGAAGAAACCTTCGTCGTCCAGCGGATCGCCGCCTTCGCCACCGAAATAGGCGCGGGCGATAGTCGGTCCCTTTACCTTCAGCCGCCCGAAGGTGCGTCCGTCGTGCGGCAGGCGCCGTCCGGCATCATCGGTCAGCTTCAATTCAAGACCGCACAGCAGCCGGCCCTGCTTCAGCTTGTTAGCCAGTTGCGCGTCGCGGTCGAGACCGGCGATCACTGCGTCCGGCGTCGACACCGTGCAAAGCGGCGACGTCTCGGTCATGCCCCAGCCCTGCAGCACTTCTATGCCGTAGTCGTTCTCGAACGTGTTGATCAGCGCCGGCGAACAGGCGGAACCGCCGACCGTGATGCGTTTCAGCGTGGAGAACTTCGCACCGGTCGCCTGCACATGCTGCAACAGCATCTGCCAGACGGTCGGAACACCGGAGGAGTAGGTGACCTGCTCGCGCTCCATCAGTTCGTAGACCGAGGCACCGTCGAGCCGTGGTCCGGGCAACACAAGCTTGGCGCCCACCATCGGCGCGGAATACACCACGCCCCAGGCGTTCGCGTGATACATCGGTACGATGAGCAGGATCGTGTCGCGCGATGACAGTGCCAGCGCATCGCGCTGCAACGTCATCATGGCATGCAGATAGTTCGAACGGTGCGCGTACAGCACGCCCTTTGGGTTGCCTGTCGTGCCCGATGTGTAACAAAGACCGCACGCCGTGTTCTCGTCGAAGCCGCCCCACTTGCAGACCTCGCTCTGACTGCTGATCCAGCTTTCGTAGTCGGTGGCCGCGAAGGGCGTTACAGGCATTGCATCGCGATCGGTCAGGAAGACGATGCGTTCGATGCTGGGACACTGCGGCAGCAGTGTCTGGAGCAACGGTGCGCAGGACGCATCCGCAAGAATCAAGCGATCTTGCGCGTGATTGATGATGTAGACGATCTGTTCGGGGAACAGGCGCGGGTTCAGTGTGTGGCAGACGGCGCCGATCCCGGCGATGCCGTACCAGGCCTCGAGATGGCGCGCACTGTTCCAGCCCAGCGTGGCAACGCGGTCGCCCAGCCTGATCCCTCCGGCGAGCAGCGCGTTGGAGACTTTCTTCGCACGCGCATGCATCGCCGCATAGTTCGTACGCTCGATCACGCCATCGGCCGTGCGCGTCACGATCTCGCGCTGGCCATGCCAATCATTCGCATAATCGAAAATGCGATCGACCGTCAGCGCGGCATGTTGCATCAACCCTTCCACGTGAAGCTCCTTAGCCGGCGAGGCCGCCATCGATGACGAGATCGGTGCCCGTGAGATAGCGCGCGTCGTCACTGGCGAGATAGAGAATGCCCGCGGCCACATCATGCGGCTGTCCCGGTATGCCAAGCGGGACGAAGCGTTCGCCCAATGCGTGCGGATCGCGCGCCAGAGGCTTGCCACCCTTGTCATCGACCTTGGGCACGCCCTCGAACAGGCCATAAATCGGCGTGTCGATGATGCCCGGATAGACGGTGTTCGCGCGTACGCCGTCCTTTCGCGCCGCACATTGCAAAGCCACGGATCGTGTGAGGCTCCGCACCGCACCTTTGGTTGCGGCGTATGACACAAGGTTCGCTGATCCGGTGAGCGCCGTGGTCGACGCGACATTCACGATCGCGCCGTTGCCGGATTTTCGAAGCAAGGGGAGGCCATGCTTGATGCCGAGGAACACGCCCTCCACATTGATCGCCTGCTGCCTACGCCAGTCGGCGAGCGCCAGCTGCGTGATGTCGCCGCCGATCGCCATGCCGGCATTGTTCACCAGCACATTCAGGCGACCGTGATCTCCGGCGACCTGCTTCATCACCGCTATCCAGTCCTCTTCCGAGGCTGCATCCTGATGACGATAGGTGGCGCCGATGCGCGCCGCCGCCGCTTCTCCCGCCGCGTCCTGGATGTCGGTCAACAGAACGATCGCGCCTTCGCGGACGAAAAGCTCGGCCGTCGCCAACCCGATGCCGCTCGCCGCACCCGTAACCAGCGCAATCTTTCCCGCGAGCTTGCCCTCAGCCATTGAAGGCAAGCTTGAGGCCGGGTCGCGGCCAGCGTCCCTTATAGAGTGTGCCGCTGCTCGATCCCGTCACCCAGACATCGCGCATATCGGGGCCGCCAAAGCAGAGATTGGTGACGGCCAGTTCGGGAAACGCAACATGCTCTGTCGAACCATCGGGATCGAAGATCGTGATCCCGCCGTTGAGGATGGTGCCGACACAAATCTTGCCGCCGGCTTCCACCTTCAGGCTGTCGAGCAGCTGATGACCGGAGAGCGTTGCGACCACGCGGCCGGGTGCCCACGGGAAGGGCGGCGGCGCCGGCAAGCCCGGTGCAGTGAGATCCATCGCCCACAAGCGGCCCGTCGTCGTGTCGGCCCAATAGACCGTCTTCTCGTCCGGCGAGAGGCCGACACCGTTCGGCGCCGTCAGCTCGCCGCGCGCTAGGGTGATCTTCGAGCCGTCAACTTTCGCATAGTGCAGGGCGCCATGTTCGCGGTGTTCGGGAGTCGACTTACCGTGATCGGTGAACCAGAAGCCGCCCTGCCTGTCGAAGACGAGATCGTTCGGTCCCTTCAGCGGCTTGCCGTCGCAAGCGCTGTAGAGTGTCGTCAGTTTGCCTGTCTTGAGATCGAGCCGCTGGATCGAGCCGCCGATGTAATCATGCGGCTTGTGGCCGGGAATGAATGTGCCGGCGGCTTCGTACCACTCGAACCCGCCATTGTTGCAGATGTAGACCGCGCCATCCGGTCCCATCGCAAGGCCGTTCGGGCCGCCGCCGGTGTTCGCGACAACGGTGACCTTTCCATCCGGCGTCACACGCGAGACGGTCTGCCGGCGGATCTCGACGATCAGCACCGAACCGTCCGCCATCGCGACAGGGCCTTCGGGGAATTGCAGCCCCGTCGCCACAACCTCAAAGGCGGACATCAGGCGACGACTTTGCGGAACTGATCGACCCGTGCGGAATCGAAATACTCGTCCAACCGCGTGATACGCCCGTTCTTCACCTGGCACACGATGCAGGCGGGCAGCGAAAGCCTCTCGCCATCCTTGCGCGTACCCGACAGGACATGCTGCTGCACGAAGCCACCGGGGAATGCCTCGAGCCGGCGCTCGCCATATTTGCGGTCGCTGATGCGGCTGACGAAGCCTTTCAGCGTGGTTTCGTTTTCCTCGAGCGTCTGGATGAGGCCGTCGGTATTGTGCCAAATCTCGACATCCGGTGCGTAAACCTTGCGCAGGATGGAGACGTCGCCCTGTTCGAGTGCGTCAAAAAAACTTTTCGCCAGCGCCAAAATTTGTTTTGTATCGTCCATCGACCCGTTTCCTCCGCTGTTTTCCGCGCGTATATCGTTGGCCGCACGTTATTGCTTCGAATTCGAAGTGTCTAGGATTCTCGACACATGTCTCCTCGCATCGCAACACTGCACGCACGCCAGATTTGGGACTCGCGCGGGCGACCGACAGTCGAAGCGGAGATCGTGCTCGAAGGCGGCGCACGCGGGCGCGCCGCGGCGCCGGCCGGCGCGTCGCGTGGAGACAATGAAGCGGTCGATCTGCGCGATGGCGGCGATGCCTTCGGCGGCTACGGAGTCAGCCGTGCCATTGGAAACATCAACGGCGAGATCGCTCGCGCCTTGAAGGGTGCGCCGGCGGATCAGTCCGCGATCGATGCGCAGCTCGTCGCGATGGATGGCACGGCCAATCTCTCGCGGCTCGGCGGCAATGCCATCGTGGCCGTCTCGCTCGCCCTTCTGCAGGCGCGGGCAGCGGTAGTTCCGCTGTGGGAATTTCTTGCGGATGGGAAGGTTGTGCGGCTGCCGGTTCCGGAGATTCAGATTTTCGGCGGCGGCGCGCACGCAGGACGGCGCACCGACATACAGGATTTCATGATCATGGCGCCCGGTGCCGGCACGCTGCGCCGGGCGCTGGAAATCACGGCGGACGTCTATCGCGCCGCCGGAGAACTGATGGCGGACGAGGGCAAGCTCGCAGGCACGGCGGACGAAGGCGGCTGGTGGCCCATGTTCGCGTCCAACGAGGAAGGTCTGGCCATGCTCACGCGCGCGATCGAACGCGCCGGCTATCGGCCCGGTGAGGACGTGTTCATCTCGCTCGATATCGCCGCGAGCGAGTTCCACCGCGACGGCAAGTATTATCTGGCGCTGGATGGGAACGCACTGGAGACAGGCGCGATGGTCGAGCATGTGCGCAGATGGTGCGGTACCTATCCGATCCTCTCGATCGAGGATCCGGTATCCCAGCACGACGCGGCCGGGATGCATGCGATCACGGAGGCTCTTGGAAGCAAGGTGCAGATTGTCGGCGACGATTTTCTGGTCACGGATGCGGCTCGTGTGAAGAACGCCGCGGCCGCCGGTGCGTGCAACTGTGCGCTCATCAAGGTCAACCAGGCCGGAACGGTGACGCGTGCGCACGCAGCGCTTGCGGCGTCGCGCGAAGCAGGCTGGGCGGCAATCGTCTCGGCGCGATCCGGTGAGACGGAGGACGTTTTCCTCTCCCATCTCGCGACGGGGTGGAATGCCGGTCAGATCAAGGTCGGTTCCTTCGCGCGCTCGGAACGGATAGCGAAGTGGAACGAGCTTCTGCGTATCGAGGAAAGTTCAGGCTTGCCGTTCGCGGGCTGGTCCGCATTGCCGAAGGCGCTGGGCCGGTGAACGTCCTGCTGCACTATCTGGCAAGTCCCGGTTTTCGCGCCGCGCTTGAGAAGGCTTGTCCGCAGGATGTGACGCTGACGATCGTCGACGCCGCAGATGACGCGGCGTTTTATCAGGCCCTGCCATCGACAGAAGCGATCTTGCATGTGCTTCGCCCGTTGTCAGCGAGCGACATCGCGCGCGCGCCAAAGCTGAAACTGATCCAGAAGATCGGCGTTGGTGTGAACACCATCGATCTCGACGCGGCACGTGGCGCGGGTGTTGCTGTCTGCAATATGCCCGGCACCAACAGCCAGGCCGTCGCAGAACTTGCGCTGATGCTCATGCTCGCCGCGTTGCGCCGGGCTTCTTACTTCGACGGGTTGATCCGGCGTGGCGAAGGTTGGCGACCTGATGCGGCGGCGCTCGACAATGTCGGCGAGATCGCAGGCCGGACAGTGGGTCTCGTCGGCTTTGGCGCCATCCCGCAGCTCCTCACGCCCGCGCTCCGCGCTCTGGGCGCACGGGTGATCTACACGGCGCGCAACAGGCGGGCCACGGCGGATGCGGACTTCGTGACCCTGGACGAATTGCTGACGAGGGCTGACATCGTCTCGCTCCATTGCCCGGCGACGCCTGAGACCATCGGCATGATTTCGCGCACGGCAATCGCGCGTATGAAGGGGGGTGCTGTTCTGGTGAACACGGCGCGCGGCGAACTGGTAAACGAAGCGGCACTGGTCGATGCGCTTCGATCGGGGCATCTGCGTGCAGCAGGTCTGGATGTGTTTGGACGTGAGCCGACTGACGCGGATAATCCACTCTTCACACTTTCCAATGTCGTGCTCACACCGCATGTCGGCTGGCTGACGCCGGAGACGCTGGCACGCAGCATGACGGTTGCGTTCGAGAATTGCCGCCGCGTCGCGGCTGGCGAAGTCCTTCTTCATCGCGTCGTCTGAGGATCAAACCATGACGCCTGCGGTTTTTCTATCCGGCCAGCTCTGCACTAACCTTCTCTGGCGGCACCAGCACGCCGATTGCCTGCTGGAGCTGCGCGACCACGACACGATGCGCGAACTCGCGGCAGAAACGCTTGCCAATGTGCCCGATCGTTTTGCACTTGTCGCCCATGGCATGGCCGGGTTCGTCGCATTCGAGATCATGCGGCAGGCACCTGACCGTATTGAGAAGCTTGTGCTCATGAGTACGCTGGCGCCGGCCGACACGCCCAAGCAGACCGTGCGGCGCGAGGGTTATTTGCGTCTTGTCGAGGAAGGCCGGTTTGCTGACATCATCGAGGAACGCATCCCGATCCTGGTCCATCCCGATCGCCGCGACGACAGTGTGTTGACCGGCACGCTGCGCCAGATGGCGCGCGACATCGGCGAGAAAGGTTTCCTGAACCAGCAGCGCGCCATCATGAGCCGGCCGGACAGCCGCCCCGAGCTTGGCGCTATCGCGTGTCCGGTGCTGCTGGTGTTTGGCCGCGCCGACGGTATCACCACGATCGAGCATCAGAACGAGATGCTGGCGGCCATTCCGGATGCGCGACTGGAGATCATCGAAGACAGCGGGCACATGATCCCGCTCGAGCGTCCGGAACGAACGAACGCCATCCTGCGCGCGTTCCTGGGGTCGTAGCGCCGGCTACAGCCTTGCACGCACCAGCTTCGTGCCTTCGACCATCGCATGAAGCTTCCCGAAAGCGACCTCGCGCGAGAGATATTTCATGCCGCAGTCGGGCGCGATGATCAGGCGTTCCGGCGGAACATATTTGAGACCCTCTTCAATGCGCGCGGCGACGGCTTTGGGCGTCTCTACATCGGGGTCGTTCAGATCGATGACGCCCAGCATCACCGTCTTGTTGCGCAGTGCCTTGAGCACGTTTGTGTTGAGCTTCGGCTGCGCGGCTTCGACCGAAACGATGTCGACGGCGCAGTCCTCCAGTTCCTCCAGAAATGAATAGGCCTGCGGTTTGGCTGCACCTTTGTGAACATGGGCGTAGCCGAAACAGATATGCAGCGCCGTCTTGCCTTTGACACCGTCGAGCGCCTTGTTGATCGCTTTCACCGCATAACCGCGCGCCTGGTCGGCGCGGGCCTGCAGATAGGGCTCATCCAGCTGCACGATGTCGGCGCCGGCATCGAACAGATCGTGCAGTTCGGCGTTCACTGCGTCGGCATAATCCATCGCCAGCGCTTCATCCGTCGGATAGTGATCATTCTGCGCTTGCTGCGTCATCGTGAAGGGGCCGGGCAGGGTGATCTTCACCGGATGATCGGTCTGTTCCTTCATCAGGCGGACCATATCGACCTCGATCGGGCCGATGCGCCGGATCGCGCCACTGACGCGCGGCACAGGATTGGGCGCGCCGGTGCGGTCCATCGCGGTGCCGGGCTTGTCGCTGTCGATGCCGGCCAGCGTGTTCGCCAAGCGGTTCGAATAGCTCTCACGCGCCATCTCGCCGTCGCCGATGATGTCGATGCCGGCGCGCAGCTGATCGTGGATCGCGATGATGGTCGCGTCGGCCTGCGCAGCGGGAAGGAATTTCTCGTCCACCCGCCACAACTCCTTCGCGCGGACGCGGGGCGGCAGCCGATCCTTGAGCCGGACACGGTCGATGAGCCAGTCGGGCTGCGGGTAGCTTCCGACGATCGCCGTCGGCAGGAGAGGGAGTTGAGACAAGGGAATTCCGCGTCGCGAGTTACTTAGCTTTCTAACAATAAGCACCAGCCAGCCGCAATCGCGGAAGGCCAAATTTGCCTTTTTACACAGGGAACAATATGCGTCTTGCGCACCCCGTACCGAAGGCAACATGGCCGCCCGCAAGACCGCTAAATCCATCGAATTCTATGCCCAGCCGATGAACAGCATCGGCTATCTGACGCGCATCACGTTCAGGGGTTTCTCGCGCCATCTGGAGCGGCGCACGCTGCCCTACGGCGTCTCGTCGGGGCAGTGGCCGTTCCTGCGCGCGCTGTGGAACGAAGAGGGGCTCACCCAGCGGGAACTCTCCCGCCGTGTCGCCATGCGGGAGCCGACGACAGTGACGGCGCTCAACGTACTGGAGAAAAGCGGTCTTGTGAAACGCGTCCCCAGCACGGAGGACAATCGCAAGATTCACATCTTCCTGACGCCCAAGGGGCGCAAGCTTCGTGACAAGCTCATTCCCTTCGTCGCCGACGTGAACGTCATCGCCTCCGCCGGTCTCACCGAGAAGGATATCGAGACGCTGCGGCGTGTCCTCCTGAAGATGAGCGACAACCTTTCGAAGGAAGAGCAGGCCTGGCTCAAGGCTTCGGGCGCCGCATTGCCGGCCGGTGCTCTCACGCCCTGACGGCATCTTGTTTCCTGCCGCGGGATGATATTCATTCGATTTCGAAGGATATCAGGGACGAAGCGCCATGGCCGGACAGGAACAATTCCGCGACGTCGAAAACAGATTTGTCGGTCTCGTATCGCCGACGATGCCGATTGCTGGACATGGCAGTCACCCGTGTCAGGGCCTCTACTGGACGCGGAAGGGCAAAGCGCCGCGCGTGGCGATGATCGCGACGCACTACAACGTCGATTTCGCCGAACACTATATCGCGCCCTACATGGCCGCACGCGGCTACGGCTTCCTGGGCTGGAACACGCGCTATCGCGGCGCGGAAGATCAGTTCCTGCTGGAGCACGCACTGATTGATATCGGCGTCGGCATGAAATGGCTGCGCGAGCAGGGCGTCGAGAAGATCGTGCTCCTGGGGAATTCCGGCGGTGGTTCGCTGATGGGCGCCTATCAGGCCGAAGCGCAGAAATTGACCTTGCCGGTCGAAGGCGTCGTGAAGGCCGAACTGGAAAAGCTGACCAAGGCCAATCTATACATCTCGCTCAATGCGCATCCGGGGCGGCCCGAAGTGCTCACCGGCTGGATGGACGGTTCAGTGATCGACGAGACCGATCCGACGAAGCGCGATCCGTCGCTCGATCCGTTCAATCCGGACAATGGTCCGCCATACTGGCAGGAATTCATCACGCGCTATCGCGCTGCACAGGTGGCGCGCAATCAGCGCATCACTGACTGGGCGAAGGCAGAGCTGAAGCGGTTGAACGCGGCTGGCGTGCCCGATCGCATCTTCCCGCTGTTCGGCACCTGGGCCGATCTGCGGTTCATGGATCCTGCGATCGATCCGTCCGACAGGCCGTGTCCCGGCTGCTATCGCGGTTCACCGACGGTCGCCAATCGTGCCCCTTCGGGCATCGGCCGCGCCAACACGTTGAAGACCTGGCTGTCGATGTGGAGCCTTGAGACATCGCAATGTCGCGGTGAAGCGCATCTGAAGACGATCGAGCTGCCGTCGCTGGTCATCCAGAGCACGGGCGACATGGGCGTGTTCCCGAGCGACGCGAAACTCATCTTCGAAGCGCTGGGTTCGAAGGACAAGACGCTGAAGATGCCTAAGGGCGCGCACTATTTCGAGGACGCGCCCCACTATCGGGGTGAAGTCGCCGACACGATAGCGGCGTGGCTGGAGACGCGGGTCTAGCATCCGGAGCGCGTCGCGCTCCGGGTGCCAGCAATCGGATTACTTCTTGTCGGCCCAGGCGCCGCCGGCCCAATCGGCGGTCAGCTTGCCGTCGCCCGGCACCGGCAACTCGCGAATGCGCTCGGGCACGTCGTCGAATTCCAGGCGCATCGCTTTGCACAGCACGGCGTGCAGGTTGTAGCACATGACGTGATAGCCAAGCTCGAGGATGTCCTCGTCGGACATGAGCTTGTGCAGCGCGTCAAATGTGGCGTCGGGCACGCGGCCGCGTTCCGACACCAGGCAGTCTGTGTAAGCCAGCACGGCACGCTCCAACGGAGAATAGGCGTCCGAGACGCTCCAGCTGGGGATCGCCGTGATCTTCTCCTCGCTGAGGCCGTTGCGGCGTCCCGCCTTGCAATGCTGCGAGAACACAAACTGGCTGCCGACAACAAATCCCGTCCGAAGCAGCGCGATCTCCCGGAGTTTCGGGTCAAGCTTGCTGACCGATGTGTCGGTGAACATGCCGAACATGCCGAACTGCGCCGTCGCGTGATCGAAGATCGCCGGAACCAGTGCAAACACCGTCCACCAGTTGCCGGGCGTTCCCGTCGCGGTGCCCGGTTCCTTAACGGGATCGCGGCCCGAAAAGAGTCTTTCGTAATAGCGTTTTGCGTTCTCATGCGCCTGCGCGAGTGGCACCTGTTTCAACCTGGGCATCGTTTCGTTTCCCTTGCGTGAAGTGTTCTGGTCCGGAATGCTTAGCTTTCTATATAGTATTGCAACGTGGAAAATGGTAAGTCCAAAAACGGAAACGTACCGGAGAAGGCCATGAGCAAGGTCAAGAACGAGGTGTTCGAGATTCAGGGCATCAACCACCTCGCACTGGTGTGCAAGGACATGGCGCGCACTGTCGACTTCTATACGAACGTGCTGGGCATGCCGCTGACGAAGACGATCGATCTGCCCGGCGGCCGCGGCCAGCACTTCTTCTTCGACATCGGCAATGGCGACTCGCTTGCCTTCTTCTGGTTCCCGGATGCGCCGCCGGCACAGCCCGGCATCTCGTCGGCCGCCAATCTTCCGATGCAGGGTCCGATCACGTCAGGCCATGGCTCGATGAACCATGTCGCGTTCAACGTGCCGGCCGAGCTGATCGACAAGTATCACGACAAGCTGCTCGCCCGCGGCATCCAGGCGACGAAGATCATGAACCACGATGACTCGGAGCGTCAGATCACGCTCGACGTCGTTACGCCTTCGACCTTCGTGCGCTCGATCTACTTCTACGATCCCGATGGCATCTGCCTGGAATTCGCCGCCTGGACGCGCGAGCTCGATCCGAAGATCGACGCGACGCACGAGCCCGTCGGCGCGGACGGCAAGAAGCGCGCGCGTCAACATGAGCCTGCCGAATAAGGCTTTCTGGCGTTTCTAGTCGGTACTGAGATCCAGCTCACGCCGCATCCAGGCGCGGAAGGTTGCCGCGCCCTGTGATAGCGGCGTGTTGCTTGCCGACAGCAGCCAATACGCATTGCGGCTGGTCACGCGCAGCGCGAATGGTTCGACCAGCGCGCCGCTCGCGAGATAGTCCTCAACGATCGGGAGTCGTCCCATCGCGATTCCCATGCCTTCGACCGCGGCGGTGAACGTCATCTGAATGGTGTCGAACTTCGGCCCATGATCGGGATCAATCTCGCAGCACTCCATGCCGTTCGCCTTCGCGGCCGCGAGCCATTCCGGCCAGCCTTCCGAGCGGCGCGAGACCTGGAGCAGGGCATGTCCCGACATGTCGCGTGGCAGCTTTAACGGCGGCACACCCTGCATGACTTCCGGCGCGCAGACGGGAAACATCTGCTCGTGCACGAGCTTCTCGACATGCACGCCAGCCCACTGGTTCTCGTTCAGTCCGACGCGCACGGCGAAGTCGACATCCAGGTTCGCGAGATCCGGCGGCTGGGCGAGATCGCCCACCGTTGTGATCTCGACGTCTATGCCGGGGTGCGCGGCATAGAATTTTGCGAGGCGGGGCACGAGCCAGCAGCTGGCGAAGCTCGGCAGACTGTGGACGCGCACGGTCTGGGCGCGGGAGCCGGGAATCTTCCGTACCGCATCTGCGAGACGATCGAATGCCTCCGAAACGTGATGCAGGAACTGCGTGCCAGCCTGGGTCAGAATCAGGCCGCGGCCGCTGCGGATGAACAGCTCGGTGCCGAAATGCTCCTCCAGAAGCCGGATCTGGTGGCTTACGGCGGCAGGGGTGACGTTAAGCTCCTGGGCCGCGAAGCGGACATTGCCTGCCCGGCCCACTGCCTCGAATACGCGCAGCGCCGTAAGGGGCGGCAAGCGTCTCATGTCCCGGTCGTTTCCCTTTTTGGCCGTCTGGGGCGGCCTGTGACCTTAACATGTTCACGCCAAATCAAATTTGCAACACCGACAAATATTTAGGCGATTGCCGCGACTCGCGGCGAGATTTACCTTGCCCGCAAATCAATTAGGGTCCGAAGTATTGTCGATCTTCGGATCGCTGAATCAAAGGCCGCACTGACGGCCGAACATCGCAGGGGGAAAGAATGAGTTTGAGGGGCGGGCTCCTTTGTGGGGCCGCAATTTGTCTGTCCGCATCGTTCCCGATGGGCGCACATGCGCAGACCACACCGAACACGTTGGCATCGGCGTCACCGGAAGTCATCGAGACCGTCGTCGTGACGGCACGACGCCGCGCAGAGTCGGCGCAGGCCGCGCCTGTCGCCGTGACCGCGCTCAGCGGTGACATGATCGCCAAGCTGTTCGTGCAGAACCTTGCCGACCTCAACAACCAGGCGCCGAACTTCACGATCGAAGGCGTGGGCGCCATCCACCGCAACGCAGCCGTGATCTATTCGCGCGGCATCGGCTATTCCGGCGTGGACATGGGCCAGGACCCGGCCGTCGGCGTCTCCGTCAACGGCGTGTTCACCGCACGCAACATCGGCATGCTGTCGAACCTGCAGGATGTCGATCACGTCGAAATCCTGCGCGGCCCGCAAGGCACGCTGTTCGGCAAGAACACGATCGGCGGCGTGGTGCAGATCACGAGCAAGAAGCCCGGCGACACGTTCGACGTCGAAGTCAGCGGCCGCATCGGCAATTTCGGCCGCGCCGATTACTTCGTGGCCGTCGATCTGCCGGTCGACGACACGCTGGCGTTCCGCTTGTCGTATCAGCGCCAGGATTCAACGGGCGCGTTCAAGAACGCCTATACGGGGCCGGTGCAGCAGCTGCTGCCGCCGATGCCGCAAAACCTAGCGTTGCCGGAGCATCTGGGCGGCGACAATATCAACACCATGCGCGGCACGGCGGTGTGGACGCCGTTCCCGAATTTCGAGGCCGATCTCGTCCTGTCTTACATGAAGGACCGCAGCCCATCGGTCGGCGGCCAGAACGGCTCGACGCCGACGGATGCGCTCACGTTCTTCGGCTATCCCGGCTACAATTATCGCACGCCCGGACTGCCATATCCGCTGGGTCCCAATCCGCCCTACGTCGTGCACCGCAATTTCCCAAGCGGCGACTTCCAGGACAGCACGAGCGCCACGCTCAACATGCGCTATCACATGGAAGACTTCGACCTGGTGTCGATCACCGGCTATCTGCACGATTCGAACCTCAGCCTCAGTGACTACGACGACGTCGAGCTGAACTTCTTCCAGTCGACCTTTGGGCTGCACAACGACCAGTTCAGCCAGGAAGTTCGTTTGGAATCGAACGACAACGACTCGCCGCTGAAGTGGGTGGTCGGCGGCCTGTTCATGGGCCGGACCTGGGATGGCACACAGCGCTTCTATTCGCTGTTCCCCACGCTGAACAACCATTTGGACTATTCACAGCAGACGGATGACTCTTACGCGGCCTTCGCGCAGGTCGACTACACCGTCATGCCGGGCCTCGAACTCACCGGCGGCATTCGCTACACGGTAGAAGCGAAGGACATCTTTCGCGTGCCGTCGCACTTTGCACCGCTGGGCAGCCCGGGTACGTTCTTCTTCAACAAGTCGTGGTCGAACATCAGCTACAAGCTGGGCGCCGACTATCACATCGACGACAACAAGATGGTCTATGCCAGCTTCTCGACCGGCTTCGTGGCGGGTGGCTTCAACAGCCGCGTCGACACGGCAACGCTGACCGGATTGCCCTACTCACCGGAAGAAGTTGAGGCCTGGGAAATCGGACTGAAGTCCGACTGGTATGAGCACCGCCTGCGCGTGAACCTTGCCGCCTTCACGAACAAGTACTCCCAGCTGCAGGTTGGCGCCTTCATTCCGGGCGGCGGATTGCAGCAGGCGATCGTGAACAATGCGTATGAGCGGGCACAGGGTGTCGAAGCGGAAATCACGGCGATTCCGATCGATCACCTGAACCTGTCGGCGTCGATCGGTTATCTCGATGCGCATTACACGAGCTTCTTTGCCAACGTGTTCGGAACCGGCGCCGCGGATTATTCCTATCTCAAAGTGGCGCGCGCCCCGAAATGGACCGCACGGTTCGATGCGTTCTACGACATCGATCTCAACGGCTACGGCACGCTCACGCCGGATGCGTCCTATTCCTACGAGACTTCGCACTTCACCGACCTTACGAACAGCATCGTCGGTTTCCAGAAGTCCTATGGTGTCTGGGGGGCGAGCCTTTCCTATGTCGAGCCCGAGGGCCGCTACAAGGTGTCGGTCTGGGGCAAGAACCTGAACAACCAGCTGCGGATTCTGTCCGCGGTGCCTAGTTCGGGCTACTTTACCCAACTCTATTTCGACAATCCGCTCACCTTCGGCGCGGATCTGACGATCAAGGTCGACGGCTCGACATTCTGAGCGAGGCGCGGGGCGGTCCAGCCGCCCCGCGCTGTCTCGCTTCATGATGTGACACTCAAGGAGGCGAACATGGCGACAAAATCCGGAAAGGCGATGGAGTATCGCGGCGTCAATCACGTGGCGCTCGTCGCACGCGACATGGCGGAGACGGTGAAGTTCTACACCGAGGTCCTCGAGATGAAGCTCGTGAAGACGCTCGACCTGCCAAACGGGCGCGGCCAGCATTTCTTCTTTGACTGCGGGCAGGGCGATTGCATCGCGTTCTTCTGGTTTCCGAACGCACCGAAGATCGCACCGGGTATCGCATCAATGCACGAGGACATCGCCAAATATGGCAGCCAGACGGCGCATGCCTCGATGAATCATCTGGCGATCAATATCTCCCTCGATGATTTCGACAACTTTGCCGAGCGCCTGCGCAGCAAGGGCGTGGAGTTGCGGATCCTCAGCCACAATGACGGGGAGCCTCATTCGTCGCCCGACATCCGGTCCAACACCTGGATCCGCTCGATGTATTTCACCGATCCGAACGGCATTCACATGGAGCTCGCGGCCCTGACCCGCCCGTACAACGAAGGCGATGTCCGCCACGACCCGATGGACGCGAACGGCAAGCGCGTACCGCTGCGGACGAAAGAGCTCCAGTCCTGACGCAATGACCATTATCGAATCACGCTTGCCGCCGATCGAGGAAAGTGCCGCGCCGGCGCGGGAGAGCAGTTATGCGTGGTTCGTGGTGGGCTCGCTCGCGCTCATCAACATGGTCTCCTACATCGAGCGGCAGATCCCGACGCTGCTGTTCGCGCCGATCAAGAAGCAGTTCAACATCAGCGACACGAAGGTCAGCCTGCTCGCTGGCTTCGCGTTCGTGCTGTTCTACGTCGTGTTCGGCCTCCTTATCGGCTGGCTGGCCGACCGCATGAGCCGCAAGCGGATCATCGCCGCCGGTGTGGTGCTGTGGAGCCTCGCCACCATGACCTGCGGTCTGGCTGGCAGCTTTGCGCAGCTCTTCGGCGCCCGCATCCTGGTTGGCGTGGGCGAGGCGACGCTCGGCCCGTCCGGTGCCTCGATGCTGTCGGACTACTTCTCCCGCGACCGGCTGGCGCGAGCCCTCAGCTTCTATACAAGTGCGCAATATCTCGGCGCCGGCTTCGCGCTTGTGGTGGGCGGTCTGGCAATCCAGATCGTCAGCGCGATGCCGCCACCGGTGCTGCCGTTCTTCGGGAAGATCGCGCCGTGGCAGACGACGTTCCTGGTGGTTGGGCTGTTCGGCTCGCTCGTGCTGCTGCCCTTCTTCTTTGTGCGCGAGCCCAAGCGTCGCGGCGCGACCGCCGAGCCGGCACAGTTCGCCGAGCTGTTCGCGTTCATGAAACTCAACTGGCGCACGCTGACGGCGCATTTCGCGGCATTCTCGATCGTCTCCACACTCGGCTTCGGCACCGTCGCGTGGATGCCGAGCTATTTCATGCGCGTGCATCACTGGGCCTCGCACGACATCGGCTATGTCTATGGCCTCATGCTCGCGTTTCTGGGCGCCGCCGGTGTTCTCGCGGGCGCGCGCTTCGCCGAATGGCTGGAGCGGTTCGGCTATAAGGACGTCTATTTCCGCGCGCCGATGATTTCTATCGCGGCAACTGCAATACCGGCGGCCCTGGCGCCGCTCATGCCGGCGGCGAGTGCGGCGCTTGCGGTCCTTGTCCTGTCGACATTTCTCAGCAGTTTTCCCGTCGCGCTGATCTCGGCCGCGTTGCAGGTGATCACACCGAACCGGATGCGTGGACAGATCGTGGCCATCTTCCTGTTCGTCGCCAATCTTCTGGGCGTCGGTCTCGGACCGGCTTTTGTGGCGATGATCACCGACTATGTCTTTCACAACGAACACGCCGTGGGGTACTCGATCTCGGTTGCGACGATCGTGATCACACCGATCGTGCTTCTGCTTTTGTGGTGGGGCCTGCGGCCGTTCCGCGAAAGCCTTGCGCGCGCCGGAGGCTGACATGACACGCATCACGCCTCTGTCGCGCGCGGACGCGCCTCCCGAGATCGTCGAACGTTACGACACTGTGTTCGGCGCCGGCCGTGATCCTGTCGCCCAGCCAGGAACGCCAACCGGCACGCCCGGCGACTGGTGGACAGCGTGGGGCAAGGTGCCGGGAATACTCAACGCATTCTCGGCCTACAGCTACCGAAACGCGCCACTCGATCCCGCGCTGCGCGAACTTGCCATCATCCGAACGGGCTATGTGCGCCAGAGCCAGTTCGTCTTCTCCCAGCACTGCAAGGTGGGACGCAAGAACGGCCTGACCGAAGCGAAGATCGAGGCGATACCGTACTGGCAGGTGGCCGATGTGTTCTCGCCGATCGAGCGCGCCGTGCTCGCCTATGTCGACGGGCAGATGCTCGAGAGCGGGCGCGTTCACGACAAGGTTTTCGCGGTTCTGAAGGCGCATTTGAGCGAGGAAGACATCCTCATCCTCACCTATTTCGTCAACATGTACAGCCTCCACGCCACTTCGACGCGGGCATTGCGCCTGGAATTTGACAACGTGCCGGAGCGTGTCGTGGAGATTCCCGTGCCGGACGGCTCATCGGCATGAAATTGGCGCGGGACCGATCCATAATCACATGACCGATTGCAGAGACTTCCATGAAAGCGCTTGAAG
>DASZCC010000340.1:0-2086 GCA_035943485.1 Rhizomicrobium sp. | reverse complement strand
GGCAAGCCGGACGCGCACATCGATCCGAAACTCATCCAGGACGCGTCGCGCGTCTATGGCATGCTGCGGATCAGCGTCCAGGGGCAGCACGTCACCGACTATCTCAAGAAGGCCGAGGATCGCGCCGCGGTGCCCGCGATGTTCAGCGAAATCCTGTTCGGTGCCGGCGCGCTCCTCACTTTCGTCCAGATCGCCGTTGCGAGCTGGTCGACGCTTCATCCCGAGCACCCGAATGTTTTTTCGCCGCTAACCGATGCGTGGCTCGCATTTCTGACACTCCTTATGTTCGTCGCGAGCGCGATCCTTGCCGTTTATGAACGTGGCAGCGGCTTCCAGCACGAAGCTGAGCGCTATATCGCCTATGCGCGGGAGCTGCGCCGCGTCCGCCTGCTGCATGCCGAAGAAGGCGTCGCGTCATATCTCGACGCCGTTACAAAGATGGAGGAGGTCGCGCTCCGGGAGCTCCATGATTTCTGCCGTGACGTGAAGCACTCCAACTTCATCTTCTAGGCCGCGCATTTGGTCCCGGCGGAAACGGCGCTACTATCCCACTGGGGGAGAATTCGCCGTGACCGCTGATTTCAAGTATCGCGCGTTCATCAGCTACAGCCATCGCGACAAGAAGTGGGCCGACTGGCTTCACCGCGCCCTCGAGACATACCGCGTTCCGAAAGCGCTTGCCGGCAAGGTGGGCCGCGACGGACCTATCCCCGCCAAGATCTTTCCGGTGTATCGCGACCGCGCCGAGACGCCGGCCGTCGCCGATCTCCAGGCTTATGTGCAGGCCGCACTGGAGCAGTCCGCCTATCTGATCGTGATCTGCTCGCCCAACAGCCGGCGCAGCCGATGGGTCGATCAGGAAATCCTCCGCTTCAAGCGTCTGGGCCGCGAGGCGCGCATCTTCGCGCTGATCGCGGAGGGCGAACCGAACGACAGCGATCTCACCGGCGAAGCGTCGCCGCTTGAATGTTTCCCGAATGCCCTGCGCTATCGGCTGGCGTCTGACGGCGAGCTTTCGGCAGACCGCATCGAACCGGCGGCAGCGGACGCCCGCGCGGTGGGTGACGGCAAAGAGAACGCCAAGCTCAAGATCATTGCAGGCCTGCTGGGTGCCGATCTCGACGATCTCAAACAGCGCGATCTCGAGAATTCGCGACGCCGTGTACGTCTGTACGGCGCGATCGCGGCTGGTATGGCGATACTGGCCGTCGTCGCGGTGGTGGCCGGCGTGCTCGCCTACGTCTATGCGCTGCGATCACAAGAAGCGACGCGCGTGGCGAAGATTCAGGCCACGACCGCGGAACGCACGACGGACTTTCTGGTGTCGCTGTTTTCAGTGGCCGATCCGGAATCCAATGGCGGCGACAAGGTGACGGCGCGCCAGATGCTCGATCGCGGCATCGTCGAGGTGAATTCAAAGCTCGGCACCGAGGATACGGTCAGGGGTTATCTCCTGCGCGCGATGGGTCAGGCCTATGGCGGGCTAGGATTCTATTCGAAGGCGACCGGTGTGCTTCAGGCCGCGGCAAATGCAGCGCGCAAGTCCGGCAATAGCGAAGACATCCTGAAGACCAATCTTGCATTAGCCGCAAACCTGTACGCCAACAGCGACTACGACGCTTCGCGCAAGCTTTATCAATCCTCGCTCCATGATGCACAGGTGCTCTATGGCGAGTCCCACCCCACGATCGCAGAAGCGCTGACTGGATTGGGCGACAGTGAATCCGCGCTCGGCGACAACGACGCCGCGGATCTGCACCTGAGCAAGGCTCTTGCGATGGACATCCGGCTGCACGGCGAAGAGAGCGCACAGACTGCCGAGACTCTCAATTCGCTGGGCATGTTGCGCTTTCAGCAGAACCGCCTGGCGGACGCTGAACCAGTGTTCAAACGCGCGCTTGGCATCCGCAGAGCACTGTTCGGGCCGCGCAACTCTGACGTCGCCGCGACGCTGATCAATCTCGGTGCCGTGCAGTATCAGCGCGGCGACTACAAGGATGCCGAAGCGACTTACGAAGATGCACTTCCCATCTATCGCGCAGTCTATGGCAGCGAACATCCACAGGTTGCCGTTCTGCTGAACAAT
>DASZCC010000339.1:0-17061 GCA_035943485.1 Rhizomicrobium sp. | reverse complement strand
ACGAGTCGGTCGACAGTGCTGTCGCGGAGTTCGAAGCGGCGATCGATGATGATCTCGGCGACGAACTGCTGGGGCTGATCTTCACCGCCTGCCATCCGATGCTGTCGCCTGAGGCGCGCGCGGCGCTCACCCTGCGCGTCGTCGGCGGCCTGACGACTGACGAGATCGCGCGTGCCTTCCTTTCCAGCGAGGCCACGATCGCGCAGCGCATCGTCCGCGCCAAGAAGGCGATCGCCAAAGCCGGGCTGAACTTCGAGGTGCCGCGGGGGGCCGAACGGGTCGCACGTGTGCCGTCGGTGCTCGAAGTCATCTATCTCATTTTCAACGAAGGCTATGCCGCGACGGCGGGTGACGACCTTGTGCGGCCGGGACTGTGTCTGGAAGCGCAACGCCTGGGCCGGATCATCGCCGGGCTGATGCCCGAAGACGCCGAAGTGCTCGGTCTTGTCGCCCTGATGGAGATACAGGCCTCGCGCCTCAATGCGCGCAGCGGCCCGGATGGCGCGTTCGTTCCTATTACCGAGCAGGATCGCGGGCGTTGGGATCAGCTGTTGATCGATCTGGGTTTTAACGCACTGGCCCGTGCTGAAGCACTCGGCGGCGATGGCCCGTATGTGCTGCAAGCCGCGCTTGCGGCCTGCCACGCCCGCGCCCGCCGTGCCGCTGACACCGACTGGCTTCGAATTGCCGCGCTTTATGACCAGCTGCGTGTGGTGTCGCCGTCGCCCGTGGTCGATCTCAATCGCGCGATCGCGCACAGCATGGCGTTCGGGCCTGAAGCGGGCTTGCGTCTGCTCGACGAGATATCCGGCGTCGAAGCCTTGCAAGGTTATGTGCCCCTGCCGGCCGCGCGCGGCGACTTCCTGTTCCGCGCCGGGCGCCTGGAAGAGGCACGAATAGCGTTCCAGGCTGCGGCCTCCTTGAGCCGCAATGCGCGGGAGCGCGACTTTCTTCTCGCACGCGCCAAGGCATGCGAGGGACGCTAGCATGCAGGTTCGATCACGGAGGGGATGATGAGCCCGCGAGACTTCACGCGCCGCGCGACGGTCGGCTTGATGGCCGGTGTTGCCGCAGCCGCCGGTGCTTCTGGCGCCTCACCCAGTAGCGATGGCGCGAAGGAACGCGTAGTCGGGGTCGGAGGCTTCTTCTTCAAGGCAAAGGATCCGAAGGCGCTCGCGAAATGGTACGAGGACAACCTCGGCATCCCGCCTGTGCCTGAGAGTTATGGCGGCCCGTCGTGGGAGACCGAAGCCGGCACGACGGTCTTCGCGCCGTTCCCGGCTGACACGTCATTCGGGAATGCTGGTCAGCAGTGGATGATGAATTTCCGCGTGCATGACTTGGACAGAATGGCGGCCCAGCTCAGCGCCAGCGGCATTGCAGTGAAGGTCGATAAAACGACCTACCCGAACGGCCGGTTCGCCAGCCTGCACGATCCCGAGGGGAATCCGATCCAGCTCTGGCAACCGGCCAGCAAGGGCGCCGGATAGCGGCAGGCACTTTCGGCTAAATTCATGTTGCAGGCCTGCTAACCGAAATCCCGGAAACGGGCTGGTTTTCGAGATGGCATCGGTGTATGAATGAACATTCATTCGCATCGGGCACCTTATGGGAGCTGCAATTCTCCAATCCGACGACAAGCGGGCACGCCTTCTGGAGGCGGCGCTCGAACTGTTCGAGCGGCGGGGTTTCGATGGTGTCGCGGTACCGGAAATTGCGGTTCGCGCCGGCGTCGCCACGGGGACGGTCTATCGCTACTTCCCGAGCAAGGAAGCGCTCGTCAATGTGCTCTATCAGCAGTGGAAGGGCGCCTATAACGCCAAGGTCTTGGCGCCGATGCCGCGCGGCCTGACGATCCGGGACAGCTTCACCGAGTACTGGCAGCGGATCACCGACTTCGCCCGGGCCCATCCGCGCGCCGTCCGCTTTCTCGACCTGCACCATCACGGCGAATACCTCGACGAAGCTTCGCGCGCCGCCGGGCGTCCCTTTCTGGAAGTGGCCGAGGCGTTCCTGATTCAGGCCCGTGCGTCACGCGCCATCCGGGACATCTCACCCGCGCTCGTCGTGGCGCTGGTCTGGGGCGCGGCCGCGGGTCTCGCGAAATTCGCCGAACAGGGCTCGATCGACTTCAACACCGAGACAGCCGCCGACATGGAAGAGGCGCTGTGGCGCGCCATCGCAAACGACTGAAGGGAAACACCATGACCAGCACGCGCAAAGGCACAGGACAAACCGCACTGATAACAGGCGCCAGCATGGGGATCGGCGTCGATCTCGCCGCATGCTTCGCAAAGGACGGCTATGACATCATCCTCACAGCGCGCTCGGAAAACGCGCTGAAGGAAGTGGCCGCCACGCTCTCGGCGGCGCACGGCGTAAAATCCACGCCGATCGCGATGGACATCGGACTCCAGGGCGGCGGCGAAAAGCTTGCGGCCGCCATCGCCGCACAGGGCCTGACCGTCGACGTGCTGGTCAACAATGCCGGCTACGGGACCGCCGGTGCGTTCCTTGGCTCAGATCGCGCGACGCAGCTCGGCATGATCGACCTCAACGATCGCGCGCTTGTTGAACTCACGCACATCTACTGGCCGGGCATGCTGGCGCGGAAGCGCGGCGGGATTTTGAACGTTGCCTCCACCGCGTCGTTCCAGCCTGGTCCGCTGATGGCGATCTACTACGCATCCAAAGCGTTCGTCCTCTCCTTCAGCGAGGCGCTGTGGAAAGAAGCCGAAGGGACCGGCGTACATGTGAGCTGTCTCTGTCCCGGCCCGACTGAAAGCAATTTCCGGGCGCGGGCCGGCACCGGGAAAACGCGGCTCTCCCGTGCCGGGACGCCGATGACTTCGGCGGCCGTGGCCGAACTCGGCTACCAGGGCTGGCGCCAGAACCGTCGTGTCGTGATCACCGGAGCCCGCAACGCCGTGCTGGCGACCCTTGTGCCGTTCCTCCCGCGGCGTACGCTGCTGGGGATCGTCCACAATCTCCAGAGCCCGGCGTGACAACCACCAGGATCGGCGACTTCATCAGCATTGCACGCGACGGCGCCATCGCAACCGTCACCATGGACCGCGGCGACGGCCGCAACGCGCTCTCGCGCCAGCTGATCCTGGAGATGACGGAAACGGCCCGCAGCTTCGCCGATGATCTCGAGACCCAGGCCATCATCATCACCGGCAAGGGCGCCTTCACCGCAGGTGCCGATCTAAAGGATCCTGGTCTCGATCGCCGCAAGGCCAATGGACTTCTCGAACGCCGGCACATGGTCCGCATCGGTCCCGACATGTGCGATGCGTGGGAGAAGGTCGAGCAGGTCACGATCTGTGCGATCGAGAAATTCTGCATCGGCGGCGGCGGTGCGCTGGCCGCAGCGTGCGACTTTCGCATCATGGCGCAAGGCTCGCATATGCGTCTGCCGGAAATACCGCTCGGCATGAACATGAGCTGGCATGCCGTACCGCGTCTCGTCTCGCTGATCGGGCCGTCGCGTACCAAGCAGTTCGTGATCTTCGGCGACAAGGTCGAAGCAGAGCAGGCACTGTCATGGGGCCTGTGCGACGAAGTCGTAAAGGACGGCGAAACGCTCGCCGCGGCACGCCGCTGGGCGGAGAAAGTCGCAGCGCTGCCGCCGAATGCCGTGCGCATGTCCAAGCAGGGCGTAAACGTCGCTGCCAATGCGCTGCATCACGCGACGGCCTTCATGGACCTCGATCAATACGCGCTCGCCACGACCAGCGAGGATTATCGTGAGGCCATCAAGGCCTTCCTCGAAAAGCGCGCGCCGAAATTCACGGGACGCTAGACGATCATGCCAAAGAGTCAGGAAGACATTCCCGCACGCTTCCAGGATGCCTGGAACGCGCACGATATGGACGCTTTCGGCCGCCTGTTCCATCCCGACGCAACGTTCGTCAATCGTTTCGCGAGCTACTGGCGCGGCGTCAAGGAGATCGTCGCCGGGCACGAGCGCATCCATACTTCGATCTATAGCGATTCAGTCCTGACGTGCGACACGCCCGATATCGATGTGGTCTCGGACACCGCCGTGATCCTGCACTTCTGGACGCGGCTGAGCGCCGGCGCGGCGCATCCGGCTGGTCCGCACCAGATCGATACCTTGATCATGGCGGTGGCAACACAGCGTGACGGCGAATGGCGCATCCAGGCGCTCGAGAATGTAACCCTGGTCAACCCGATGACCGGCGAAACCGTTCTGCGACCCTGAGCCCGTAGACAGCTCCGCGGCACGCGACGAAACTGTTTGCAAAACCGGGAGAGAACGATGGCAGGACGGGTCGAAGGCAAGATCGCACTGGTGACAGGTGGCGCGCAGGGTCTGGGCGAAGCCGCGTCCCACATGCTGGCGCGTGAAGGCGCCAAGGTCGCGGTCACCGACGTCAACCACAAGGGCGCGCAGGCCGTCGCCGCTGCGATCAATGCGAAGCACAGGGGCGCCGCGGTCGCCATCGCGCATGACGTGACCAAGACCGAGGAGTGGGAGCGCGCAATCGCGGAGACCGAAAAGGCGTTCGGTGGTCTTCACATCCTGGTCAACAATGCCGGCATCGGCGGCGGCAGCGATGTTGAATCCACCGATCTCGAAACCTGGCGCCGCGTGCATCTGGTCGATCTGGAAAGCGTGTTCCTCGGCTGCAAGCTATCGATCCCGCTGATGGCGCGCACGGTGAAGGCGACGGGCCTCGGCGGTTCGATCGTGAACATCTCGTCGATCGCCGGCATCATCGCGGGCCACAACATGGCGGCCTACAATTCGGCGAAGGCCGGCGTGCGGCATCTGTCGAAATCGGTGGCGCTGCATTGCGCGCGCAAGAACTACAACATCCGCTCGAACTCGGTGCATCCGGTGTTTATCAAGACGCCGATCCTCGATGGCCTTATCGGACGCTTCGGCGCGGAAGAGGGCATCGGCAAGCTGGCGCGACAGGTGCCGATGGGAAAGATCGGCGAGCCGGACGACATCGCCTACGCGATCCTCTATCTCGCCAGCGATGAATCGAAATTCGTCACCGGCGCCGAGCTCAAGGTCGACGGCGGCATCTCGGCGATGTGATCACTTCACGCGGATGGCGACCTGCGCGAGCAGGATCTTGGCACCCTTGCGGCCCAGAGCGCGGTCGGTCACGCCCTGCAGCCGGTCGGCGATGACGGTGACATCGGGTTGTTTCCACGAACGCACGGTCGTGGCGCTGAAGTTCATCAGGTTGCGCAGATAGGCATCGCGCAGCACGGGCATCACGCGGTTGACGTCGTCACGCAGCTTGGTGTCCGGCACGTCGAGACCGACGCCGACCATAAGCAGGCCGACCGGCTTGTCGCCATCAAGAATGGTCGCGTAGATCGGCTCGATCTCCACATAGGAGTCCGATTGCGTGACCTTGTGCTTGGGCGCCTTGGTATCGTCATCGGCGTGCGCCGGTAGCGCCAGCACACAGACCGTGATCGCCAACATGTGAAGTCTCAAGGATCGCATGATGCGCCCCGACGTTGCATCACAGGTGTAAACCTGCCGGGTTAAGCCTTTCTTTACGATGATCGGGAGCATGAGCATGTCCAACACCGCGCGTCTTGCGCTGGCCTTTTTGATGACGACGGTGGCCGCTACGGCTGCCGATCACCCCGGCCAGAAATTTGATGTGACGTTCGCCTCGCTCCCGAAGCCTTACGCGACACCGGGCGTGGCCAATGAATCCGTAGCCGTCGCACGCCCTGCCGGCGCGCTGCCGGAGGTGCCCTCCGGGTTCAAGGCCGAGATCTATGCCTCGGGCTTTTCAGATCCGCGCTGGATGGCGGTGGCGCCGAACGGCGACGTGTTCCTGTCCGAGCCGGGGCCGGGACGAATCGATCTGCTGCATAGCGTGAACGGTAAGGTCACTGTCACGACGTTCGCCAGCGGCTTTCAGACGCCGCACGGTCTCGCGCTGACGAAGGATGCGCTGCTGGTCGGTGATGTGCAGGCGGTCTGGCGCGTGCCGTTCGATGCGTCGATGAAGGCCGGCAAGCGCGAACGGCTCACCAAGGTCGCGGACCTTTCACCCAGGGGCAATCACGTCACGCGCGATCTCGTGATCGACTCGAAGGGCACGGTCTATATCGGCATCGGAAGCGCCAGCAATGTTGGCGAGGACGCGCCGACTCGCGCCTCGGTGCAGACGATCGGTCCGGACGGGATGCTGAAACCCTATGCAACGGGCCTGCGCAACCCGGTTGGACTGGTCTTCTATCCCGGCACGGATGATCTGTTCGTGACGGTGAACGAGCGCGACGGCTATGGTGATGCGCTGGTGCCGGACTATCTCACCCATCTGCAGCCGGGCGGCTTCTATGGCTGGCCGTATGCGTATCTCGGCCCGCACCCTGATCCGGATTACGGCAGCAAGCGTCCTGATCTGGTCGCCAAGGCCATCGCGCCCGATCTGCTGTTCCAGGCACATTCGGCGCCGCTTGGACTTGTCTTCTATGAGGGCGCGCAATTTCCGGCCTCGTATAAGGGCGATGCATTCGTCGCGTTGCATGGCTCGTGGAATGCGGGTGCATCGACTGGCTACAAGGTCGTGCGCGTACCGTTCAAAAACGGTCGTCCAGCCGGCGGCTACGAGAACTTCGCGACCGGATTCTGGGGCGGCGCCGACAAGCCGGGATCACCGGCGCATGTCTGGGGTCGTCCCGCCGGACTCGCCATCGCGAAGGACGGCAGCCTGCTCATCGCGGACGACACGGGCAAGGTGGTGTGGCGCGTGAGTTATGTGGGGAAGTGAAACCCCATTGTCATCCCAGCCGAGCGCAGCGAGAGCCGGGAACCATCTCGACGCGTTGGAATGGGTCCCGGATAGTCTCGCTGCGCGAGCCTTCCGGGATGACAATCATTTCGACTGGCTCGCCAAGGCGTAGCTGCGCAGGGGCGTGGTTCGGCCCGGCTACGCGCTAGTGCGCTTCACCGTGGCAGTCTCCGCTGCTGCGCAAAAGTAGACTGGCTCGCCAAGGCGTAGCTGCGCAGGGGCGTGGTCCGGCCCGGCGTCGCGCTTCGCGCTATGCCGCGGCAGTCTCCACTGCTGCGCAGCGAAGACTGGTGGAGCTGAGCGGGATCGAACCGCTGACCTCCTCATTGCGAACGAGGCGCTCTCCCAACTGAGCTACAGCCCCGAACCACGCATTTCGCGCCGGTTTTCACCATTGCGGGCGGGTATGTAGAGAGTGGGGGCTTTCGGTGTCAAGGCGGTGCGCGCCAGCTTGGAATGCAGGGACCCAGCCGCTAAAAGCAGTGCCGCGGGGTGTGCTTTTTTTCAAAGGTCTGGCTGGCATTCATGTCCAACGTCTTCCTCGACACGCTCGCCTGGCTGGTGAACGCACTGCTCAACCTGTGCTGGTTCCTGGTGATTGCGGCTGTGGTGGCGAGCTGGCTCGTCGCGTTCGGCGTCCTCAACATGTCCAACACGACAGTGCGCCAGATCGTGCGCACGCTGGATTCGATCACCGAGCCGATCTTCCGTCCGGTCCGCCGCATTCTTCCGCCACTGGGCGGCCTCGACCTGTCGCCGATCATCGTGCTGCTCGGCATCGCGCTGCTGCAGTTCTTCTTCAACCGGCTGTTCGACTATCTGAGATTTGGGGTGTGACCCGTTGAGCGCGACGATCATCGACGGCAAGGCGTTTGCGGCGAAGCTCCGGGTCCGCGTGGGCGAGGAAGTGGCAAAGCTCAAGGCCGCGCATGGTCTGGTACCCGGACTTGCGACCGTGCTTGTCGGCAATGATCCGGCGAGCGAGGTCTATATCCGCAACAAGGGCAAGGCGGCCGAGGCGCTGGGGCTGAAGTCGCTGCATTATTCGCTGCCGGCCGATGCGCCCGAGTCCGAGGTGCTGGCGCGCATCAAGGCGCTCAACGACGATAAGTCCGTACACGGAATACTTGTCCAGATGCCGCTGCCGGCGCAGGTGCGCGAAGCCGCGGTGCTCGACATGCTCGACCCCGCCAAGGATGTCGACGCGCTGACGCCGACCAATGCCGGCCTGTTGCTGAGTGGGCGGGCACATCTGGTGTCCTGTACGCCCGCCGGCGTGATGATGTTGCTGAAGGAATATGTCGGCGACATCACCGGCAAGGATGTGCTGGTGATCGGCCGCTCGCTGCTGTTCGGCAAGCCCGCGGCGCAGCTGCTGCTCGCCGCGAACGCGACGGTGACGATGGCGCATTCGAAGACGCGCGATCTCCCGGCGCTCGCGAAGCGCGCCGACATCCTGGTCGCCGCGATCGGGCGACCCAACTATGTCAAGGGCGACTGGATCAAGCCGGGTGGCATCGTGATCGATGTCGGCATCAACCGCGTCGACACGCCGGACGGCAAATACAAAATCGTCGGCGACGTCGATTATGAGCCTGCGTCGAAGGTCGCGGGTTTCATCACGCCGGTGCCCGGCGGTGTCGGCGCCATGACCATCGTATGCCTCATGCGCAACACGCTGCTTGCCGCCTGTGACCAGGCGGGCGTTCCGGCGCCTGCGGTCTAGAGCTTCGACCGCATTTCCGCGGCCAGCTTGTCAGGCCCGATCGCCGGATCGTCCCAGTAGCCGATGAACTTGCCGTCCGGCCCCATCAGGAAGATCACGCTGGAGTGGTCCATCGCATAACCGCCGCCCGTGATCGGCTGCTTCTTGTAGTAGACGTGATATTCGTCGGCGACCTTCTTGATCGCGTCTGCGCTGCCGGTAAGGCCGACGAATTGCGGCCCGAAAGCATGCAGATAGGCCTTGAGCGCCTTGGACGTGTCGCGTTCCGGATCGATCGTGATGAAGACGGGCACGACGCGCCCGCCGTCCGCTCCGAGCTTGGCCATCGCATCGGACATCAGCGCCAGCGTGGTCGGGCACACGTCGGGACAGGTCGCATAGCCGAAATAGACGAGCATGGAACGGCCGCGATAGTCCCTGTCGGTTCGGGTGCGGCCGTCCTGATCGACAAGTGCAAAGGGGCCGCCGATATCGGCCGTTCCTGTCGTAACCGACTGCCCCAGACCGGCATCGCCAGTATGCCAGAGGTACCAGGACGCGATCAGCGCCAGGATGAGCGCAGCAGGCAGCAGGATGAAGGACAGGCGTTTCATGGCTGTGCCGGATTGTAGCGGGTCGCTGCGATTGATAATGCCTTGCTGCAGAATGACCAAAGCGGCCATTCGGCGCGGGATGCGATGACGGACATAAGCCAGGACCAGGACGATCGCGGGCGCGGTTTCGGCGCAACGCGCGGGCGCGTGCGCCTACGTACATTGTCGAACCTGCGCTGGCTCGCGGTGGGCGGCCAGTCGGCGGCGTTGTTCGTGGTCTATTTCGGCTTCGGCTACCGGTTGCCGCTGATGCAATGCCTGGTCGCGATCGCGGCGAGTGCCGTGCTCAACGCGATACTGGGATTGCGCTATCCCGCTTCGCATCGCCTCACAAATCGAGAGGCGACGATCTATCTCGCCTTCGACGTGTTGCAGCTGGCCGCGCTTCTGTATCTGACCGGCGGCATCCTCAACCCGTTCTCGCTGATGTTCATCGCGCCGGTGGTGATCGCGGCCGCGACGCTCGATCTCGGCAATACGTTGATCCTTGCAGCGATCTCGTTCACCTCGGTGTGCGTGATCTCAATGTGGCACGAGCCCTTGCCATGGCCGCGCGGCGAGAAGCTCGATCTGCCGGCGCTCTATCAGGTCGGCATCTGGGCTTCGCTCGTCATCGGTATCGGGTTCACGTCGGTGTACGCCTGGCGTATCGCAAGCGAGGGCGCGCGCCTCTCTGCCGGTCTCGCGGCGACACAGCTTGCGCTGTCGCGCGAGCATCGCCTGGCCTCGATCGGCGCGCTTGCGACGGCCGCCGCGCATGAGCTGGGCACACCGCTTGGCACCATCGCCGTCGTGGCACGCGAACTGGAGCGCGCGCTGCCCGTCGGTTCTTCCGAAGCGGAAGATGCGAAGCTGCTGCGCGAACAGGCCGAGCGCTGCCGCGCCATCCTTGCGCGCCTCGCCAATCCGGAAGAAGCGCTGCTGGGTGAAACCGCGCGCCTGCCGCTTGGCGCGTTCCTCGACAACCTGGTCGAGGACTTCCGCAGCGAGGATCTCGAAGTCGTCGTCAACCTGCAGCCGGAGAACGCGAAGGACGCTCAGCCCCAGGTGTGGCGCGCGCCCGAGCTTGTGCATGGCCTCGGCAATATCATCGAGAACGCAGCGGACTTCGCGCGCCATCGCATCCGCATCACGGCGCGCTGGAATGCCAGCCGGATCGCCATAGTGATCGAGGATGACGGCCCCGGCTTCGCGCCCGAAATCCTCGAGCGCATCGGTGAGCCCTACATCACCTCGCGGCCGGGCACGTTCGCGCTGGGCGATACCGAGCTTGGTCCGACAGGTACGCTCGACAAGCATGAGGGCATGGGGCTGGGCTTCTTCATCGCCAAGACGCTGCTGGAGCAGACCGGCGCCATGGTGACAGTGGCCAATCCCGATTCCGGCGGCGCACGCGTCAGTGCGATGTGGCGGCGCGGCGTGATCGACGGAGAAGCACCGCCGGGCCGCGGCGAAGGCTGAAAAGCGCCCGTATTTAGCGCCAAAAACCCTATGACAGCTTTGTGTTGAGCTACCTGCTTCAGGGGTGTATTGGACCCCCCGGACAAGAGTTCAGGACCACCCATGAATACCGTTCCTGTCGAGGAAAAGACGCTTCTTCTGGTCGAAGACGATCGGCCGCTGCGCGAACGCCTGGCGCGCGCCATGGAAGCGCGGGGCTTCAAAGTAACGATCGCGGAAAGCGTCGCCGAAGGTAAGGCGCGCGCAAAGGAAATGCCGCCGGCCTATGCCGTGGTCGATCTCAAGCTTGATGACGGCAATGGCCTCGACGTTGTCGAGACGCTGCATGTCGTACGTCCGGACAGCCGCGTTGTGGTGCTGACCGGCTTCGGCAACATCGCGACGGCCGTCGCTGCCGTGAAGTATGGCGCGATCGACTATCTGCCCAAGCCTGCCGATGCGGACGACATTCTTGCTGCGCTCCTCGCGCAGCCGGGCTCCAAGCCCAAGCCGCCTGAGAATCCGATGTCGGCCGATCGCGTGCGGTGGGAGCACATCCAGCGCGTCTACGAACTCTGCGGCCACAACGTGTCCGAAACGGCGCGCCGCCTGAACATGCATCGCCGGACATTGCAGCGGATTCTCGCGAAGCGCAGTCCGCGCTAGTTCAGCACAATGCCATCCGCGACCGGCGCGGTCCCGGCGGCCATCCGCGGCCATGCGCGCACAATCGCCAGCGAAGCCAGAGCGACTGCGCCGCCTGCGATCATGTCCACGAGATAGTGCCCGCCAAAGAACGGGATCGCGAACAGCATTAGCAGATTGAGCGCCGCCACAGCCCAGCCGATTACACCGGCGCGGCTGTAGGCATAGATGTAGAGCAGCGCCATCGTCGTGTGGAATGAAGGGAAGCTCACGACCCCCGTCAGCTTCGCCAGTTCGAAGTGACGCGCACCGCCGTGCAGTTGCTCCATGGTCGGCAGGAACTCGGCGCTCATGTGAAACGTCTTGAACGGTCCGAAGGCGGGGAAGAGCGCAGCACCGGCCGATGTCAGCAATCCCGCCGCAAACACCAACCAGAACATTTCACGCAGGTTCTGCCGCTTGCCCATGAGTCCGAACAGGACGCCGAAATACAGACCCTGGTAGATCAGGCTGTTGTAGGCGAACTGCAGAATAACCTCGAGCGTGTGATGCGCAGCTAGAATGCGGTAACCGGCAAGCCAGTCGAAACCGATCGCGCGATCCGCCGCCATGAGCACATCGTCAACCAGCGGCCGCTCAGTCGTCATGCTCAGATACGACAGAACGCCGAATGCGGTGGTCGCCAGAAGCGTGAGAAGGAAATACTCGACGATCAGGTTGAGCTTCTCGACCATCAGGGCGCGCACGACCAGCAGAGCAGCGAGCGAGAGCGCGAAAAGTAACAGGTCGTGCCAGTGAGCCGTTAGGCTAAAGCCGATGGAAAGCGCCCAGAGTGCGGCGAGCAGCGACACGATCACGACGCCGGCCCACTCTGCTGCGAAGTCGGTGCGGAACAACCGCCGCGGTGCTAGCGAGAAACGCAGGCGTCCCATGACACAACCCGGAAACCAGCGGTCAACCTCGCATGGCTGGAGTTAGCGGACCGTTAGCGTTTCTGCCCACCTTTGGTGGCCGCAAGCCGCGCTGGGCTACGGCGCTTTCGACTTACCCCCTCCGCCTTCGCTGCGCTCGGCACCTCCCCCGTGAGGACGGGGGAGGAAAGCTCGCGCAACAATTTCTTCGGCGCGATCGTGCGCCAGCGGCGGTCGAGCATTTTGTGCAGCATCGTCGTGTCGATGCGCGCCATGCGTACCAGCACGCTGGGATAGTCCTTGTAGTGGTCGGTGATGAAGTAGGTCTTCGGATCGATCTCAAGGAGATGATCGCGCTCGTCGATCGAGCCCACGATCCAGACCAGCGAGTCGTCTTCATCGCGGTGGCGGGTGAAGAATTTCTTGGCGACGAAGTAAGCCGGCCTGCCATAGGAGGGTTTCTCGTTCGCTTCGGGAAATGAAAGCGCGATCTTGCGCAGCTGCGCCTTAGTCACGGGCATCTTGCGTCACCTCTGATATGGAGCTGTCGCGTGCGAGCAGAAGCGCAAGGCGCTCGGCCGCCACCCTGGCGAAACCCAGCGTCACCGCCTTGCGCCGACTGGGATGGAGCTTCCAGTCAGGCGAGGGCCGCACGATCGCGCCACCATAGCGGTCGGCGACGATCAGGCCGGTGCCAGGCGGTACATGCTCGTCGGGAAAATCCGGCGGAATCGCGAAGTAGAACAGCTCGCAGAATTCCAGATAGTCCGGCCACTTCGTGTCGCCGCGCAGATCGGCCAGCGCCACCTTGATCTCGACACCCAGCATCGTGCCGCCGGGCCCGAGCGCGGCGACATCGAGCCTGCGCCCGTTAGCCAGCGTGAATTCCAGGATGGGCGAGAATCCTTCCTGCATCAGCAGGCGGCTCACGCCCCGCGCAACGTCGGCGGCGGTCGAGGACGAGATCATTCCCGATTGGAACATTCCGGGAACGAAGGAGTCAATCGCGGGTCGCACCGAGCAGCAAAAACGTCGGCCGCTCGCGCTCGTCCGCCAGCGCCGGCCAGTCGGCGATCTGCGCATCGGTCGGCCCCCATTCCTCGACATGGAAGACGGCTAGCTGGTTGCGCCACAGCAGGTTCAGATACGTCGCCATGGTGCGGTGCTGCTTGATGACGCCGGGCGCGAGCCAGTTGGTCGTGCGCGGCCCTTCCTTGAGATAGCTGTCGACCGGCCACGCCTTGCGGCCCTCGGCGGTCGCCGCCCAGTCGGGCGTGACGGGCGCGGTGAACATCGGATGCTCGACGGAGAACACGAGCCGGCCGCCCGGCACCAGCGCCTTGGCGATCTCTGCCAACAGCGCGTCTAGGTTCTTCAGGTAGTGGAAGGCAAGCGAACTGTAGACGACGTTGAAGGTGTTCGGCTCCAGCGTGAACGCATCCAGGTCGGCGCGCACATAGCGTATCGCGGGATCGCTAGCCTCCACGGCACGCGCCAGCATCTTCTCCGACACATCGACGCCGACGACAGAGCCTGCGCCTTTCTCGCGCGCATGGCGGCAGAACGAGCCGAAGCCGCAACCGAGGTCCAGCACGGCTAGCCCGGAGAGGTCCGGCAGCATCGCCGACATCGATGGCCATTCGGGCGCACCGGCCAGGCCTTCCTCGGAACGCTTCAGCTTCGCATAGCCCGCGAAGAAATCGTCATTGTCGTAGATGTTCTGGGTCATCACAGCAGCCGTTCGTAGAAGCCGCCGAAACTGCGTGTCTTGTCGACGAGATGAATCTCGAGGATCCAGTGGCGCTCGTCGCCACGATCGTCAGGATCGCGCATGCGCTTTTTATTGCCGGGCTGGATCAACCGGTTGGCGCGCGGCGCGGGCGCATGTGGGAATTTTCCCTGGATTGTGTGGCCCGCGATCTCGCCACCGAACAGCCAGCCGGCTTCGTGGGCCGTCTTCTGCGCGAAAGCGTAGAGCTCCTCGCCGGTGATATCGGGCGTCGCGTGATAATGCGCCTGCACGATAGCGAACTGTCGCGGCAGATCGGCGACCAGCGCTTTCTTCTGCGGATCGTCGCCCAGCGCATAGGTGCGGCCGAGATCGGCCTCCCAGTCCTCGATGACCGGACCGAGATCGAGATAGACGGTGTCGTCGGCCGCGATCGCGTGCACCGGCGGATCGTCGGAGAATATGCAGACGGTGTTCGGGACGGCGCGCACGATGCGCTTGTGCCAGTGCTGCGTGACGCCGAAGTTCTCCTTGGCGAAGGCGAAGATCTCGTTGTTCAGGTCATCCTCGCGCTTGCCCGGCACGATCAGGTGCGCCGCCTCGATAGCGTCGAACATGGCAAGCCCACGCGCTTCGGCGGCTTCGAGCTGGGAGCGGCGGTTGGATTGAGTCATGGCGCGATAGTACCAGCGCAGCACGCACAAACAAAAAGCCCGGCGCGGTGGCCGGGCTTTCGCGTACGTAATGTAGAGTGGCTTATTCCGCCGCGAGCAGCTTGCTGCCGTGGTTGGTGCCGAAGTTGATGGACTGGAGGTACTTGATGCCTTCCTCCGCGATGTCGTCGCCGACCATGCGCTCGCCTTCGTTCTTCAGCTCGTCCATGTCGACATACATGCCGTAGAACGCCTTGGTGCGGTCGGTGATGATGCCGGCGTTCAGCAGTGTCTTGATGAGGACGCGGAAGATGTTGGCCGACTGCTTCATGCCTTCGCGCTGGTCTGCGTCGGTGAAGGCTTCCATGATCGCGGCGCGGGCGTCCTGCCAGTCGATGCCGACGGCGTCATAGACGACCTGCATCTGCTCGGCGTTGATCAGGTTGAACAGCAGGGTCTGGAAGCACTGGGCGGCCCAGTCCTCGACCAGATTGTGCTCGTCCGCCGACAACTTGGGGATCGTGCGATCGGCCCAGATCTTGCCGAACTTGTGATGGAACGCCTCGTCGGTCATCACGAGCTGGCAGAGCTTCACCAGCAGCGGGTCCTTGGACTTCTGGTACAGCGTCGCGAAGGCGCCCATGGCGAGGCCTTCGACCAGCATCTGCATGCCGACGATCTTCTTGTAGACCTCGGGTGCGCCGACCATCTCGGTCAGCAACGTTTCCAGCGTTGGGCCGCACGGCAGCGGGCTGCCCCAGCGGGCCTGGATGTACTTGGAGAAGCCGGTGACGTGACGCGCTTCCTCGCGCGTCTGGTTGGCGGCGTATTCCTGCGCGCCGGGGTCGCGCAGGATGTGGCAGAGCGAGGCCGACAGCGACAGGGCGCCCTGTTCGCCATGCAGGATGGCGGACAGCTGCCAGCGGGTCGCCTCATTGGCGAACTTGATCTTCTGCGCCTCGGTCATCGTCGCGCCGATGCGGGTGTGGAAGATCGGGAAGAAATCGGGCGGAAGGATCATGTCCTTCTCGGTGTCGAAGGGCTCGTTGAAGTCGATGTACTTGGTGTCGAGCGGATCCCAGAAGTGGTCATGGGTCGCGGAGATGATCTTGTCGAAGGCGGTCGAGCGCGTGTTGTAGCGCCCCGGATTCAGCATCGCGGGAAAGTCTTCGGCGGCTACGGCGTCATAAGCATCGTCTTTGGTGATCTGGACCATGTCCGCACTCTCCCTCGGGGCTTTCGTCTCATTCGAAATAGTGACGATGGCGTCACTGTGAAGGGGGAGATGTTAAAAGTCAATAAAATGACGCTGGCGTCATATTTGTGACGGGGAGTTCAGGTGGCCTCTAACCTCGCCCGCGATAGCGGGAGAGGTCGAAAAGCGCGAAGCGATTTTCGGGTGAGGGCAAAGGCCCCCAGCACTGCTCCCCTGACCCCAAAAATCGCTGCGCGATTTGTGGACCTCGCCTGTGAACGGGAGAGGTTAGCCGCCTAAAATGTGTCGCAAAATCGCCAGCTGAGCCGAATGTCGCTTTAACGCGTCAGTTTTTCTCGCTCAGCGAGCCCTTGGTCGACGCCACGCCACCCTCGAGCCGCTCGTCCGGGGCGATGGCTTCGCGCAGCGAGCGGGCCAGACCTTTGAAGCAGGTCTCCACGATGTGGTGGCTGTTCTCGCCGTAGAGGTTCTCGATGTGCAGGGTCACGCCGGCGTTCTGGGCGAAGGCCTGGAACCACTCCTTGAACAGCTCGGTGTCCATCTCCCCCAGCTTGGGCTTGGGGATAGTCACCTTCCAGATCAGGTAGGGCCGGTTGGAGACGTCGATCGCGACGCGGGTCAGCGCCTCGTCCATCGGGATCAGGGCCGAGCCGAACCGGGTGATGCCGGCGAAATCGCCCAGCGCCTTCTTCACCGCCTGGCCGATGACGATCGCGGTGTCCTCGGTCGTATGGTGGAAGTCGACATGCAGGTCGCCCTGGGCGCGGACCTTGAGGTCCATCATGGAGTGGCGGCCGAAGCTCTCCAGCATGTGGTCCAGAAAGCCGATCCCGGTGTCGATATCGCACTCCCCCGACCCATCCAGGTCGAGCGACACGGCGATCTCGGTCTCGCGGGTTTTGCGTTCGACGGTGGCGGTGCGCATGGCCAATTCTCTCCTGCCGCCCTCATAGCCCAAACAGTTCCGGAAGTCGTTAACCCAGCCGGAACTCGGCCGTAACCGGCTTTGGTCCCGCGGTGCCGATCAGGCGGAGCGTCCCCGCGGCGGCGTCCGCGCTGAAGACGAGACGGCTGTTCTTGTTCGCGATCGGCGACTTGAACCACGCAAAGGGTGTCGCAAAGGATTCTTCGCCAAGGGCGCGCGCGGCGCGAACGCGGCCGGCGCTGTCGATCGGGCGGGCGCGCCAGCCCTGACCGGCCGCGTCCAGACTCGTCTCAAAGTGATTGGCGACACATACCGATGAGCCATCCAATGCGCGGATCGCACCGTCCGTCTCCGTGCGCTCGATCACGCACCCTTCGCCGGCTTGCGTCCCTGACAGGATAAAGATTGCTGGCACCGCGATCA
>DASZCC010000338.1:0-14344 GCA_035943485.1 Rhizomicrobium sp. | reverse complement strand
GCCTTGGTCACCTGCTGGACGTCGGCTTCAACGCTTTCGCTGGTGTTGTTTTGTATAGATCGCAACTGGCCGTCGATACGCCTTTTCAGCCTCAACTTCCGGCGGCTTAACTCGACGTAAATCTCCTCCTCGTTCTGGGTGCTGAGACTGAAGTTGTCGGCCACGAAGGTCGGCAGTGAGTCCAAAAATGGTAGAAACTGAGGGTTCTCCCGGATGACGCGGCCGGTCACTTCGACCTGTCGGGCACGTACCCGGTCAATGAAATCGGACAAGAACATCTTCGACGAAGCGATGGCCGCTTTATGGATTTCCGACTGTGTGTCGGCGTCGAATGTGAAGCTGGTGCGTTCCTGATTCACGTGGCTGTCGAGGAACGGGCCAGCGACCAGACCGACGTAAACGCATCCCTCGTCGTCGCCGACGTATTTCAGGCCAAGTTGGCCGTCGATGCAGTCTTGCCGCGCTACCCGTTCGTTACCAGCGTAGAACATCCAGTGGAGACCGTTCTCGACGAACTTCAGCTGCTTCTTGAGAAGCGTGTGATAAATATGGAATTCTTGAGGGCCGGTCAGGACGTCAACGGCTAAGTTGACGATGTCGACTGAGTTTCGTGCCTGGTTTTCGGCATAATAGGCTCGCAGGTCGACTAACTCCGCTCCGTCGATGAGAGTGATGCGGGGCGCGCGCGCCACCACCAAATACGGCAAAAAATGGCCGACGAGCTTCGCCGCGATCGTCGCCGTCTTCTTGGGGCAGTGGACCTCGTAGTTCGACTCGAAAGGTCCGAGCCGCACCTCAGTGCCCTGTCTCGCATCCGATGGTGCGGGCGCGAGCTTATGGTCCTGGACCGGATTGGCGGCTTTGAGCGAGAAGGTGAACGAGCGTTCCATCAGAACCCGGTCGTCGTCGAACCGGCTGACGATTCGGCACTCTCGGAACGCCTTCAGCCACGAGAGACGGCCGACGCCCTTTCCGCCGCGGGTTAACTTGGCGGGAGAATCGGAAGTCCGGAACGAGCGCCAATGGTCCTCAGATAGCCCGATTCCGTTGTCAGTGACTGTAAAACCTACGACATGGGATTCTTCCTCCTCAGTCCGTCGGTGAACTTCAATCGTCACCTCGCCGGACCGAACGACGTCCTCGCCCCAACGGACCTCCATCGCGTGGATCGCATTGCTGACAGCCTCGAAGAGAGGCACGAGCGAATTGGCAGGATTGGCGGGCAGGCCCAGGTTGCGGACGCGTCCGTTAAGGTCGAACAGGAACTGCGAGTCTGTGTTCTCGGCTTCGGTCAAAGGCATAATGCGCTTCGCTCTCCATAACTCTCGGGGATCATGTATGGATATGCTTCAACCATCAAGTGCATAAGGCCTGCTACGTCGACTTGGCGTCGTGGCGAGTTGATACAGATGGGCCACGGTCCTTCCGCCGACGTTACCCTCTGCTTCTGCCGCCGTCGCCGTCGCTTTTTCGACGACGCGGGCCTGTTGCCCACGGCGGCACGCAACCGCGCGCGCGATCTGGGCCAGGGGCGACGTCGATCCGCTCAGATGCTTCCGAGGCTGCCCCCTGCCGGGAGCGCCAAGCCGCTGCTGCTTGCACGGCATCGCTGATGGCCCCCCTCGAAGCGGCATCGATCGTCCGCTCGTCGCCGTCAGCGACGGCGGCCTGAGCGTCCCGGATGGCGACGAGCGCGCGCGGATCGCCCGGACGAGTAGACCGGATTTGCGGCGCCTTGCCTACATCCGCCTCGGCCAGCTTGAGCGCCGCGATGGCGTCTACGCGGCGTTGTCGTTCCCGGCGCGTAAGTTCGTCAAAAACGAACCTTCGGTCTCGCTCGTCCAGACCGTCAACACGCACCGGCGGATGCCGCGCCAGCAGTTCCAAGGCTACCGCTCGACGGAAATCCATGGAGCCGGAAACTTCAATTCCAGCGTCCTTTCCATACAGCCATCCGTGGCGTTCAGCCGCCGCCAAGAGTTCGGCAGTTGCGACCGTGCTCGGACGTCCGTCGAGATGCACACGAAAGCCATCATCCCGGAGGACGGCACCGTCGCGAAGCACCACTGTGACGATCCCCGCGATACGGTCGAAACTGATGTGGGCGATGTTGCCGACGACCGACTCCGGTAGCCATCCAGTGTCGTAAGCCTCGCTGAGCAGAGCGGCAAGATGCCGTCTACGACGAGCCGCACGGTCGTGCGGCGCGACCGGTCCGACACCAGGAGGACCAGCGTCGCGAAGACGATGGCGTGCCTCGGTCACTCGATCGTCGAGCGCAGGCCGGGGGCCGTCGAACGCGGCTCTTTCTCGCATGCGGCGGCGCGCTTTTTCTGCTCGGCCATCCGCCTGACGCAGGCGTGCCCTAGCTTCATCAAGCCGGTTGTCGCCGACACGACGTCCGCTGCCGAGCGCTACGCTTTCCGCGTGCCGGTTCCGAGCCGGTCGACCTTGCCGTGCAGTCCCGCGAGGCTCGTCAGCACCTCGGCTAGCGCTTCCAGAATCTGGTCTATCCGGTCCGGCGCGTCGCCGGTGCCGCTGTCCTCCAGCAGATCGATGATCCGACGAGTATCCCCGTGGATCTCGCGGGTCTCGGCGTGCGTCGCCGTCAGGAGTTGAGCGGCCGGAGAAAGTGTCGGCGTTGTGGTCGGCGGCTTCTCGTCTGGCATCGTCATACTCCTGCATGAGGGTTTGGAAATCGGTTTCGGCCTCCGCTGCCTCCGCGCGAGCGCGTCGGAGCGCGCGCCTGTCATCCCGGCGCTTGAGGACCTGGGGCCACACGTATGCCTCGTCCGGTGCGTGACGGACGACTTGGACCGCACGAGGATCGACGTTGCGCTCGGGAGCAATGTCGATCCCCCGCGCGGTGTTCGAGCGAGAGTCGACGCGAACATCATACCCATGGCGTGCAAGCCACTCGTTCATGTCGGCGGCGACCCGAGAACGCGTCTGCTTCAGGTTTTTCTTCTGGAACGGCTCGTCGCCGAGCTTGGGGCCGTAGAAGCCTTCAGGGCCGAGTGCCCGGCGGCTCAAGATGGCGTGGGCATGGGGCTGACGGAGGCCTGACCCGTCCGACCGCAGCGGCTGGTGCAGATCGACCTGCGCGACGGCACCATCGACGATCCAGCGCGCCAGGACATGGCGGGCGAAATCCTCGCGCTCGGAGTACTCGATGACGTCCGGAATCAAGATTTCTAAAAGGATCGCTGAGTTGCCGTCGCGCCGAGTCTCCGCAGCGAGAGCGGCCTTCCAGAGCCGTTCTCGGTCGGCGACGAGTTCCGGAGCGGCATCGAGCGCCGCGGCGACGACGAAGCCGGTTTGGTATTCGTCGTTTTTTCTTTTACGGCGAAAATCGTAGGCCTCGCCGTTGTCGTCGACCATGACCGTAGCGGCGTCGTACGCGGCGACCTTGACCAGCCGGTCGCCCTTCGACGGCTGAACGCGGCCGACATCGAAATGAAATAGTGCCTCCGCCATTTCGGGTGTCCGTAGATAACCACATGTATGAAAGACGGATACCGGCACGGTTCCGTAGTTTATTTTGTACGAGCGAGTAAACAAATTTGGCATGCCAAATTTGTTTACTCATAGGCGAGACTAACTAAAGTCGACTAACCGCCATTCCGAATCCATTGTGTCTGTATGGACTCAAAAACGGCAAGCGACTTCCTTGATTTTTCTGTGGGGGCGCCGAACACTTTGTGTAGCATCCCAACAAGAGGCCGTCATGCCGGACATCAAAAACATCGACGAGCTCCGAGCTCGCGTCGAAGCCGCTCAAGCGAAAGCACGTCGGCAGCGGGCCGAGTCCGAACGGCTCGCCAGGATCTTGGACGACACCCAACGACGTCAGCGTGCCCAGCGCCTGATGGCAATCGGCGCAATCGCTTTCCGCATCTCCGAGCGGGACGAGGCGTTCCGCGCGATCGTCCTCCACGACATTGCGACGGCGGGAATGCGGGAGACCGACCGTGCCGTGCTGGCGGGCACCGTTCTCGATCCGGAGCGGTCGTCATGACGATCAATGACGAGGCGCTCGACGACGACGGCAAGGACCTTCCCCCGTCGGGGGTGAGGTACTACGAGCTCGACGCTTGGCTGACCCAGAGGCTCGGGCGACGACCGACCCACGGCGAGCTCGCTGCGCTCCGACACCGTCACGCCCTTCGTGGTCGCCGCCGAATTCTATCGCTCCGTCGCTCGGGACTGACCGACGCGCAGATCGTCGACCGGCTCACCAGCGACTTCCTAACGTCGCCGGAAGCGATGATGGGCGCCGCCATTACAACTGCGGCTCTGGCCGCGGCGAGGGCAGCCGTCGAGCTTTCGCTTGGGCTCTCCGATGCGTGGGCATCGGCACCCGACATCATCGTTCGTGGCGAAGTGTTCGCGCCGAGGCCCGAGCCGATCCTAAGGGTCCTCGAGAACTATGCCGACGCCAAGATCCATGGTCGTCCCCTGTCCAACGAAATGCATTTCGCTGATCCCGACCATTTGGCCGCGATCAACGCGGCATCGCCTGCTGACCTTCGGGGCTGGGGGTACAAGCTGCGTCAACGGCGCCTGCAACTGTCCGACGGACCATCGAGAGGCGTGCTCGCGGACCTCAAGTCCGCTGGCCGACATTTGCGACTGACATACCCCGACCTTGATCTTGATCGCCCCGAACCAGGCCCACCGCGCGACCTTGCCGTCGTGCGCCCGCGCCAGGGCGGTGACAGCGCCTGGCAAGCCGTGCTCGATGCCGCCGCCGAAGCAGAAATGTCCGCACCCGCCTATGGGAGACGACCATGAGCACTTCCGCCCGGTTGCTGAGAGCATCGCTGCTCATCGTGGCGATGGCGATAGTCGCAGACGTGCTCGGACGCATCGACCCTGTGGCCGCCGCGATAGCGTTTTGGGTCTGCGGTGCCGCCATCCTCGTCCAGGTCGTGGTGCCGGAGCCTCGTGCATGACCGCCCGGCGCATCGCTATCGAGTTCGTCGCGCCTGGAGTCGTAGGCGCAACGGCGGCGGCGGCGCGCCTACATGTGGAGACGTTTGGGTGGTTGGGTCGCCTCGTCGGCCGCACATTCAGCCGATCTGGCGACGACGTGCCTCCCGCCTCGTCGGTGCCACCGGCATCTATCCGGCGGATGTGGATGGCTTACATCGTCATGGCAATCGCCGCTCTGGCCGCTGCGGCGCTCAATCTTCCTGACGCCCCGCTTGCCGCCCTGGCTGGGCTTTCCATGGCGACTGCCGCCGCAGCCGGGACCGTCCGGACCGCATATGCCTTTTGGATCGCGCGAGGGGGCGTTGGCGGATGGAACGCATTTCGGAAGCAACCGCAGGAATGGGTACCTACTCCGGTCGATTGCGACATCGGCAACCGATCCGCAATGGCGATAATCGCCGTCGTGGCGGTCGTGGCCCTGTTGCCCGCCTCGGCCGCGGCGGAACCCAACTTGGTCGGTAAGGTCGTCGATATCGGCTCAAGAATCATCGGTGTCATTTTCCCCACGGCGGGAAATCCGTGGTCGAACGCTTTGGGCCAGTTCACGTCTGCGCTCGTCGCTGGCGGCGGCGGGATGCTGACCTGGCACACGGTCGTCGGTACGGTATCTACGGCTCACGAGGGCAAGCTGCTGGGATCGAGATTCCACCAAATCTGGGCACCGATCCGGGTGTCGATCGGCATGGGCTTGTTGATCCCCGTGCCCGGCGCGGGCGGACTGGACGGCGCACAGCTTGCGCTGGCCAGTGCGGCGGCGGCGGGGAGCAGCGTCGCGTCGGCGATCTATCGCAACTTTGCGACCAGCGTCCTGACAGTGTCACCGACCGGCGGATCGGCCGCTTCGGGGGGCTCGTTAGGCATTCCCACCGCCGTCGGCGGTGCCGAACTCGCCCGCAGGATCATGGTCGGCGAGGTGTGCGAGCAAGTCCGCGTCCGTGAGGATGCGAGCACCGATCTCGACATTCAGGTCCCGTTGCCAGCATCGGGCGGGACGGCTAAGGACGGCGTCCAGGTGTGGGATTGGGGCGAGGGTTGCGGCTCGATCTCAGTGACGGCATCGGCAACGACCGACACGACCAAAACCGCGACGAAGCAGGATGTCGCGGCAGCCAGCTATGCGACCGCTCGGATCGCCGCCATTAAGGCCGAATACATCTCCATTCGCGGTGTCGCCAAAAATTGGGCGCTCGGAAGTGTCGCGGGCACCGGGACCCCTTGGCCGGAAGGGCCTTTGGCTCCCGTCCTCACCTCGGTCGGTGCGGCTTACGATTCGAGCATGACAGCCGCAGCCGGTACATATCTTGCCGTGCGAGATGGGGACGCCAGGCAGCAAGTTGCCGCCCTGGCGACGTCCGACGGCTGGACATCCTCCGGGGCGCTGTATGGATCCCTGGGTGCCGCATCGGCCGCAGTTACCGCCCTGGCGTCCGAGGCGCCTGGCTACGTCGAGCCGCGGCCCGAGGAGATCTACGGCTGGTGTCCTGCCGAGATGCCCGGGAACTGCCAAGGCGACGTCGTCGGCGCGCTGAAGCATCTCCGCGACGTATTGATCGCAGATGACCGCGCCGCAGGCGGTCCGAGCGGAACAGCATTGGCAGCTGTCGGAGGCGGCGGTGACATCATGGCCCGCCTCACGTCACCCGTGACGACGCCCCTTTCCGCGGTCCTCATGCATGTCGCATCAGTGGACACGAAAGATGTAATGGGTGACCTCGTCAGCAGCGGACATGTCGTCGAGGGAGCCTGCGAGGTCGCAATAATCGGCGGAGGCGCCGTAGCAGCGTTGGCTCACAATTGGGTGGCTGACTCGGTCGGTGCCGGAGGAGCCTGGGACTGGCTGTCCGGATGGGCAAAGGTCGTCATCGGGGCGAGCTGCGTCGGCGGCTGGACCCAGGCCTACGCGCTACCGATGCTGCCGATGATTCACGTCCTATGGCTGACCGTTGGTTGGATGGTTGCACTGGTCGAAGGCGCTATTGCTGCCCCGGTGCTGGCGTTTCTTTTTATCCGAATGGACGGTCAAGAACTCATAGACTCGGTGCAGCGGCCCGGCCTGATCATCGCGGCGAACATATGTTGCCGCCCGATCTTCGGCGTTAGAGCCGGCCTGGGGAATCTGGACAGTGTGATAAGTGGATTTTCCGCCTGAAAGCGGCGACGATCGCTGCGGCTCAGGAGAGAAGATGACGAAGCGTACGAGACGGAATCACACGCCGGCGTTCAAAGCGAAGGTGGCTTTAGCCGCCGTCAAAGGGGACAAGACGTTGGCCGATCTGGCGCAGCAGTTCGACGTTCATCCGAACCAGATCACGACTTGGCGCGGGCAATTGCTGGAAGGCGCTGCCGGTGTCTTTGGCGGTGTTTCGGAGGGGGCTTCATCGCCGCCGGTCGATCTGAAGGAACTGCACGCCAAGATCGGCCAGTTGGCCTTGGAAAACGATTTTTTGGCCGGCGCGCTCAGCAAGGCCGGCATGCTGAGCGGAAAGCGATGATCGACCGCGACCATGATCTGCCGGTTCAGCGGCAGGCTCGTTTGCTTCGGCTGAGCCGGAGCAGCGTCTATTACCTGCCGCGTCCGGTTTCGGCGCCCGATCTGGCGATCATGCGGCGGATCGACGAACTGCATCTGGAATTCCCGTTCGCCGGCAGCCGGATGTTGCGCGATTTTCTGCGAGCCGAAGGCGTCCAGATCGGCCGGGATCGCGTCATCACCCTGATGCGGCGCATGGGCATCGAGGCGCTGTACCGACGACCGAACACGTCGAAGCCGGCGCCGGGCCACAAGATCCATCCGTACCTGCTGCGCGGCCTGGTCGTCGAGCGCCCGAACCAGGTCTGGGCGATGGACATTACGTACATCCCGATGGCGCGTGGCTTCGTCTATCTGGCTGCCGTACTCGACTGGTGGAGCCGCCGAGTGCTGTCCTGGCGGGTGTCGATCACCATGGAGGTGGATTTCTGCCTGGAAGCGGTCGAGGAGGCGCTGGCCAAGCACGGCAAGCCCGAGATCTTCAATACAGATCAAGGCAGCCAGTTCACCAGCGCGCCCTTCATCGGGTTATTGAAGGACAACGGCATCGCCATCAGCATGGACGGCAAGGGCGCCTGGCGCGACAACGTCTTCGTCGAGCGGCTGTGGCGGTCGGTGAAGTACGAAGAGGTCTATCTCAAAGCCTATCCCAGCGTCGGTGAAGCGCGTGCCTCGATCGGCCGATATCTCGACTTTTACAACGGCAAGAGGCCACATTCGAGACATGGCGGGCAGACGCCCGACCGGACGTATTTTGACAATCTGCCGCTGGCGGCGGCAGCATGATTTTTGCCGCCATTTGTGGGCCTCTCTCCGGTCGGGCTACGCCCTCCCTGCGTGAGGCCCACAAATGGCATAGCGTGACGGTAACCGGCAGACGATCCACTTATCTCCCGGCTCAAACTGTCCAAACGAACCCGGCCGGCTCTGCCGGTCGGCTTCATTTTCCAGAAGCGAACGGGCCGGATTCATGATTCACTTCTGGTCATGGACGCCGATCTTGCAGCCCTGCCGGACGACCTCGATGCGCTGAAAGCGGCGCTGGTAATCGAGCGCGTGCAACGGCTGGAGGCGGATGCGCACTTGGCTGTGGCACAGGCTAAAGCGTCCGAAGACGCGGCCTTGATCGCGCACCAGAAGCTGCGGATCGCCAAGCTCGAACAGCAGATCTACGGTCCTCGCTCGGAGCGTTCGGCCCGGCTCATCGATCAGCTGGCGCTGCAGTTCGAAGAGCTGGAAGCGGGCGCCACCGAGGACGAACTCGCCGCTGAAATCGCGGTCGCCAAGGCCACGACTGTGGCGGGCTTCACCCGCAAGCGTCCCGACCGAAACACCTTCCCCGAGCATCTGCCGCGCGAGCGCGTGGTGATCGATCCGCCGGTGGCCTGCGACTGCTGCGGCGGCACGCGGCTGCGCAAGCTGGGCGAGGACGTGACCCGGACCCTGGAGGTGATCCCGCGCCAGTGGAAGGTGATCGAAACAGTGCGGGAAAAGTTCACCTGCCGGGATTGCGAGAAGATCAGTCAGGCGCCGGCGCCGTTCCACGTGATCCCACGGGGCTGGGCGGGACCTGGCCTGCTGGCCATGATCCTCTATGAGAAGTTCGGCCAGCATCAGCCGCTGAACCGGCAGACCGAGCGCTACGCGCTGGAGGGGGTTCCGATCAGCCTATCGACGGCGGCCGACGCCATGGGATCGAGCTGTACAGCACTTGCTCCGCTGCTGCGGCGGGTCGAGGCCCACGTCATGGCGGCCGAACGGCTCCATGGCGACGACACCACCGTGCCCGTGCTGGCCTTGGGCAAGTGCGATGTCGCGCGATGCTGGGTCTATGTGAAAGACGACCGGCCGTTCGGTGGCTCGGATCCGCCGGCGGCGATGTTCTATTACTCGCGCGATCGAAAGGGCGAGCATCCGCAGGCGCATCTGGCCAAGTATGGCGGCATCCTGCAGGCCGACGCCTTCGGCGGCTACACCAAGCTCTATGAGCCTCAACGGAATCCTGGGCCGATCGCGGAAGCGGCCTGCTGGGTCCATGCCCGGCGCCCGTTCTTCGCCATGGCGGACCTTGAGGAGAATGCGCGGCGCAAGGCTGCCGGGAAGAAGGAGATCGCCCTCTCACCGATCGCGATGGAGGTCGTGCGTCGCATCGACGCCCTGTTTGCAATCGAGCGGTCAATCCATGGCCACAGCGCCGACCACCGGAAGGCTGTCCGCCAGGCGCAGAGCGCGCCGCTGGTTGCCGATCTGGACGCCTATATGCATGAGCAGTGCGCCAAGCTCTCCCGTGGTCACGATCTGGCCAAGGCCATGAACTACATGTTCAAGCGCTGGAGTTCCTTCACGCGCTTCCTCGACGATGGCCGCGTCTGCCTCTCGAACAACGCCGCCGAACGCGCGCTGCGCGGCATCGCATTGGGCAGAAAGTCGTGGCTGTTCTGCGGCTCCGACCGTGGCGGCCAACGAGCTGCCGCCATGTATAGCCTCATCGTCAGCGCCAAGATGAACGACGTCGATCCCCAGGCATGGCTCGCCGATGTGCTCGCCCGCATCGCCACGCATCCGGTTCACCGCCTCGACGAGTTGCTACCCTGGAACTGGAAGACGGCTCGACAGCAAGGCCTTGCGACACAGGCGGCGTGATGGGGCACGTCAACAAAGTCAGCCACGTGTTCACCATCAGCCATGTCGCCGAGATGCTCGGCGAAGACGAGGACTGGCTGTGGGACGTCGCCGATGACATGGACACCGAAGACGGCCAGCTATGGGTCGTCGGCGTCGGCGAACACGGAGTGATGGCGTTCACCGACCACGGCATCGATAACCTCAAAGAGCTGGTCGAACTCCACAAGGCCGCCCCCTGGATCATCGAACAACGCCGCCAAGTCCTCGCCGCGACCACCAAACCGAAGGACAAAAAGCCCGACGAGGCTTAACCGTTAACCAGACAGACCGGTGCGACGGCGGCCTACGCCGCATGCTTACGGCGATCGCCCACATGAAGCCGGCCATCTCGCGAGCGATGGCCGTGTTGACGACGACACTGCGCTTGCCTGCTTGGGTCAGCGTCCGGTGCCGACGGCAGAGGCGCGATTGAGCCTTCCATGCAATGTCGACGACAGGCTTGGACAGCTTCTCGATGACGTAGCGTTTCTGGGCGCCGACCCGAGGAGCGTGCTTGTAGGACCAGGCGCTCTCGACCAGCATCGTTCGCGCAGCCGCGTTCCCGGCCTTGGTGATCCCACCGCGCTTGACGCTATCGCCGGTCGAGCGTTCGGACGGCACAAGCCCGAGATATCCCATCAACTGCCGTGGGGTGCTGAACCGAGAGAGATCGCCCACCTCGGCCATAAAGGTGACGGCCGATACGAAACGGATTCCTCGCATTGCCTGCAAAGCATCGACCACCGGCCCGAGCGACCACTCCCCGGCCGCCTCCGACAGATATTGCTCAAGCCGCTTCTGACGTTCCTCCGCATCACGTACCGCTCCGATCGCTTCGGCGAGCGTTACCTGCTGGGCGCGGTGCGGCATAGCCTGCTCAGATAGCCAGCGCTGATGTCGGGCGCCCCAAGCGGTCTTGCCAGGGTAGCTGCGGCCATGGCGCAGCAGAAAGGACGTGACCTGCTGGCGCTTGCCACGGACGTCGCGCACCACCGCAGAACGAGCCCGCACCAGATCGCGAATTGCTTCGTGCGCGCCGTTCGGAACCCAGACCGCCGTCAACTCTCCAGCGCGCAATAGCTTGGCGAGCCCTTCCGCGTCGCGCCGGTTTGTCTTAACCCGATCGCCTGGCCGCTGTGGAATGAGCGAGGGCGCCACCACCATGCAGGCATGCCCGAGATCGGTCAGCCAGCGATGCAGCCCATAGCCGGTCGGACCGGCTTCATAGCAAAACTGCAGTCGCTCATATTTTGCCGCAAGCTTCGCCGCGAGTTTGCGTGTCGCCTCAGGCGTATTGTCAATTTCACCCAGATAACGGAGTTCGCCTTCCCGACCGCCCTCCGCGACAGCGACCGCGTTCCGAGATTTCGAAACGTCCAATCCGACATAGGCTTCGCTATAATGCTCCATGGCTCGTCCTCCTCACGATGAGGAAAGGCTCAATACCACGAGCAACCCTCGTTCCGCGTGACCGCGAGGGCGAGCCACCTCACCGCAGACAAACATCCGGTCTTACGGCCCAGCCTGCCAAGCTCGTGCAGAAGGACCCCGACGCGCGCTGGACGCCGAAGCGGGCAAAGGCGCGCAAGGCCAAGGAGGACGGCACCAAGGCAAGGCCAAGGTCGAGATCGCCATCCTTGTGTTCGGCTGACGTCGACATCTTCACCCGACTAGCGACGGCGATCGACTGGCGACTGGCGACTGGCGACTGCGGCGCCGATGCCACAACCAGACTCGAACGAGTCAAGCCGAACTCGAAACATCCCGGACCGTCAGGTCTTCGGACATTCTCACGCGATCTCCCGTCAATCGCTCAATTTCCAGCTAGCGGCAAAGATCTTTCCATTTTTAACCATGAACTTACCGTCGAATTTACTCGGTCCGCGTATTGCTGGTACCGAAGCGACGAAGATCATTCGATCGACGTCGAGATCGATCAACATGTCGCTGAACTCAATGATCTGTTCGAATATTGTATAAAATGCTTTGTAAGCAGCCTCTTTGAGGCAAAAATGCAAGGTTAACCAATCAGCTCCAATATCTCCTAGATAGGGCCTGCAATCCGGGACGAACTCCTCTCTGCGAAGGATCTGTTCGGCGAGGTCGGAGGGAACAGCGCCGACTTGTTCGACATCGATTCCCAAAGCTCCAAAGTCATCGCGTGAAGCAACTACCGCAGCACAATAGTCGGCCGTATGGGTTATGCTTCCGACAAGGCCCGGCGGCCAGATAGGAACCCTATCTTGCCTTCTTCGGACCGGCCATTCGGAGTGGCCGAGGCGTGCCATCGCAAGACGCGCACAGTAGCGTCCCGCGGAGAACTCGATGCGCCGTTTCATAGATGCCCGAGTGACTATTTCCTCTTCGATGGGAAGCAGAGGAAACATGGCCTCCGCAATCGGAACCGCGCCACTTCCAACCCTTGCAGGGAACATCTCAGAAAATGGATCGAAGTCCGGAGCGCCAACCACGTCCACCGATTCATAACTATGTTCGTGCCCCATGATGCTCGTTAGCGAGATGGCTTGGGTCTGTCGAGGGCGCCAGTCGTACGTTTGATGTTGCATATCATTCCTCCCCTCATTTCCACTACCTGATCTGCCTCGCGGAAGAATTCATCATCGTGAGTAATGGCTATGACCGCCTTGCCTCGGCGCCGGAGCTCGGGCAAAATCTCCTTATAAAACTTTCGCCTGTACTGCGGATCTTGGTCCGCGGCCCATTCATCGAAAAGGAATATCTTCTTGTTGTCGACGTAGGCGTTCAATAATGCCACTCTCTTTTTCTGTCCCTTTGACAATTTTACCCGGGACAATTGATTATTGTCGACCGACACGACACCATCGGTCAAAAGAATCTCGATATCGTCACGCGCCCGTTCCAAGTCATCTTCGCGAGACGGAGTGGCAATATCTTGAAATAGATAGTCATCGTCAAATATGACGGTGGAATTTGATCGCAGGAACCCAATCTCTCCGGATTTCAAGCGCGTGCCGTCGACGGATATCGCGCCACTGGTGGCGCTGTATAGTCCGCACAATATTTTGAACAAGGTCGTTTTCCCGCTACCGTTTCCGCCCGTAAGAAAGACAACCTCGCCAGACTTCAGCGACATCGACACGGGGCCCAGAGCGAATGCCGCCCCACCTTCGCCCTGATACCGAAACGTCAAATCTTCGAAGGAGATTTCATCGAAAGCGGCGGGTATCTCCCCCCGTTCGGCGTACCCTTCTGGCTCCGCGTCGAGCTTCGCCAATATTTCTTGGATGCGCCCCAGACTTTTCGAGCCCTCGAAGACCTCGCCCACGGAACTCAGAAACGAGTCCAGCGGTGCCACGAGATACAAGATAACGACCGATGGCCGAAACCCGTCACTCAAACCCAATTGGTCCGAGAAGAAAATCAATGTCGATATGACAAGAAATGCTAGCGCCAAGCCACAAGAAATAACGAAAGTGTTTATCGTATCTACGAGAAATGTTTCGCGTTTCAGTCCGGCCGAGAGCGGAAATAATTTTTCAGTGAGAAAATACTCTTTTCGACGATAATTGATTTTCAAGTCTTTCATACCACGAGACAGCGTGGTTAAGGCTTCGTAGAGACGCCGCAGGATGGCGGCGCGCCGCCGTCCTACCTCCCGTAAATTTCGCCGCTCGATGAAATACATGGGAGTTCCGCATCCGAGCGCCCCCGAAAAAATCAGCGCAGCGATCGGGAAATCGACCCAAAGATACGTCCAAGCGAGCCCGATCATAGACATACTCACTACACTTTGAGCCACCCTCGGAACACACCGGGAAATAGAAGGAATTTCGTCGAGCAATATTGTATCGATGGCATCCATGCCGAGCACCTCGACCTGAATCATCGGAGCGGATACAACTTTCTGAACGGCTGTCTCGCGCAAGGACATACTCACGTTCCCTACAAGTTCTGACAATATTATTCGAGAAGCCGTCCGACCTGACAATCCGACCGTAGCTATAACCAGAAATATCGAGACTTCGAACTGGATGCCTCTGTCGTGAGTAAGACCGGATGTTTGTCTGCGGTGAGGTGGCTCGCCCTCGCGGTCACGCGGAACGAGGGTTGCTCGTGGTATTGAGCCTTTCCTCATCGTGAGGAGGACGAGCCATGGAGCATTATAGCGAAGCC
>DASZCC010000337.1:0-4277 GCA_035943485.1 Rhizomicrobium sp. | reverse complement strand
AGCGGCGCGACTTCGTATTGCGCGACGTCGGCATAGAGCTTGTCGCCCTATTCCCACGCGTTCATCGGATGGAAGACGTAGCAGGGGTCGGTGGTCAGCCAGCGGATCGTCTCGACGCCCGCCTTGCGCGACATCAGGCCGATGCGCGAACCCGCTTCCGGTTCCCATGCGAAGGGCGGCTTGCCGCTCATCGCGCGTTCGATACTAGCGGTCAGCGGCAGGATCGGGAACAGCACATGGTTCTGCGTCACGCAGAAATCATGGACCATGCTGGCGAACGGCGCCTGAAACAGATCGAGCCGCGTCGTGTTGCCCTGCGCGTCGGCCACGCCATAGGCCATGCCGGCCGACAGCGGCATCGCGCCGACGCCATAGCCGAAGAACACCATCTCGCCCGTTTCGGGATCCATCTTCGGATGCGCCGTGAAGCGGCCCGCCTTGCCGGCGATCGGGACATAGCCGCGCGACTCCAGCGTGATGGGATCAAGCTCGAACGGCTGGTGGCCTTCCTCGAGTGCAAGCAGCTTGCCGCCATGCCACACGACATTGGTGTTCGCGACGCCGCTTTCCTTTCCGACGACGGACGGATCGGTCGTCAGCGGATTGCCGAAGGTGCCGAACAGCGATTTGCCCGCCGCATGCTCAAGCTCGTATTTCGGCGTGTGAACGTAGCGGTTGCGGTAGGACACCTTGCCGCTGTCGACGAAGAAGCCGTGCAGCATGCCGTCGCCCGCGAACCAGTGATGGTTCGGGTCGCGCGGCGTGAACTGCGGGTTGGGACCGTTGCGATAGAACGCGCCGCTCAGATTCTTGGGAATTTCTCCGGTGATGCGGAGGTCTTTGAAATCGTCTTCCTGCGCGATCGGAGCAAAATTGCCGGAGAGATATGGATTGAGCCGGACCGGAGCATTCATGGTGACCTCCCTTGCTTGTGATAATTTACCCTGTAAATTTATCGCATAAGGGTTTCGGCTTTGCAACAGTTACCTTTGAGAGGGATTCTCATTGCCTAGGGTATTGAGCCAGTCAGACGTCGCCGACTTCCGCGAGCGTCTTTGTGAGGCGGCAACCAAGCTGTTCGACACCAGGGGCCGCGAAGGCTTCACCATGCGCGAACTGGCGTCCCAGCTCGGCATCAGCGCTATGACGCCGTATCGCTACTTCAAGGATAAGGACGAAATCCTTGCGGCTGTACGCGCGCGTGCGTTCAACCGTTTCGCGGAAGCGCTCGAAGGGGCGTTCCGGAGCGAGGGTCCCGCGGCGGCTCGCGCCTCGGCTGTTTACGGTGCCTACGTTGGCTTTGCGTTCGGAGAGCCTGCTGCCTATCGCCTGATGTTCGATCTCTCGCAGCCGGACGAGGCCCTCTATCCTGAACTGGTCGCCGCCAATGTGCGGGCGCGCAAGACGATGACGCAATATATCCGCGCGCTGGTCGACGAAGGCGTGCTGGTGGGCGATCCGGATCTGATGGGCCATGTGTTCTGGGCGTCGCTGCATGGCGCCGTGGTGCTCAAGCTCGCCGGCAAGCTCGGCGAGGAATACGACTTCGACCGCATCAGCAGCGAAGCGTTTCGCGTGCTGATTGATGGGTTCAGGCCAAAGTGAGTGAAGTGGGGAGTGGTGAGTAGTGGTGAGTAGTGGTGAGTAGTGGTTTTTCGCTCACCACTCACCACTCACCACTCACCTACTCCCCCGGATTCAACAACGGCGCCGTTCCCCCGACGCTGCCCGCCACACCCGCGACCCCGGCGATCGCCTCGCGTTCGATATCGTCCGCAGCATCGCGTGTGGCCAGTTCGGCGCGGATGCCGTCATGGCGGTTCGCGTCGAGCTTGTAGCCCCACATCGCATAAGCGCCGACGAACATCGTGAGCACAGGCACGACGACGTAACAGGCGATCAGCGCGTCGAGCGGCACACCGGTGTTGATGACGCCTTCCTTCGGATTGAAGCCGAAGTACTCGATGATCGGGAAGGTGACGACGACGGCTAGAGCGGAGCCCACTTTCGACGTGGAGGTGATGAGGCCGTAGAGCAGCGCCGAACGGTCCTTGCCGATGTCCAGGCGCACCTCGTCGCTGACATCGGCGATCATGGCGCGGATCAGGAAGGTGAAGCAGCTGACGACGAAGCCGGCGAAGAACATGCCCGGGATCATCAGGCTCATATTGCCGTGCGGAAGCATAAAGACCAGCGCCTGGGCGAAGCCGTAGAGTATGCATCCAGCGACGACGGCCCAGTGCTTGCCGATCCGGCGCGCGACGGCAGCCCAGGTCGGCGCGCCGACAAGACCGGCGGCGATGTAGATCAGAAGCAGCGACGTCGTCTGGGTGCGGGTGAAGCCCAGTGCCTGGGTGAAGAAGAAGAGATAGAGCGCGGCGGTGATCGCCGGACCCAGAGCCAGGAACAGGTCGGCGGCGAGGATGCGCAGCAGCGACGGCCGCGCGATCATCGTCCAGTAGTCCTTGAGCGTGACGCGGTTGGCGGTCTCAGACTGCCGCGGTTCGCCGACGGCAAGCAGACACAAGCCGATGGTGAGCGGTGTGACAGCGATGATGAACCAGCCCATCGCCTGCACGCCCTGCGCCGTCGTCTTGTGCCAGCCGACCGCGAGTATCACCGGCAGCGCGAGCACGATGACGATCGCGATCACCCCGACCGCCTGCATCCAGCCATAGACCCGGCTGCGCTGGTGGTACTCAGGCACGAGCGCCGCGGCCCAGGCGGAGTGGCCGAGTGTGAGCATCGAGAAGCCGGCATAGAGCACGAGCAGCCATGTCACGAGATAGGCGAGCGACACGCCCGGCACCGCCATGAAGATCATGTAAGTCGCGAACATGAGTAGCGGCGCGCCGGCGATCATCCAGGGACGGAAGCGGCCGAACGGTGTGTTGGTCGCGTTGATCGCGACGCCGATCAGCGGATCGAGCGCGATGTCGATCAGGCGGACGAGGCTGAACGCGGCACCCACCGTTGCGAGCGAGAGACCGATGTGACTCGCGTAATAGTTGGGCAGATACACCGTAAGCGGAATGCTGAGAGCCGATACGGACATCGACGCGCTGGAAAACGGTGCGAGAAGGCGGGCCGGCAGTCTTTTCGTGGCCGGTGCGGCGGCTTCCATGCGCAATTCTCCCTGAAGGCCTCTGACGGGCTTTTCTTACACGCAGTTCACACGGGTTCGTGCGACAGGCGCAACAGAAATCATTGCAATCACAAACCTTGATTAAGGCGGGTGCGTGCCCATCTACTCGCCCGCGTTGAGAACGCCCGGTTCCGCGCCTGTCATGCTTGTCAGCGCATCATGCGATCCCATTGCGGCATCGCGCGCCGAAAGCGCCAGGCGAATGCCGCTGTGCTTCTTCTCGTCCAGCTTGTAGCCCCACATCGCCAGACCGCCGATCAGCACACAGATCACCGGCGGCAGCAGATAGCAGGCTTTCAGGCCCCAGATCGCATCCGGTGTGTTCGCCACGCCTTCCTTCGCGACAAAGCCGAACAGCGGCAGGATCACATAGGCGACACCGACCGACAGCGTGGAGCCGATCTTGTTAGTGCTTGTCACAAATGCGTAAAGCATCGCGGTGCGGTCCTTGCCGGTCTCCAGCCGCACCTGGTCGGCGACGTCGGCGATCATGGCACGCACAAGGAACGCAAAGGCGCTGGCAATGAAGCCGACCGAGAACATCGCGAACGACATGGCGAGCGGACGCGCCGACGGCAGCGAAACCAGCGTCGACTGCGCGATGACATACAGCACGCTCGCAATGCGGATCGTCTGGTGCTTGCCGAAGCGGCGTGCCACCCACGACCAAACCGACGGCGCCACAAGTCCGGACACGATGTAGATCAGCAGCAGGTAGTTCGCCTGCGCCGGTGTGTAGCCGCGCGCCTGCTCGAAGAAGAACAGATATAGCGGTGCGGTGATCGCGGGCCCGAGTGTGCAGAACAGGTCGGCGCAGATCAGGCGTATCATCTCCGGCCGTTTGATCAGCGGAAGGTAGTCGCGCATGCCGAAGCGCTCGGCCTCGCGCGCCTTCTCAGGCTCGGGCGCGAAGAACACGGTAAGGCCGACGCCGAACAAAACGGTCGCGATCACGAACGCGCCCATCAACGGCACGCCCTTGTAGGGGATGGCTTTCCAGAACGCGGGCAGCAGGCTCGGCACCAGCAGCACGCCGATCGCACCGACCACCGCCACGGCCTGGATCCAGCCATAGACGCGGCTGCGCTGGTGATACTCGTCGACCAGCGCTGCGCCCCAGCCGGATTGCGAA
>DASZCC010000336.1:0-3344 GCA_035943485.1 Rhizomicrobium sp. | reverse complement strand
CCTGACCGACAGCCATATGAACCCGGCGCTCGCCACCCATGACATCAGATGAATCGTGGACGACAGCGCGAGGCGCGCAGGCGATTCGTACATCGCACGCATCTGTTCGGAAAAGGCGACTGTGTGCTCGACCGCCTTGGGCAGAAAGCGGCCCGCAATGCGCCGGGCGAGATCGCTGCCTCGCTGTTGTAGCACCACAAACGCCGCAAGGCCGGGCACCAGAAGCAGCGTTCCAAGAATCAGGCCGTCAACATAGGGCGCAGTCGATTCCGAGGCACGCAGCTGCGCAATACAGAGCGCGCTTCCAATCAGGATGAACGCGATCTGCGCCATCAGCTCGGTTGTCACGTCGGTGATGGCCGATGCGAAAGCGAGCGGCGGGCTAATGCCGCGCAGGATCGCGGCGCGCGCACCGACGACGATTCCGCCCAGCTGTGAGAACGGCAGGACATCGCCGGCGCTGTCACGCGTCTGACGTGCCATGATGAACGTGGCGAGATCGCGGGGCGTGTGGTTGGGGATCAGGACATACCAGCCCACTCCCATGAGGGACACGACGCAAAGGCCATAGGCGCACAGCAGGACGAAACCACCCGGGCCAACGCTGGCGATAGTGCTCCAGATCTGGCCGATGCCGGCATGGAGGATCAGCCAGACCGCGAGCGCGAGTCCAACGATGGCGGCGGCAATGACGCCATACTTCATCCGGCCAACGCAGCCATGCGCTTCGGCCCAACGAAGCGGCGGAAGGTGCGGATCATGAACGGCACAAAGCGAGGACGCTTCAGCCGCTGGTCGTAAATGCCGAGGCGGCGATCATTCTCAACGAGGCAGGTATCTATCAGCTTGAAGACATCGATCTCGCCATCGCTGAGCTGACTCGCGCCGTTTACGGTGAAGTTGTTGTCCTGCTGGCCGTGGCTGACATCCGACGCGATGCCGATGCGCTCCCACACCAGGAACGCCCACACCGCCAGCACCTTGAGCTCGAACCAGGGGCGGCGCCACAGCGGCATGTTGCGGCGATGCCAGGCGACCCAGTTCACGAAGAACAGGATGTGGCGGCCTTCTTCATGCACCACCGGTTCGAACGTATCGACGAGTTCGGCGGGAAAGAAGCCGGACTGCTTCGCCGTCTGGAACAGGCCGAACGCGAAGAAGCTGTCGATGCACTCGCTGTAGCCGGTGACCATGAAGGCCCACTCGGGATCCTTCGGTCGCGGATAGGCCGGCTCGGGCGCCAGCGTAATGCCATAGGCCTCAACCAGATTCGACAGCACATAGCGATGGCGGCGCTCTTCGAAACCGTTGAGCTCGACAGCCTTGCGCAGCAACGGATCGCTGACGCCTTCGGCGTAGGTGCACACGTTCAGGCTGGCGCGGTTCTCGGTCTGCACCGCGATGTCCCAGATCGGCAGCGCCGTGATGCGGGCCTTGGCCTCGTCATCGAGCTTGGGCCAGTCGATCACAGCCGGACGATAGGGATTGAAGGTGTCCAACAGCGTCTTGCAGAACAGGCGCTTGTGGGCCTCGGAACCCCAGCGGATCGGGCCATCGGCCACGGCTGGTCCGGTGCCGGAAATCTCGGGAAAGGTCAGTGCGCTCATGGTCCTATCCTAGTGCACGCAACTAAATTTCGGAATTGGGCCGGTTATTCCGGGCCATAGCAGACGCGGCCGGGACACGTAAAGGTTTTAGCCGCCGCGGTTCCGGGCGCCATGCCAGATCGTCTCAATTTCCACCGTCTCGTCAGCCAAAATCCTGTAGGCAATCAGATAGGGCCAGATGGCCGTAAGTTCACGGGTCCCCGATCGAATTCCTAAGCGGCCACGACGCGGAAATAGTGTCAGGCCGTCGCAGGCAAGGATGAGGCGCGCAGCAAAACGCGCTGCGGCGATAGGTCGATCGATAGCGATATAGCTCTGGATGGCAATCAGATCACGCAACGCTTGCCGCGTGAATCTTACGGACATTCAGGCGGTGGCAGCTCCTTGTCAGTACCCCAGGACAACAACCATTTCCGAACCAACTCATACGGAACGGTACGGCCTGCTTTGCCATCGGCAATGCCCTCGTCAACGGCAGCCAAAAAGGCCTCCATCTCTTCGGGCGGGACAATCGATTCCAATTCCGGCATCGCGTTCATCTGAAGGTTGTACTGCAAATCAACTCAAACAACCACGCTGATCAGAAATCCGCGAAGCCGCCTTTAGCGATGCTGGAATTGCGGAAGGCTTCCACCACGCGCGGTGCGGTGAGCGCTGCCAGCTCATCAGCGTAGCGGTAACCAGGCGCTGAGCCGATGTAATCACCTGTCGCTGGGTGCAGGTAAATCTCATTCAGGCCTTCCGGTAGATTCTCGATCAACCGGCGCACGCGATCCGCAGTCATGGCGCCCGACCACGCCATGCCGAACACGTTGTCCGGCACGCGCAACCCGGCTCTGCGAAATCGAACGCGGGACATTCTTGCCCAAGGCGCGGTCACAGCGGCTGACGGCAATTTCGTTCCCGGCTCGGCACGGATCAATACATCGCGCGGCTCCAGCGGCACGCGGATCGCGCGCAGGCCGTGCCTCGCGCCGACGCGCAGGATCGTCGACGCGATCGTCGGATGCAGGTGAAAATGCTTGTGCGTGTTGACATGGTCCAGCGGCAGGCCGGTCGCGGCAAAGGCGTGGAATTGCGCCTCGATCTCGTGCTCAAGCTGTTCGCGCACACGCGGGATGAAGAACATGTTGACTGCGGCACGCACCATGTCGTCGCGGAATCTGCCGTCCTTATCGACGAGATCGGGCACTGCGTCCGGAGGCAGTGTCGGCCTCCCGTCCACCAGCACCAGGTGAAGTCCGACACGCAACCGTGGATTAGCTCTGGCGCGCGCCACGGCATCGCAGGCCGCGGACGCACCCACCATCAGGCTTGCCGCAGTGAGAATGCCGTCGCGATGACCAGCCTCGACCGCGTCATTGACTTCGACGGCGGCGCCGAAATCATCAGCGGTGACGATGAGACCTTTCACGCAGCGCTTACGAGACGATCATGTCTTCGCGGGTGCGCAGGAACTGGAAGAACTCCACGCCTTCACGCAGGCGGCGCACCAGCATGTCGCGCGACGTGAGCATCTCGCCCAGGATTTCCGCGATCTTCGACGGACGGAAATAGAACTTCTTGTAGAAATCCTCAACCGAATTGAAAATCTCTGTGTGCCCGAGATGCGGATAGTTCAGCGGCGCGATCTGTGTGCCGTCATCGGTCAGCAGATCGACGTCGGATGCGAACCAGCCATTCTCCTTCGCCTGCTTGTAGAGGAACGTGCCCGGATAGGGCGCGGCCAGCGAGACC
>DASZCC010000335.1:0-3771 GCA_035943485.1 Rhizomicrobium sp. | reverse complement strand
CAATGACATTCTCGACTTCTCGAAGCTGGAAGCTGGGCATATCGAATTCATGCCGGTCGCCACCGACATCGAGGCACTCGCACGCGACGTGCTGGATGTGCTGGCTGTGCAGGCGTCGGCCAAGGGGATTGAGCTCAAGCTGGATTCCTCGATCCACGGGATTGCTCTGATGGTCGATCCGCTGCGCCTTCGCCAGGTGTTCATGAATCTCGTCGGCAATGCCGTGAAATTCACCGATCGCGGTTCGGTCGCCGTCGTGCTGACTGCCGACGTTGGTCGCAACAGCGCCGTCCTTCATTGCGCCGTCAACGACACAGGCTGTGGCATACCGGCCGACCTGACCGATCATCTGTTCGAGCGCTTCTCGCAGGTTGATGGATCGACGAGCCGGCGCTATCGCGGCACGGGCCTGGGCCTGGCCATCTGCAAGGGCATTGTCGAGGCAATGGGCGGCACGATCGGTGTTGAGTCCGAAGCCGGCCAGGGCTCGACATTCTGGTTCACCTGCACCGTACCCTCCGCTGCGATCATTGCCGGGAAAGAGCAACGCCATGTCGCCTGATCTGAAACCCCTCATCGTCGTTGCCGAAGACGACGAAGCGATCCGCTCGCTGATCATGATCCAGCTGGACGCCGCTGGCTTCCGGACTGAAGGTGTCTGCGACGGCGTCGAGGCGCTGGAGAAGATCCGCAATGCGATGCCGGCCGGCGTCGTGCTGGATATCGGCATGCCGAAAATGGACGGCTTCGACGTCCTGGAAGCGATGCAGGTGGCAGGCCTGAGCATCTTTATTCCGATCCTTGTGCTCACCGCCCGTCACGCCGAAGGCGATGTGCGCCGCGCAATCGAACTTGGCGCTACCGATTTTCTGGCCAAACCTTTCGACGGGAAAATGCTGCAGACGCGCGTCCGGCGCATGCTCGACATGGATCTCGGCTAGGCCGCCTTGGCCGCGTCCTGCTTCGCCCGGTCGCGCTCGATCAGCCAGACCAGCAGGATCGAGACCTCGTAGAGCAGCACCAGCGGCACCGCGAGGCTCATCATCGAGAAAACATCCGGCGGCGTGAGCACGGCCGCGATCGCGAACAGGCCGACGATCGCATAGCGGCGCATCGAGCGAAGCTGGGAGGCGCTCACGATGCCTACGCGGCCCAGCAGCGCCAGCAGGATCGGCAGCTGGAAGCACAGGCCGAATGCAAAGATCAGCGTCATGACGAAATCGAGATATTCGCTGACCTTGGCCTGCAGCTGGATGCCGAGACCGCCAGAACTGGCCGGCGTCTCATAGCTCAGGAAGAAATGAATCGCATTGGGCAGCATGATGTAGAACACGAATGCCGCGCCTAGGATGAACATGAACGGCGTCGCCAGCAGGAATGGCAGGAACGCGTTGCGCTCATGCTTGTAGAGGCCGGGTGCCACGAACATCCAGATCTGTGCCGCGATGATCGGAAAGGCGAGACACACGCCGCCGAACGCGCCGACCTTGGCATAGGTGAAGAACGTCTCGTAGAGCGCGGTGTAGATCAGGTGATCGTTCGGCTGGCCCTTGAGCGCGGCAGCGAGCGGCCGTGTCAGGAAGCTGTAGATCGGGCTCGCGAAATAGAAGCAGATGAAGAAGCACACGACGAAGGACAGGATCGAGATGATCAGCCGCTTGCGCAGCTCGATCAGGTGTTCGAGCAGCGGCGCCTTGGTCGCCTCGATCGCGGCTTCGTCTGCGTCGGTCGGCTTGTTCATGGCTGCGACGGCCCGGCCGGCACCGGCTCATCATCGATCTTGAACTCGCCCTCGCGCGGTTCGGGCGAATGCTCGACCTCGATCGGGTCGGCGGCGGCGGCCGGCGTCACCGACTTCATTGCGTCGGGCACGATCGACTGATGCAAATCGCGTTCGACGGTTGAGAGAGGGCGCTCGGCGCGGAGGTTTTCGATCTCCTTGCGCAGCTCGTCGAGTTCGGACTGCCGTGCCATCTCGTCGAAGCTGCGGCGGAATTCGTTGGCCATCGCGCGCGCCTTGCCCATCCACTGGCCGACGATGCGCATCATGCGCGGCAGGTCCTTGGGCCCCACCACGACGAGGGCCACGATCAGGACGATGAGGATGTGGCTCCAGCTGAAGTCGAGCATCGATTACCCGACGGGCGTCTGGTCCTTGTTGGGAGCGGGCGTCGGCGCAGGATTGGCCTGCGTGTTGATCGTCTTGGCCTCGTTGGGATCAGCCAGACCCTCGCGGAAGCTGCGGACGCCCTTGGCGACGTCGCCCATGAGATCGGAGATCTTGCCGCGGCCGCCAAACAGAAGAATGGCGACGCCTGCGAGGATCACTATGTGCCAAAGGCTCAGGCCACCCATGAAATGCTCCTTGCTCCCTGCCCTGTGTCGCCGGACCGGCGCGGAAAACGTGCTCTTTAAGACCCTTCAGTGGGCTTAATGCAAGCATTCTACCCCTTTACCCGGCCGGGGGTCGAAATATTCCCGCTGGTCCAGATTTATCCGGGTACGGCCAAAAAGACGCGTCCTATCCGATCTGGATCTCGCCCTTGCGGCCGAACGCCGCCGCCAATTCGCCCAGGCGCTTCTGCACCGGCTCGCCTGCGATCGCTTCGTGCCGGCGCGGCACATCGAGGATCACCTTGGCCGGGGTGACGCGCAATGGATAGTGCGGCAGCAGGTCGGTCGACGATGCCGACAGCGCGAAAGCGAGCCGGCACGCCAGCCCGATGCGCAGCGCACGTTCCTCGTCGTCGTCGTTGAGGAGTTCCGCGCTCGCGATGTCGCGCGGGAAATCCTCATCGCCGGTGTAGCGGTGGAACACTGCGCTCGCGATGAGTGCGCGCGACCGATGACTGGCGCCGGAGTATGGCGCGGTGAGCACCTGGCTGTAGGCGCCCGATGCGCGATCGTCGGGATGACGGCGCCACGCGACGTCGGAGAACAATGCGACCGCGTGGCGAACACGGCGCAGTTCCGGCGTTTCGTCGGGGAACAGCGGCGTCATCCAGTTGAACATCTCGAGCGCGTGACCAGGTTGGCGTGCCTGACGCGCGTTGTAGCCTTCAGCGAAATCCAGCAGCGGATCGAGCGCACGCTCTTCCTTGGACAGACGCGCGAACAGCAATCCCTCGCGCAGACCATAGGCCGAGACCACGACCGACTTCATGTCGGCGGCCAGCAGCAGGCGCTCCAGCACGATTGCGCCGAAAGGCAGCGACTCCGCGCGGCGCTTGGAGACGACCTTCATCTTCTCGACCGACTTGCGCGACAGGCCGGCCAGCACCTTGCAGAGCTTGAGGGCGCGCGAGCGCGGGATCTCGTATTCCTGCAGGACGTGGAGCGGATAGCCTGTTGTCTCCATGTCGACGCGCGCGAAGCTTCGCCAGATGCCGCCGACGGCATAGAGGCTGCGATCCTTCAGGCCGTGCAGATCGGTGCGGTCGAGACCCTCGTCCACCAGCTTGCGCGCCTTGTCCGGATCGCCCTTGGAGCCATCGATCAGACGCAGCGGTCCGAACGGCAGCGTGGCGGCATCGCCCATCCGTCCGTCGCGCACACTGACCATGTCGAGACTGCCACCGCCGAGATCGGCCACGAGGCCGTCGGCCGCTGGAATGCCGGCGATGACACCTTCGGCCGCAAGCTGGGCCTCTTCCTGGCCGGAGAGCACGCGCACCGGCGCCCCCCAGGCAGCTTCGGCGCGGCGCACGAACTCGGCGCCGTTGGACGCATCGCGCGCGGCGGCGGTCGCCACGGCTTCGCGAATCGATACGC
>DASZCC010000334.1:0-5027 GCA_035943485.1 Rhizomicrobium sp. | reverse complement strand
GCCGGGCTGGCTGTCATAAAGCTGCTCGGCCTCTTCGACGGTGAAGACGGGCACATGCTCGTACGTCGTCCAGCCGATGCCGAGCGCGCGAAGCCTGTCATAGAGTGCGGCTTCGCGTTCGTCCGGCGTCGGCAGAGCCATCAGGGCACCAGCCGCTTGATCCATTCCGGCAGCGCGAAGGCCGCGGCGTGGATTTCGGCGTTGTAATAGTCCGTCTTAATCCGCGAGCGCTTGAACGCGGCGACGGCTTTGCGAATGCCGGCGGGAGTTCCGAGCTTCTTGCCCTTCGCAGCCCAGCTCAACGCCATGAAGCCGCCGATGTAGCTCGGCACCACCGTCAGATAGAGGCCCGACTGCGGGAAGAATTCGTCGAGCTCCTGAAGCGCCTCGGTGATCTCCCACGGCTGGTAGAACGGCACGCCCGTCTGGAACGTGGCGAAGCCGCCGGCGCGCAGCGCGTTGCGCACGCGGTCGTAGAAGGTTTCGCCGAACAGCGCCTTGCCGGGGCCAACCGGATCGGGCCTGTCGGCGACGATGAGATCGAATCGCCCTTTGTTTTCAGGCCTTCCGAGATACTCGAAGGCGTCTGCGATCTCGACGGTGAGGCGCTTGTCGCGGAACGCCTTTGCGTTGATCTCGGCGAAATGTTTCTTGCAGAGCTCCACGACGCGGCCGTCGATGTCGACCAGCACGACTTCTTTGACACCTTTATGCTTAAGCGCCTCGTCGGCGATGGAGAGGTCGCCGCCGCCCACGATCATGACGCTCCGTGCGCGGCCGTGCTCGAACAGCGGCAAATGCGTCAGCATTTCGGCGTAAGCGCTCTCGTCGCGCGTCGTGATCTGGACGATGTCGTCGAGCACCATGACGCGCCCGTTCGCGACGCTGTCGAAGATCTTGATGCGCTGAAATTGGCTCTTTTCCTCGACAATTGGCTTGCCTTTGAGCTCCATCGACTGGGCGTAGCCCTTGTGCAGACGCTCCTTGAAGGTGTTCGGCATGGCTTCGCTCCGGAAAAGTTTAACGGGTGGTTAGGAAAGCGACGCGCCTTCTAGGGCGCGCGTGACGCGGTGTCGAGATGTCTCGCCGTTTGTCACGCCGCGCAGTCGGTCAGAAAAAAATTGACGTTCGGGTGACAATAATTCTTGCATGAAGGGTCCACGTGCATATATTCCCCCCTGTCCTCGTAAGGGGACGAAGCGGCGAGGCGGCAACCCCGCACCGCCGCTTTCTTCTTGAGACGCGTCCGGAAGTCCGTAAGGCCAAGGCGCAGGTGTCAACTCTTAACTGGGTAGGTGCCCGAAATGGCTAGACTCGAACTTGTTGCGGCGACCAAAGAAGCAAGGACGCCCCGCGTCCGCACTTCCGCGAAGACCGTTCGTGCTGTTGTTCCTCCGCCATCTGCGATGAACGATGACCAGCAGAAAGACCACTTTATTACGCGTAACGGCCTGACCTATGCAGGCAGCCACTTGATCATCGACCTGTGGGAAGCGGAAGGCCTCGGCGACCGCGACCGTATCGAACAGGCGTTGATCGATGCAGTGAAGGAAGCAGGGGCAACCCTTCTTCATATTCATCTGCATACCTTCACCGATGGCGGCGGGATCTCCGGCGTCGCGGTGCTGGCCGAAAGCCACATCTCCGTCCACACCTGGCCGGAGAAGGGCTATGCAGCGTTCGACGTATTCATGTGCGGCGACGCTGAGCCCCGTAAGGCGATGAACGTCTTCAAACGGGCGTTCAATCCCGGCCGAATCGTGGTCGGCGAGCACAAGCGCGGCGTTCTGTAAGCGCAGTCTCTTGTGATCTCTTTCAAAGAGCGGAAGCTGGAAACAGCTTCCGCTTTTTTCTTTTGTGCCGCCCGCGAAAGCGGCAGAGGTTTATCAGCGCGGACCAACCCATTACCGTCATGGCCGGGCTTGTCCCGGCCACCCATACGCACAATTGCAGCACGGAGCGTATGGGTCGCCGGGACAAGCCCGGCGATGACGGAAACGAAGTACGGAAACGAAGTAATGAAGCACGCCGGTCCATCCGCGCTTGATCGTCTCGAGCCGTTGCTCGCGCAATTGCGCCGGCGTGAGCGGCTGAAGGAGAAGTCGCGCGGCGTGTTCTATCTCGCAGGGCGCGCCTTCCTGCACTTCCACGAACATGGCGAGGGCGAGATCCACGCCGACATCCGTCTGAAGGGTGACGATTTCGACAGGTTCGATGTCACGCGCGCGGCCGAGCGCGCGAAACTCCTCGCGCTGGTCGACAAGGCGCTCGGCGACGGAAAACCGGCAATCAGGCGTTGAACCGGGCAGGAGCGCCGGAAACAATGCCGCCAGGATGATCATCGATCCCGACGCCGATCTGGTCGCGCGGGCCGGCCGTGGCGACCGCGCGGCGGCCGAGGCGCTGATGGCGCGCCATCTTCCCAAGATGCTGTCGCTGGCGCGGCGGATGCTGTCCGACCAGATCGAGGCCGAAGACGCCGTGCAGGACGCCTTCCTCCGCCTGTGGACCCACGCCGGCCGCTGGCAGCCCGGCGGCGCCCGCTTCGAGACCTGGCTTTACCGGGTCACGCTGAACAAGTGCTACGACCGCCTTCGCCGCCGGCGCACCGCCAACCTGGACGAGGCGGCCGACGTGGCGGACGAGACGCCGGACCCGGCCGTCCAGCTCGAGCACGTCGAGATCGCCCGCCACATCGAGAGTGGACTGGCGGCACTCCCCGAGCGCCAGCGGGCGGCCATCCAGCTTTGCCACGTGCAGGGCTGCGGCAATATTGAAGCGGCGGAGATCATGGGGATCTCCGTTGAAGCCATGGAATCCCTTCTGTCCCGTGGGCGCAGGACGTTGAAGGCACGCCTTGGTCACCTGAAGGACGGAACGTGAGCGACGAGACTGACGACCTGATCGACCGTGCGCTGGCCGCGCTGCCGCCGCCCGCGATTTCGCCGGCGCTGCGCACGCGCGTCCTCGACGACTTCACCCGCGAGTCCGGGCGCAATCCAGGCGCGTGGCTGCGGCGTCAGCTCGACTCGATCTGGCCTGGCGTGCCGCTGTGGCAGCCGGTGGCGGCGCTGGCGGTGTCGCTCGCGATCGGTCTTGGCATCGGCGTGTTCGCGCCGCTTCCGGGCGAAGACGATGGCGCGAGCGCACTCTCGCTTGATGCGCCGGCGTTCATCAGCGTCAGGGAGGGTTGAATGGCGGACACCTTTACACCGCCGCCGCGGCGGAACGTTCTTCTGATCGTTTCGCTGTGCCTGAACGCGGCGCTGATCCTGATCGTGGCGATCGGGCTCTGGCGCGCGACGCATCCGTTCGCGTCTCAGCGTGGAATCCTGTCGCCCTACGGTCTGATGCATGAAGTGCCCGCGAAGCGCGATCAGGTTCAGGCAATACTCGACTCGCATACCGCCGAGCTGCGCTCGCTGCGCGTGGCATCGGGCGACGCAAGACTGAAGGCAGTCGCAGCCCTCGACGCGCCTGATTATTCGCCCGAGAAGTTTGCTACTGCCTTAAAGGCAGTTGGTACCGCTGACGCAGCGTTGGAAGCCAAGCTCATTGAGACTATGAACGAGAGCTTCGCAACTCTGTCGCCGGATGAACGCAAGACGGTCGCCGACAAAATCCGGCGCCGTAACCGCGCTTGGATGTTTCAGGCGTTCGGAACGCGTGCGCCATAAGCTAACCCATTGATTGGCGCATACGCGGTTGGCAATTCCCTCTTGAACCGAGTCTCTGCCGTCACCATCTAAGCTAAATCCCCATAGGTGCAGATAAACGGTTCGCGATATTCGCGGACCGTTTTTTTGTGCCTGATTTCCTGGAAAAGGAGACTTTGACATGAATGCGCGAGACCCGCCGCCGCGTGTCTGACACTGCGGTCTGAAGTTTATCTCCGCAGCCTTCGTAAGCCGGTTGTCCCCCGGGCGAGACGAAGAAAAACCGCTTCCTGTTCGACGCCCGGATTCCGTCCGGCGCCCGAAAATCGGAAGCGCGCAGGGTGCACGCATGGACTCCGTTCAAAACGACCCTGAAAATCAGAGTCCGGATTTTATTTCAGTCCAGTCGTTCACGATCTTCTCCTTGTCCTTGAGGCGGCGCTGGAAGATGCCGCTTTTCAGGAAGGTCTCGACGTCGCGATCCAGACCGAGATTGGTCAGCGTCTTGTCCGCCACATTCTTGAGCGCGACTTCGTTGGCCGGTTCGTCGCCTATGTGGTCGATCGTGTAGGCCGCAGCGGTGTCGGAGATCGAGGAATCGATCAGCGCCAGCGCCTTCGCCTCATCCGCCGGATCCTTGTGCATCACCAGGCCGCAGACATAGGTGAACATGCCGCCCGGCGGGTTCATGTAGGCGACCGGTTTGCCCTCCTTGTGGAGCGTCGCGTAGGTGATGCGCCACGTCATCGCCGCCACGATCTCGCCCGAGGCGAGACCCTGTGCCAGCGCGGTGTCGTCGCTCGACACCATGCGGGACTGCTTCACGACTTCGCGCAGCTTGGCCTTGAGCTGGTCGTACTGGGCCGGCGTCATGTTGTAGGCATCGATGCCGGCGACATGCGCGATGAACGGGACGGTATCGTCGACACCATCCATCACCGCGACGCGGCCCTTGTATTTGGGATCGAACAGGATGTTCCAGCTCGGCGCGTTGACATATTCGGGCGCGAGGTCGGTGCGGAAGGTGATCGAGGTATTGCCCCAGTACTGCGGCACGAACCACACCTTGCCGGGGCCGGCCGAAATTCCCGGCAGGTTGCGCAGCAGCGGCGAAAGCTTGTCCCAGTTCTTGAGCTTGGACGTGTCGATCGGCGCGATCAGCCCAGCTTCCTTCCAGCGCGGGAATTCGTAATAGCAGGGACCCATCACATCGGGCTTGTAGCCGGCGCGCATCTTCGCGAAGGCCTCGTCTTCGTCGGCATAGATGACGTAGCTGGGCTTGTCGTTGTAGGTCTTCTCGTAATCCGCAAAGAAGGGCGGATCCATGTAGTCCTCGAACTGGAACAGGATCGGTGGCGGGGAAGACTTGTT
>DASZCC010000333.1:0-4126 GCA_035943485.1 Rhizomicrobium sp. | reverse complement strand
TGCCTTGCGCAGCGGCGTCCAGAAGGCGCGGATGGAATTGGAATTGCCCGTCGCCTGCACCGAGAGCATCGGGTTGGCATAGAGCTTCTCGTTCGGCGGCGCCGCTTCGAGGACGACCTTCGTCCAGTCGGCGTCCAGTTCCTCCGCGATGATCATCGCGATGGAGGTGTAGACGCCCTGCCCCATCTCGGTCTGCGGCATGACCAGCGTCGTCTTGCCTTGCGGATCGATGCGGATGAAGGCGTTGGGCTGGAACGGCGCCGTGTCAGGGGTTGTGCCCTGCGCGACGTTCGGCGAGGTCTGCGCTTCGGCCAGCGGCATGTGGAAGGCCAGCACGAAGCCGGTGCCCAGCGCCGTCTTGAGCATTGTGCGGCGAGAGGTTCGCGGGTCGAGAACGTCGCTCATCGGATCAGCCCTGTGCCGCGCGCTTGATCGCCGAACGGATGCGCACATACGTCCCGCAGCGGCAGATGTTGCCCGCCATGGCGGCGTCGATGTCGGCATCCTCGGGGTGCGGCGTCGACTTTATCAGCGCTGCGGCGGACATGATCTGGCCCGACTGACAATAGCCGCACTGCACGACTTCCAGATCAAGCCACGCGCGCTGCACTTTCGCGCCTTCGGGCGTGACGCCGATGCCTTCGATGGTGGTGATCTGCTTGGCGCCGATCGAACCGACCGGCAGCACGCAGGACCGCACCGGCTGGCCATCGATATGCACTGTACACGCGCCGCATTGCGCGATGCCGCAGCCGAACTTCGTGCCGGTGAGGCCCACGATGTCGCGCAGCACCCACAGCAGCGGCATGTCGGCCGGTGCGTCGACCTGGTGAGACTGACCGTTGATCGTCAGCGTTGTTGTCATCGCGGCGTGTACTCCAGCGTCGTGGTTGTCTTACCAGGATGGAAGCGCCTGACCGCGAGATAGCCAAGGATGACAAAGACGACGAGCGTCAGCCCCTGCGTGATCGCGAATGGTGGCTCACTACCCGTGGGCGCGAGCGCATGGAGCGCCGGCACTTTCATGTAGCACTGCACGATCAGCACGAAGATATTCAGATAAAGCGAAATGACCGCTGTGATCACATAGACCGGCCGCCAGACACCGCGCAGATGCCGGCCATAAAGTGCGTAAAGCGCAATGGCCAGTATCACGAGCGCGATGATGCCGACAATGTGCGACGGAAGCAGATGCGGCCGCGGAAACAGAAATCCCGTCGCGCTGGTCAACACCGTAAACAGAAGGAACGTCGCGGTCACCGCCGGCATCGCCCGTGATGTCAGCAGGCCGTAAAGTACGGCAAAACCGGCGACGATTCCGATCAGACTGATCAGTACATGAATGTTCGTGAACGCCATCGAGTCGAAGAACATGGCCGGACTCCCCACATTACGCATACGCGTTCGTCTCCGGGATCACAGATCAACACGGGCCGCGTGTAAAGAGCGGAGATTGCGAACGCATCGCGCAAAATCCCCGTGCGCAGTCAGGCCATTGCACATTCTTCGCGGTGTGCGAGACGCACCCCTCCCGCGCCGGACGCATGGCGTTTTCGATTGACAGCCACTGCCCAAACAATTACTGCCCAAGCAGCTAAATAGGTAAGATGCCGTGCCGCAGTCCTATTTCAAGGTCGACAATTTCGATTGCCGCAGGGCACCGGGCTATCTGATCCGCCGGTTGCACAATCTTGTCGTGCCGATAGCCGAAGATTTATTCGCCGACGCTGAAATCACATTCACCCAATGGGTTATCCTCGTCGCATTGCGTGACGCCATTGCGAATACCAGTGCCGATCTCGCGCGCCATATGAATCATGACACCGGCGCCATCACACGGCTGGTGGATCAGCTGGAGAGCCGCGATCTTCTCACGCGCACCCGCGACAAGGCGGACCGCCGTGTGATCAACTTGTCACTTACCGCCGAAGGGCGCGCCGTAGCTGCGTCATTGACGCCACGCCTCGTCGATATGTGGAACGGCATCCTTGAAGATTTCACCCGCAGCGAAATATCCACCTGGATCGCGCTGACGCAGCGCATGTTGGCGGCGGTTGAGTCCGCGCCCGAGGAGAGGGCAAAGCCGGTGCGCAAACTCAAGGTGGCGCGATGAGAAGGACAGCGACATTCGCGCTTTGCGGCGCGCTGCTGTCCGGTTGCGTTTCGGCGCCGACCACGACGCCGCAATACACACAGGTCGCGCCGGAAACGCTGGGTCTGTCGGCAACGCCCGCGGTCGCGATCTCCGACACATGGTGGACGGCGTTCGGAGATCCGAAACTGAACGCCCTTGTTGAGCAGGCCCAGGCCGGCAATCCCTCGCTCGCGGCCGCACTGGCGCGCGTGCGGACGGCGCAATCGGCTGTCTCGGCAGCACGCGCGGAAACCTATCCGCAGCTCACCTTCGATGCACAGGACCAGCGCACCTACTTCAGCAAGTCGTACATTATTCCGCCGCCCTTTGCGGGCACGACGCAGTGGTACGGCACCATTCAGAGCAACCTGTCCTGGTCGCTCGATCTGTTCGGCAAGCAGCAATCGCAGATCGATCAGCTGCGCGCGTCCGCGCATGCCCGCGAACTGGATGCGACGGCGGCGCGCCTGCTGCTCGCCGGTCAGGTGACGCAGGCCTACATCGCGCTCAATCGTGCCTACGCGTTGATCGATGTCGCGCAGGAGACGGTGCGCCAGCAGGAAGGCGTACTCAAACTCACCGCCGGCCGCGTGACAGCGGGCCTCGAGACACCGGCATCGCAGCGCCAGTCGCAAGCGCTTGCCGCGTTCGCGCGTCAGGATCTTGTCGCCTCGCGCGCGGCGCGCGACCTTGCCGTGCACACGATCGCTGTGCTGATCGGCCGTGGCGCCGATGCCTATGACATCCCGCGCCCGCATCTGAACACCAAAGCGCTCGCGCTGCCCGAGACGCTGCCGGCCGATCTTCTGGCCCGTCGCGCCGATGTCGCTGCGGCTCAGGCCCGCATCGAAGCCGCGTTCGCCGGCCGCGAAGTGGCGCGCAAGGCGTTTTATCCGGACATCAATCTCGTCGGCGCCGCCGGCTGGGCGGCGATCGGATTGAGTCCGCTGTTCAGCGCCGCCTCGCTCCAATATGGCGCGGGGCCTGCCATCCATCTTCCCATCTTCGACGCCGGCAAGATCCGCGCTGACTACGCCGGCGCCACGGGTGACCTTGATGCCGCGGTCGCCGATTACAACGGCGCGCTCACCAATGCCGTGAAGCAGACCGCCGATGCGCTGACGCAGATCCAGTCCGTCGAAGGCCAGTCGCGCGAACAGGCCACCGCGCTTAAATCTGCCGTCGACAGCTTCGACTTTGCGACCGAACGCTATCGCAGCGGATTGTCGCCGCAGCTGAATGTGCTGAGTTCCGAAGACCTCGTCATCCGCGCCCGTACGCAGTCCGTGTCGCTCGACTCCGATCTCGCGTCGGCACGCGTGAGTCTGGTCATGGCGCTGGGCGGCGGTTTTGTGCCTGAGCCAAAGCAAGAAGCGATTTCCAATTCAGGAATTTTCCCATGAGCGACGCAACACCCGCCGGCGCCCATCGCCCGAACAACCGCCAGCGCTGGCTGATCATCCTGGGCGTCGTCGTGCTCGTCTGCGCCATCGCCTATGCGCTCTACTGGTTCCTCTATGCCAGCCACTTCCAGTCGACAGACGACGCCTATGTCAGCGGCGATATCGTGTCCGTCACAGCCCGCGACTCCGGTTCGGTGCTGGGGCTCTATGCCGACAACACGCAGGCCGTGCGGCGCGGCCAGCTTCTGATCGAGTTCGATCCGATCAAGGCGCAGGTCGCGTACGATGCGGCCAAGGCCGATCTGGCTCGCACCGTGCGTTCGACACGCACCGATTTCTCGAAGGTGAACACCGCGCGCGCGCAGCTTGAAGCGGCGCGCGTCACACTGAGCCAGGCGGAGAGCGATCTGCGCCGCCGCGCATCGGCCGGCGAGTCCGTCTCGCGCGAGGAAGTCTCCCATGCGCGCGATGCCGTGTCCGGTGCGCAGGCCGCCGTGCGCGCCGCCCAGAGCAATCTCGCCGAGGCTGAAGCCACCGTGCAGGGCACGGAGATTCACAACAATCCTGATGTGCTGTCCGCGATCGCACG
>DASZCC010000332.1:0-2298 GCA_035943485.1 Rhizomicrobium sp. | reverse complement strand
AGAACTGAAGTCCGATATCACCACTGCGGGCGCGTTGCCCGGGGCGGAGTCCGACAAGATCGCCAATATAGGCGCAGCCTATATGCGGTTCGTCGCACGCCGGCCGGCGGTCACCAGCCTGATGTTCGGGCCGCAATTGCCCAACCGGGACACTTTCCCGCAACTCGGCACGGTTGCTGATGCGCTGGGACAAGAAATCGGCGAAGCGCTGCACGACAATGCGCTGGGCCTTGCGGTCTGGGCGGCGGTGCATGGCCTGGCGATGCTGATCTTGCGCAACGTGATCGACTTGGGACAGCGGAAGTCGGGTCTCGATGTCCTGCCGTCACGGGCGCAGATCATCCTGCGCAGCCTGTTCTCGACCAAGCGGGACTAGCGGCTGCTCAGCAGCTTGGCCGCGTGTGGTGCGAAATAGGTGAGGATGCCGCTGGCACCCGCGCGCTTGAAGGCCATCAGGCTTTCGAGGATCACGCGGTCGCGTTCCAGCCAGCCGCGTTCGATGGCCGCCATCAGCATCGAGTACTCGCCCGACACCTGATAGGCGAAGGTCGGCATGCCGAATGCCGTTTTCACGCGCTGGACGAGGTCGAGATAGGGCATGCCCGGCTTGACCATCACCATGTCGGCGCCCTCGGCGATGTCGAGCGCGACTTCGCGCAGCGCTTCGTCGCCGTTCGCAGGATCCATCTGATATGTGCGCTTGTCGCCGATCAGCGCCTTGGCTGAACCGACCGCATCGCGGAACGGGCCATAGAAGGCCGAGGCGTATTTCGCAGCGTAAGCCATGATCATGGTGTCGTGATGCCCGGCCTTCTCCAGTGCCGCGCGGATCGCACCGACGCGGCCGTCCATCATGTCGGATGGCGCGATGATATCGCAGCCGGCTTCTGCCTGGACGAGCGCCTGACGCACAAGGATCTCGAGCGTTGCGTCGTTGGCGACATTCTCGTTGTTACCGTCCATCACGCCGTCATGGCCGTGGCTGGTGTAAGGATCGAGCGCGACATCGCACAGCACACCAACCTGCGGTACGGCCTTCTTCAGCGCGCGCGTCGCTCGGCAGACGAGGTTCGCGGCGTTCGTCGCTTCCCTGCCGTCCGGCGTCTTCAGCGACGGCTCGGTGAAAGGGAACAGCGCGATGACAGGAATGCCCAGCTTCGCCGCTTCCTCGGCCGCCGCAGGCACGAGATCAACCGACAGACGATCTACACCCGGCATCGACGGCACGGGTTCGCGCTTCTTGTTGCCGTCCACGATGAAGATCGGCCAGATGAAGTCGGATGGCGACAGCGTGTTCTCGGCAACAAGCTTTCGCGTCCAGTCATGGCGGCGCAAACGGCGCATACGAAGGGCGGGAAAAGAGGCGTTCGTCATGGAGCCTGTCTTGCCAAGCCGGGGCCTGCGATGCAAGGCGGCTTGCTTTCGCAGTCCGCCGTTCCGCGCTATTCCTGCACCAGAACCGATTAACGGCTAGCTATCCATGAACTTCGAACTTTCCGAGGACCAGCGGGCGATCGAGGACGCGGCCCGGCGTTTTGCACGCGAACGGCTGGCGCCCTTCGCCTCCGAGTGGGACGCCAAGTCCTTCTTTCCGGTCGACACGCTGCGCGAGGCCGCCGCCCTGGGCTTTGCCGGCATCTATGTGAAGAGCGATGTCGGAGGCTCGGAGATGAGCCGGCTCGATGCCGCCATCATCATGGAGGAGCTGTCGGCCGGCTGTACCTCCACCGCCGCCTTCATCTCGATCCACAACATGGCGTCGTGGATGATCGACCGCTTCGGCAACGACGAGCAGCGCAAGCGCCTGCTGCCGAAGATGACCACGATGGAGAAGATCGCGAGCTACTGCCTGACCGAGCCGGGCTCGGGCTCCGATGCCGCTAGTCTGAAGACCAAGGCGGTCAAGGACGGCGACCACTATGTGCTGAACGGGACCAAAGCCTTCATCTCCGGCGCCGGCGTCTCGGACGTCTATGTCTGCATGGTGCGCACCGGTGAGGATGGCCCCAAAGGCATCTCCTGTCTGGTGGCCGAGAAGGGCATGCCTGGCCTCTCCTTCGGCAAGGCGGAGAAGAAGATGGGCTGGAACAGCCAGCCGACAGCCCAGGTGATCTTCGAGGATTGCCGGGTCCCCATTGCCAACCGGATCGGCGGGGAGGGCGAAGGGTTTCGGATCGCGATGATGGGTCTAGACGGCGGGCGCATCAACATCGGCGCCTGTTCGGTCGGAACGGCGCAGGCCGCGCTCGACGAGGCGCTCACCTACACCAAAGACCGCAAGCAGTTCGGGCGGGCGAT
>DASZCC010000331.1:0-22554 GCA_035943485.1 Rhizomicrobium sp. | reverse complement strand
CGGTGTCGTCTATGCCGTCGAGGCGCGTGCCGATCTCGTCGCAACCTCGAAGCGCATCGCGGACGAAAGCGGCTTCGATCGCATGCGCTTTGTCGAAGGCGCGATCGCGGATGCCGTGCTGCCCGGTGGCAAGGCCGATGTCGTCACGGCGCTGCACGCCTGCGACACGGCGACGGATGAGGCGATCCTGTTCGCGCTGAAGCATGACGCAAAGTTCGTCGCGCTCGTGCCATGTTGCCAGGCAGAGCTCGCGGCGGCGCTCGATACGGTGAAAGGTCCGCTGCAGCAGCTCTGGCGTCATCCGATCCAGCGCCGCGAATTCGGCGCGCATCTGACAAATGTGATGCGCGGACTCTATCTCGAAGCGCATGGCTTCAAGGTGCGCGTGACGGAGTTCGTCGGGCTCGAACATTCGCTGAAGAACGAATTCATCTTTGCCGAGCGGCACCAGCGCTCAAATCCGCAGGCGCTCGCGGAGTTTCAGCGCATGGCCGAACAGTTCGGTGCCGTGCCGAAACTTCTGGCCGCCTAAGCCTTCAGCACTTCCAACGCGCGCGTCAGGATCGGATCGTCGCCCTTTGCTGTCGCGAGATCGACAAGTACCGGCGGCTTCCATTTCTCGCGCGGCGTGTTGTCGAGGTGATAGAGGCGCTCGGTCGGAAAATGCACGCCGATGCCACTGTTCGGCAGCGTGATACCATCCGTGGCGCCGCACAGGCCCGCCATGCGTGTACCGACGACGGTGCCGCGCTTCATGCCGTCGAAGCCGATCGCCATGCCTTCACCCATGCTGCCTGTCCAGCGGTTGACGAGAACGGCGAGCTTCTGTTGCACGGTCGGCCCACGCTCCCGAACCCAGCGCACCCAGGAATCCTCCGGGAATGTCTTGCCCGGCCCGGGATCAAAAACCCGCTGGTAACCGGGCCGCCCGGTGATGAAGCGTCCCATGATCGGCTCAGCAACCTCGGTATTGCCGCCGCTTTGCGTGTCACGCAGATCAAGAATGAGAGCTCGTGCCTGTGAGAGATCGGCCAGCGTCTTGTCGAACGCGGCGACTAGGCCGTCTTCGCCGAGACTGTTCTCGATCCGGATAACTCCGATGCCATCGATCATACGATGTGTAACCAATGCATCCGATTTCGGAGCCACATAGGGGGGCAGATCAATCTTGCGATCACGCAAGGTGAATGCGCGATGTGCGTCATGCGTGCCGGCAAGAAGAACGCGCAGCGTGTAGTCATCGGCTTCCGGATCGCGCGTTACGAGACAACGCGGAGCGTGCGCCGCGATGGCGGCTTTCACTGGCACGCCGCCGATCGTCAGCACCTCGTCACCGATGCGCACGCCTGCGTGAGATGACGGAGAGTCCGGCCGTACCTGATCGATGAAGGCGCGGCCGTCGCGCATCACCGCCCATAGATCAGTTCCTGTCGGCACAAGCTGCGGCGAACGGTTATTGTTGGTGTTCGCCTCGATGTGATGATCATGGAATTCCGCGAGGAAGTGCTCGAGCACGCCGAGGAACGCACGTGCGTCCGTCGCGGCTTGCTCCTCTGCGACATAGATCTGTCTCAGGCGCGCGAGATCGATGTGGCGATCCCGGAGATAGGCGTACTTCGCCACCATCTCGTCGATCAGCCAGGCGATATCGGAGCCTGCGGCGTCTGCGGGAAAGGGAAGGGCAGAAGCCATCAGGACAGCAAGCAGCTCACGTCGATTCATGAAGGGCTAGATCACGCGCAATTTCGGACCGGGCAGTTCCGGCGGCGCATTGGAGAGCGTGCCGTTCTCGAATTCCCTTGTCCACTGCTCGAACGATTCCACCGAACCACTGCGCGAGTGGAAGTACAGGCGCTGCGCCAGCGCCTTGATCGGCGATGTCATCAACAGGGCATCGATCAGCGTGTTGGGCGGTGCAAGGTCGAGGAGCCGCCGCAGCATCAGCTTAGCGCGGAAGCGCGGCGCCTCACGCGCAAGCTGCGCCACCGGATGCGGGCCGCGATCGTCCAGCCAGTCGGACGTGATCTGCGCTGCCCGGCGTCCGAAATGCAGCGCGGTGTGGATGCCACCACCGGTGACCGGGGAGACCATGCCGGCCGCATCGCCGACCAGCATCACACGGTTGGTGCCAAGGTTCTTTAGTGTGCCACCGGCGGGGATCAAGCCGCTGCGCCGCGACGCGACACGGATATCGCGGATGTCGCACACCGATTTCAACCGCAGCAACAGCTCGCCGAGGTCCGGCTTATCCGGTCTACGTGCCGCGACACCGATCTGTGTCGAATCCACTCCGGGCACCACCCAGGCGATATAGCCGGGCGCGATCGCGCTATCGGCAAAGCAATGGAGGAAGCGCTGGTCCAGTCCCGTCAAAGGCTCGCATTCGATCTCGAGGCCTGCAAGAAAATGCGTATTGCGGCTCAAGCCGAAATTCTCGGCGACCCGTGAGCGCGCACCATCGGCGCCGATCAGGAAGCTCGCGTGCAGTCCGAGCGACGGCAGCGATACACCGCGCTCGTGTTCCACCGCCGTCTCGAACTTGTTGCCGTAGAGCAGGGTTGCGCCCGCCCGCTCGGCTTCGGATGCCATCCAGCGCATCACACCGGCCGTGTCAGTCGCCTGGAAGAAATAGCCCGGCGCCGACAGATCGACCGAGCGGTCATTCGGCGAATACAGGCGGACACCGCGCACCTTGCGCATCAGCCGCGCGGGCAGGTCGAAATCGTCGCTCGCTTCCTTGACGACGATGCCGGTGGTGCGGACACGCGCGCCGGGTTCCGGCTTGCTGTCGATCACGGCGACCTTCAGGCCGCGCAGAGCTGCTGTGCGCGCGCAGGCGAGGCCTGCGAAACTGCCGCCGACAATCACAAGGTCAAAGCGCTGGATCATCCGTCCCTCCCGCGAAGCCAAAAGCTTCAACCCGCGATTTGACCGGATTGTGACGCGCAGGGCTAGGTTCGAAGGACCGCGCCGGTCGCCTTTGCCACTGCCGCCACGATCTTCTGGACCAGTGCCTCGATCTCCGGATCGGTTAACGTGCGGTCTTTCGGCTGGATGCGGACCGAAACTGCGAGGGATTTCTTGCCCTCGGTCACGCCCTTGCCCTCATACACGTCGAAGATCACGGCCTGTTCGATCAGGTTCCGCTCGGCGCCTTTAGCAGCCCGCAGCACGTCGTCGGCCGGCACAGTCGCATCCACCAGGAAAGCAAAATCGCGCTCGATCGCCTGGTAGGGCGACGGTGTGAAAACCGGGCGCGCCTTGCTCTTGGCCTTCGATTCCGGAATGGCGTCGAGGATCACCTCAAAGGCCACTATCGGGCCTTTCAGGTCGAACGCCGCCAGGATGCGCGGATGAATCTCGCCGAACTGGGCCAGCATCTTGGGGCCAAGCGACAGCACGCCCGAACGACCGGGATGGTACCAGTCCGCGGCGCCGGGTTTCACAGGTGCGGTCATGGCCGCGCCCATCGCCGCTTCCAGCACAGCCAGCATGTCGGCCTTTGCGTCGAAGGCGTCGGCCGGATGCGCTGCCTTGCTCCAGCTCCGCGCGCCTTCGCCGGTGCGGATACCGGCAGCGATCGTCTTCTGGGCCTCGGGCATGCCGCTGTCGAACTCGGCGCCGATCTCGAACAGCATGAGATTGTCGAAGCCGCGCGCCTGGTTGCGCTTTGCTGCCGCCAGCAAGGATGGGAGAACGCTGGGCCGCAATGCATCAAGGTCCGAAGCAATCGGATTTTCGAGTTGCCGTGCATCATCGCCGCCACCGAACAGCTTCGCCTGCGCGCGCGGGATGAAAGAGAAACTCACCGTCTCGTTGAAGCCACGCGCGGCCAGCGTGCGGCGCACGGCACGCGTGCGGCGCTGCGCCGGCGTCAGCGTCGCCTTCGCGACAGCGTCGCCGCGCGACAGCGGCACCGACGGCACCTTGTTGAGGCCATGCATGCGCACCACTTCCTCGACGAGGTCAGCCTTGCCGAAGACGTCCGGACGCCACGACGGTGGCGTAACCTTGAGGATCGCGCCATCTTCGACGCCGAAACCAAGGCGCTTCAGGATGTCGATGGTCTCGCTCTTGGGAACATTGAGACCGCCAAGCTGCGCGACATAAGCGGGATCGAAGGCGATGGTGCGCTTCCAGTCCGGCGCGCGGCCCGCGACGACAACTTCGGACGGCTCGCCACCGCAGAAGTTCATGATCATCTTCGTGGCGAGTTCGAGACCCGGCAGCACAAACTCCGGATCGACGCCGCGCTCGAAGCGATAGCGCGCATCCGACACGATGCCGAGCTTGCGGCCCGTGCGCGAAACGGAGATCGGATCGAACAGCGCGGACTCAATGAAGACATCTGTCGTCGCATCGGTGCAAGACGAGTCCTCGCCACCCATCACGCCGGCGATGCCGCGCGCAGCCTTCGCATCGGCGATGACGACCATCTGGCTGTCGAGCGGGTAGGTCTTGCCGTCCAGCGCCAGAAGCTGCTCGCCGTCTTTGGCAAAGCGCGCTTCAAGATTGCCGGACAGCTTCGCGGCATCGAACACATGCAGCGGACGCCCGCGATCCAGCGCCAGGAAGTTCGTCACGTCGACCAGCGCCGAGATCGGACGCAGGCCAACCGCTTTCAGCCAATCCTGCAGCCATTTGGGCGACGGACCGTTCTTCACGCCGCGGATCAGACGCCCCGCGAACATCGGCGCCGCTGTATCAGTGCCCGGTGCAATGGCGGTCTTGATCGGCGAGGCGAACTTGCCCGGCACAGGCGAAAGATCGCCTTCGCGCAGGCGTCCAAGACCCGATGCCGCAAGATCGCGTGCGATGCCATAGACGCTCGTTGCGTCGCCGCGATTGGGCGTGATGCTGACGTCGATCACTGGATCGGTAAGCCCGAGCGCGACCGCAACAGGCGCACCCACAACCGCATCGGCCGGCAGCTCGATGATGCCGTCATGGTCTTCGCCGAGCAGAAGCTCGCGCGCCGAACACATCATGCCGCGCGATTCCACGCTGCGGATGGTGCCGATCTTGAGCGCCTCGCCGGTGACGGGAATAACGGTGCCCGGCCGCGCGAACACGACCTTGATGCCGACCCGCGCATTGGGTGCACCGCACACGACCTGCACCGACACCGCCTCGCCGGCATTGACCATGCACAGTTTCAGCTTGTCGGCGTTGGGATGCTTCTCGGCGGTGACGACCTCGGCGACGATGAAATCCTTCAGCCGCGCGCCGGCATCTTCCACCGACTCCACTTCAAGCCCGATGGAGGTCAGCTTGTCGGCGATGGTCTGCGCGTCGGCATCCGTGTCGAGCGGCGCCTTGAGCCAGGAGAGGGTGAACTTCATCGGCTCAGCCCTCCGTCCAGCGTCGGCATGTCGAGGGCCGCGAAGCCGTAATGCCGAAGCCAGCGCAGGTCGGACTCGAAGAACGAGCGGATATCGGGAATGCCGTATTTCAGCATGCCGAGACGATCGATGCCGCCGCCGAACGCGAAGCCCTGATACTTGTCGGGATCGAGGCCGCACATCTCCAGCACCTTGGGATTGACCATGCCGGAGCCGCCAAGCTCCAGCCAGTCATTGCCCTGGCCGAACTTGATCTGGTTGGGCACCGAGCGATCGCAGCGCAAATCCCATTCGACCGACGGCTCGGTGAACGGGAAGAAGCTCGGCCGCGCGCGCAGCTCGACCTTGTCGACTTCGAAGAAGGCGCGGCAGAATTCCTCGATCGTCCATTTCAGGTGACCGAGATGAATGCCCTCGTCGATCACCAGCAGCTCGAACTGGTGGAACATCGGCGAGTGGGTGGCGTCGGAGTCGACGCGATAGGTGCGGCCCGGCGCGACGACGCGGATCGGCGGCTTCTGCTTCATCATCGTGCGCACCTGCACGGGCGAAGTATGCGTGCGCAGGATGTGCTGCGAGCCGTCGGCCTGCTTTGCCAGATAGAACGTGTCCTGCATCTGGCGCGCCGGATGATCGGGCGGGATGTTCAGCCGCGTGAAATTGTTGTCGTCGGTTTCGACATCGGGACCTTCGGCGATGGCGAAGCCCAGATCGGCGAAGATCGCAGTGATTTCGTCGAACACCTGGCTGACCGGATGGATCGTGCCGGTAGACTCAGGCCGGGGCGGAAGAGAAACGTCGATCTTCTCATTGCCTAGGCGCGCGTTCAGCGCCGCGTCGCCCAGCGCCGCCTTGCGCGCGGCGATCGCCTCGCCGATGCGGTCGCGCAGGCCGTTGAAGGCCGGGCCGTTCACCTTGCGCTCATCCGGGGTCATACTGCCGAGCGTTTTCAGCAGCTCGCTGATCGAACCTTTCTTGCCCAGCGCGGCAACGCGGATGGCTTCGAGCGCGGCTTCATCGGGCGCGGATGCGATCGCGCCTTGAAGCTCGCTTTCGAGTGCGGAGATATCGCTCATGTCTGTTCCTCAATCGGAATGGCTTGAATCACGCGCCCTGGCGGTTGCCAAGGGCGATCAGCTCCGATGGGGAATTCGACTTAGCCCAGCGAGGGTGCGTTCGCCGCTGCCTGATCCACCAGAGCCTTGAAGGCTTCGGGTTCGCGCGTGGCGAGATCGGACAGGACCTTGCGGTCGAGTTCGATGCCGGCCTTGGCGAGCCCGCTGATAAATCGGCTGTAGGTGATGCCATAGAGGCGGCAGCCTGCATTGATCCGCTGGATCCAGAGAGCGCGGAAGTTACGCTTCTTCTCCTTGCGGCCGATGTAGTTGTGCTGCAGCGAACGGTCGACCGCGGCATTGGCCGAGGTGATCGTGTTCTTGCGGCGGCCATAGAAGCCCTTCGCCTGCTTGAAGACTTTCTTGCGGCGGGCGTGGCTGGGTACGGAACGGGGAGCGCGTGACATGGATCAGAATCCTCCGCCGTAGGGCATCCAGCGCTTCACGCGCCGCGTCTCGGACGGTGACAGCACTTCCGTGTCGCGCAGATCGCGCGTACGGGCCGGCGAGTTCGAGATCAGGCGATGGCGCTTGCCGACCTGGTGCGTCTTGATCTTGCCGTTCGCAGTGAATTTGAAGCGCTTTTTGGCGCCTGACTTGGTCTTCATCTTGGGCATTTTGCGGGTCTCCTTGGCCCGGATGGGCCGGTTCGCTTTACGAGCGGCCAAGGCATGCCCTGCCCGGCTGCTCACGAAAGAGCGCGCGTCTTAAAGGGGGAACCGCCTTATTGCAAGGCGCTATTTCTCGTCCTTCCGGGCGCGTGTCGGGCTTTCGTCCGATGGCCCGATGACGCCGAAGTCGCGCGAATGGCTGCCAGCTTCGGCCGAAATGAAGCCCTCGGCCGAAAGGCCTCGCTTCAGGAGTTCCCGCACGGCTGCCGCGCGACTCGGCATCCGGCGCGCGAAACGCCAATTGTCCAAGGCCTCGATCTCTTCGCCCGTCAGCATGATCTGGAGCCGTTCGCCCCGGGTTAAATCAGCCATTTGCACGCCTCCCTCGGTCGGAACACGCATAAGTTACTTACTCATTCTTATTAATCTCATAAGAGAACGTCAATAGCGCATAAAGGGTTCCCCGCGTCTTCTATTCATTGGACGCTGAAGGTGTTAATGGCTAACTTAAGTCATTGAAATCACTATATTATTCTTGCGATCCGACTGGAATGGGCAGACGGTGAAATCGTTCTGGAGGTTGCGTCATGAGTCTTTCCGAAGTTACTGGCCACGTTCCGCCGTCATCGGCCGAGTTCGAACTGCTGCGCGAAGCCAATCACCGGATCTCCAACCACCTCTCTGTCCTTCTGAGCATGATCAAGATGCAGGCGTCCGCCGTGGCCAGAGGCCCTGAGACCCTGAAGCGCGAAGACGTCGCGGCGATGCTTAACGAGGCAGCAAGCAAGATCGTCAGCGTCGCTCATCTGCACCGCCGCCTGTCCGTGGTGCCTGATGCCGATACGATCGACCTGTCGGGTTATCTGATCGAAGGCTGCACGCATCTGACGGAAACGCTGGGTCTGGGTGGGCGCGTGCGTCCAATGCAGCGTCTCGACGTCGATTGTCGCGTCACGCCCGAGCAGGCGCAGCAGATCGGATTGCTGGTCAATGAAGTGATTATGAACTCGGCCAAGCATGCGCATCCCACCGGCCTGCCGGTCGCGATCTCCATCGGATGTCACAATGGTCCCGACGGCCGCGTGCTGCTGACGATCGCCGATGACGGCGTCGGCTTGCCGGAGAACTTCGATCTCAAGAAACCCGGTGGCGTTGGCTTCAGACTGATCCGCTCGCTCGCCGACGGCCTCAAGGCCGATCTCGCGATCGAGTCGGATTCGCTCGGCCTGGCGTTCCGTCTGAAGCTCCCGCCCAGCATTAAGTCGCGGCAACTTGCGGCCGTTGCGACGGACTGACGCCTCGCCCGCGCCGCATTTGGGGTACAAGGACGCGTTGAACCTCAGCCGCCGGCGGACATGGACATCAAGCGTTTACTGCATTGGTTTCGCCTGATCGTCATTTGGCTGATAGTTCCCGCCATTATCCTCGTTACCTGGGGCGAGCTGGTCCGCTCGCATCTGGCCGACAATTTCGAAGACAAGGTCTGGGACAAGGCACTCCATTTCACCGCCTATTTCGGCCTGTCGCTGATGGCGACGATTGCAGTTCATGGCCGGCGCAGTGCCCTGTGGTGCGCCATGGCCTTGATCGCGATGGGCGCAACGCTCGAGATCGTCCAGGGCATGGTCGGCCGCGATTGCGATGTCTGGGATGAGACCGCGAACACGCTGGGCGTCGTCACCGGACTGGTCGTCGCCTGGCTCGGCATCTGGGTGCTGTCCCTGGGCAAGCTTGTTGAGCCGCCGTCCGCGGAATAGCCTTGGGCCTTCATTCAAAGAGGCGGCCCATGTTCGAAGAATTCAAGAAATTCGTGATGCGCGGCAACGTGATCGACCTCGCGGTCGGCGTCATCGTCGGCGCCTCGTTCACCGGCATCGTCAACTCGCTGGTCAAGGACATCCTCATGCCGCCGATCGGGTTGATCCTGGGCGGCATCGACTTCTCCGACTTCTTCCTCACGCTCAAGGGTGACCGCGCGATCCATTCGCTGAAGGCGGCACAGGCCGCAGGCGCGGTAACGATGAACTACGGCATTTTTCTCAATGCGCTGATCAACTTCGCGATCGTCGCCTTCGTCCTGTTCCTCGTGATCCGTGCGATCAACCGGTTGCAGACGCCGCCCAAGGTCACAACGCCGGAAACGCCTGAGGACATCGTGCTGCTCCGCGAGATCCGCGACCAGCTCAAGATGAGGGCTTGATGCGGCTTGCCATCGCGGCCCTGTTGATCGCCGTCATGCCTGTCGCCGCCTTCGCGGACACCCTGACCATGCAGGCGGCCGCTACGGGGTTCTATGACGTCTACAAGACCTTCCATCCGTCCGACGGCATTCCGGCTGCGAGCGATCTTGCGAAATACGAGCCGTTTCTTTCGCCCGCCCTCGACGGACTCCTGAGGCAGGGAGCCGCCGCCGAGGAACGCTTCACGAAGGCGAACAAGAATTCGCCGCCGCTGGTGGAAGGTGATCTGTTCACCTCAATGTTCGAGGGGGCGACCAGTGTGGCGGTCGGTGCCTGCAGCGGCGATGCGAAGACAGCGCAGTGCAGCGTCGCGCTCGAATATGCCGACCCGAAGAACCCTTCAAAATGGACCGACAAGGTTTATCTGGTGAATACGCCCGGCGGCTGGCGGGTGGACGACATCGCCTATGGCGCGCCGTGGGCGTTCGGCAACAAGGGAAGGCTCACGGACACGCTGCGCCAGGTCATCGGGTTCCAGTAACGAACGGGACCCGCCGAACGAATTAGGGCGCGTAAGGAGACTATTATGACAACAACCAAAACCGACAAGGACTGGCAGTCCGAACTCACACCGCAGCAGTATCATGTGCTGCGCCGGCACGGCACCGAGCCCGCCGGATCAAGCCCGCTGAACCACGAGAAGCGCGCCGGAGAATTCGTCTGCGCCGGCTGCGGCACACCGCTCTACAGTTCTGAGACGAAGTATGAGAGCGGCTCCGGCTGGCCGAGCTTCTACAAGCCGAAGGACGGCGCCGTGACGACACAGTCCGACCGCAGCCTCGGCATGGTTCGCGACGAGGTGCTGTGCGCAACGTGCGGCGGACATCTGGGACATGTGTTCCCGGACGGACCGAAGCCGACGGGTCTGCGCTTCTGCATGAACGGTGCGGCCCTCAAATTCGAGCCTGAGAAGAAGTGACCACTTTCACCGGCGAACGCCCCGTTGGCGCCAAGACCGAGGTCTATCGCGAGCTCGCGCTCATGGCGCAGGGGCTGTTTGACGGTGAGCGGGATGCCATCGCCAATGCTGCGAACCTGGCTTCGCTGCTGGCGATGGGCCTGCCCGATCTCAACTGGTCGGGATTTTATTTCCTGCGTGGCGAAGGGCTGGTCCTTGGACCGTTCCAGGGCCGTCCCGCCTGCGTGCGGATCGAGTTAGGCAAGGGCGTCTGCGGCACCGCGGCCGCCACGCGCGAGACCGTGATTGTGCCCGATGTGGAGGAATTTCCGGGCCATATCGCCTGCGATGCGGCGTCTCAATCTGAAATCGTTCTGCCACTCGTGAGCAAGGGTAGGCTGATCGGCGTACTCGATCTCGATAGCCCGATAAAAGCGCGCTTCGACGAAGACGATGCGCGTGGTCTGGAACGGCTCGCTGCGATGTGGATCGCAGCGAGTGATCCCCTCTAAGTCCGCTTATTCCTTCTCGATATCCATGCCTTCGCCGCGGGCACGGCTCTCGGCTTCCGCCGCCATCAGATCCTTGCCTTCAGGGCCTTCCAACGCGGCTTCCGCTTCCTTGCCGAGTTTGGGCAGCTTCGCGCGGTTGCGCGCGATGAAGCTCTCTTCGCTCTTCCGGAAATTCTGTGAGGCCTTGTAATTGCCTTCGCCGATTTCGCGGTTCGATGACTTTTTTGTCGTGCGCTTCGCAGACTTTTTCACCGCCTTCTTTGCGGTGGCCTTCTTCTTGGTCGACTTCTTTGCAGCCTTGCGAGCCGGTGCGGCCTTGCGTTTGGCCGTCTTGCGGGCCGCTGCCCGGCGCGGCGCTGTCTTCTTCTTCGTCGTTTTGGCTTTCTTTTTCGCGGTCTTTTTCTTCTTGGATCTGGCTGCCATGTCGTTCTCCTACAGACGATCAATCGAATCGCGTCAACGATCCTTCAAGGGTGATCGTTCCGTTTTGCAGTGAAGTGAAGGCCGGCGATCAACGCAAGCCCCATGATGACGACAACGCTGCCAAGCAGGATCGAACCATGCACGTCGTTGTCCGCAACGACGAAGGAAGCCGCGAACGGACCAAGCGCGCCCGCCAGAACCTGCGTGCCGCCGCTTTGCACAGCGGCGCGGCGCGAAGGGTCGGCCTCGATCGCCATGGGAACAAGAAACGGCGCGAACAGCACGCCGACAAAACCGGCTACAGCATTGGCCGAAATGAACATCCAGCCCGGCGGATGCACAAGGAACACGAGCCAGCTTGCGATATAGACGACTGTCGAAACCGTGAAGATCGTCAGATAGCGGACGCGTCCGGCCAAGGCCGTGGCGACGAGTCCGCCGGGTATCTGGGCTGCAAGTGAAACCCAAAGCGCGTTGTTCGAAACCGTTGTCGCGAGACCGGCTTCATGGGCGAGGGGCTGCAGAAACACGCCGACCACGCTGGTTCCCGCGACGAAGATGAGCGTGGCGAACAGCGCGAACCAGCCGCGTGGCGGCGGGGCGCCTGTTGGATCGTCGGGCGATCGGGCCAGTGGTGCGAAGGCGCGCGGAAGGAACGGGACAGCCAAAAGGCCGACGACACTGGCAAGTGCGAGGCCGATGAAGCCGCCATTGGCGGAAAAATCCGGCAGGACCCACAACGCATAGAGAATTGCGATCACGAACTGCGCCGACACCATCGCCGTGAAAAACACGCCGGCCCAGCGCTCCGGTGTCACTGTCCGCGCGATCATCCCGACCGTGATCCAGAGCAGAATGCCTTCGGGCAGACCGGCGAACGCACGCACCGCCATGACGCTGACGCCGGAGAGGATTGTCGTGGCGAAATCCGCAACGGCGAGCGAGAGCAGCGCGATCGTCGCGATGAGTTTCAGACGTTTGGGCGGCAGCCAGACACTCGACACACCGGTGATAATGCCCATCGTCAGCGCCTCGAACGTCGCCGTCAGTCCGATGCCCGCTGCGTTCAGCCGGTGTTCGTCCGCCAGGGCGCCCAGCAGTGCCGGCAGCACACCAGCCATAAGCAGCGATGTCACGCCCAGAGACAGACAGGCGATCGCTTGTGACAATGGTATGTCCGGCCCTATCGCGTCATGGACGACAGGGCGATGTGCCGAGGTATCGCTCATAGCTCTTTGTGCAGCGTCCTTTAGGGTCGCACAACCTCGACCCGGCGATTCTGTGCGCGCCCGATTTCATTGTCGTTGGAAGCGATGGGCTTTGTCTGGCCAAAGCCTTGCGAGGTCATGCGGCCGGCATCGATACCGTCTGCCGCGAGCGCAGCCATCACCGACGCTGCACGCCGCTTGCTGAGGTCGAGATTGTGCGCGGGGTTGCCGGTCGAGTCCGTGTGGCCCTCGATCGAGACCTTCCAGTCGGGATGCGCCTTCAATGCCGCCACCAACTGATCAATCGCCGGTTTCGCATCGGCGCGCAGACGATCGCTGTCGGTGTCGAAATTGATACCGTAGAGGCGGGCATGTCCCGATTCCGCAAGCTCGGCTGCTACGATGTTGCCGCTCGCCCCTTTGGGATTCCAGTTGGGGCAGGTCCCGACAACATTGCTCGTCTTCCTGAGATCCCAGTTTGCGACCCAATTGTTGCTGCCTTCCTGGGCCCACCAGCCTTCAAAGTTCTTTCCGTCGCGCTTCAGGACCATGATCGCCGGGCCACTGCTGGGACCGGACTCATGCCAGGTCAGGCGCATCAGATGGGACTCCGCGCCGCCATCGACGAGGCCCTGATTGTGCTCGTAGCAGCCGCTCAAGGCCGCACCGTTCTGCTGCAGGTGGAAGGGGCCGTAAGCGCTGCTGATGTAAGTGCCGGACAGATCGGTCGGCATCGGCGTCTGGGTCAGCTGGCGCCCAAAGGCGCGGAACTCCATCATCTCGGTGTAGTCCGGATCGCCATGATTGCTGTTCATCACTAGTTTCAGCCAGCGCCCGGCGCCGGGCTTGGCGATCGCGAAACGCTGATGGTCCGCGCCCGGCTTGAGGGTGACGCTGACCAGCGGCGTGAAGTTGTCCGTCGCGGATGTGTCGGAGACGAGGATATCGACATCCTTGGCCGAACGCTCGGGGCTCTCCGTGGCGCTGACGTCGAACTCGACGGCATGGAATTCCGAACGCTCAGGCAGCGAGATGACGATGCTGAAGGGGCCCTTCGCACCTTTCTCGGTCGCCCAGCCGGTCTGGGGGTTGCCGTCCGTCAGCCAGCGGGCTTGCCAGCCGCCGCCGTAGTTGGACGAAACGCTCTCCACCAAAGCGCCATTGGCGAAGGCCGCCAGGTTGATGTCGGTCGAAGGCGTGGACGAGGTTCCCGCGACGGAAACGGTCGGCGTCAGCGCTACCGCCAGCGCGATGAATGCCAATTTCAAATTGAATCCCCCCGAACCACTTGGCCTCAGAATCGGGCAGGCCTAATAAAAGTCAATGTAACGCGCGTTGCGCCGCGAGACCTGCGCTCATGCCGCTCTCGCGTTATAGGTAGTTGCTGTGCGGTAGAATCACCTGGTGTCAGAGATCGAAAAGCCACCGCTGGTTTCTGGAGCCGACCGGCGCCATGAGCGCAAGCGGGTCCTGTTCGGCGGCCGTGCGATCTATGGCGACGGCGTTTACAGCATCCAGTGCACCATCCGCGACATCTCGGAGGGTGGCGCCCGCATCGCCGTGAGCCGCGGCATCCAGATCCCGCAGCACATCTTCTTCTTGGATCTGAAAGCGGGGACCTGCCACGAAGCCGAAGTGGTCTGGCGGCAGGACCCCAATCTCGGCATCCGCTTCATCCGCCCCATTGATCTCGAGGACCCGCCCAAACATCTTCGCTATCTGGAGCGGCTCTATCGCGTGGCCCGTCAATAGGCGATGTGGATACGGCCGGACAGCACCGAGATCGGTCCGCGGTCCGTGTTGTAGGCGGGGTTGTCGATCCACTGGTAATCGCCGCCCACTGAGAGCCAGCCGGTGATGGCAGCACTGTAATAGGTCTCTAGGATCGTCTCGCGGCCGGGATGGGGAAGGGCGCCGTCGCCGATGAGGATGCCGAGGCCGCCGGCCGCGAAATAGTTTTCCGCCGACTTCGACAGTCCGCTGGTCACGCTGGCGAGGCCAACCGTGTCATCCGGCCTGGACCAGTCCGTACCTTTGAGCGACAGACCGGCAGCCACCGAGTTATTGATCTCGGTGAACTCATACGCTTCCTCGCTGCCGTCATTGATGCTCAGACGTGCGAAGGCGCCGAGATTGTCGCTCAGAGCCTGCTGGATGTTCAGCACGAAGCCGGGACGGAACGCGGGGCGGCGCACATCGGCGGGATCTGGCACTTCGTCGTGCGCCTCTCCGAACGCGACCGCATCATTGTAGCTGCCCATGCGGCCGCGATTGACGAAGGCTAGCAGTTTGATCGTGCCTTGCTGGCCCATCAGGGGATAGCGCGCTTCGCCTTCGAGATCGATCTCATACTGACCGAAGCCGCGCACAAGTTCGGTGGTATTCGGCACGCGCGACAGATCGAACAAACCGGCGCGGAGAGTCCACCAGTCCTGCGTCCACTCTGCCGTGACACCATAGGAATAGCCCCATGCGTCAGCGGCATAATCGAACGCGCCGGAATCGATGATCGCCCAGTTCATGAAGTCCGCCTTGGGATCGTGGGCGTAGATGTTGGTATCGAAGATATCGGTGACCGAGAATTTGCCCGCCGTGATGATGAGATTGTCGGCTGTGTCCGCGCCGCCGAGCTGATTGGCGGCGGGCGCGATGGTCTGTTCGTCGCCGCCGAGATCGATCGTGAAGCGCCCGAACAGGCGCTGCAGCCGGTAATACGGCCACGTCTTGCCAACCTTGTAGGCCTCGCCGCTGGTAAAGCCCGCAATGCCGAGCGTGTCGGACAGGCCGAAGCCCTGATCCATCTCCGGGTTGACGTAGAGTTCGCCGCCGTCCCACAGGCGCACGCCAGCAAACAGTGTGGCATCGATCGTTTCGTTGCCGCGGCTTCCCGGATCCATGCTGTTGGCGCCCTGAAACGCCGAATGGAAAGCCGGGTGGTACTGCCAGACATTGGTCGCCTGGAAATGGAACGACCAGTCTTCCGGTGCAGCATTCGCAGGCGGCGCATCATCGGCGCAAGCCGGCGCTGCGATCAGGAGCAGCGCGGCCGCGACAGTGCCGCAATATCCAGTGATCCTATGCACGAAGTTCCCGCTCGCACTGCTGAACGCAGTGGTGCGTATCACATCGCGGGGCGCAGCGCCGCCATGAGATCGTCCGCGCGATTCACCAGCACCGAGAAATGCCCTTCGCCTTCGTAGAAGGTCGACGCGCAGTTCTGCAGGGTCCGCGCCATGAGACGTGCTGGACCGATGGGCATGATGCGGTCCTCATCGCCATGCCACAGGAAGATCGGCACGGTGACGTCGCGGATGTCGAAGCCCCAGGGCTTTACTAGACGCTCGATCTCGCTGCGATTGCCGGCGCCGTCCTGGCGGGCGGTCTCCATCATGGTGCGGCCGAGCACCGCACGCATCTCGTCGACCCGCATCAGCGCGGCATCGCCGCCGCCCAGCCAGTGCGCGACGCGCTGCATGCGCTCTTCGACCATCGCCTCACTGGGCTGAACGTCCGGACGGAACTGGCGCAGGCGCTTGCGCAGATAATTCGGGAAGCGCTGCGCCGCCCACCACATGAAGCGGCGGACGCGCGGACCGGCACGGCGCGCGATCTCCGGCGTGGGAACTGCGCTCACCAGCGAGCAGGCGGTGACGCGATCTCTCAGGGCATGCGCGCAGGCAAGCGCATAGGGTCCTCCTGCCGACATGCCTTGCACGGCAAAGCGCTCGATGCCGAGAAGATCTGCGGCCTGCGCGATATCAGCCGGCCAGTCGAGCAGGCGGTCGCCTGCCTTGGGATCGGAACGCCCAATGCCGGGGCGATCGAACGCGATGACGCGCACGCCAGCCTGCTTCGCGGCTTCCGCCAGCATCAGCGCCTCGATGCGCGATGAGCCATGGCCGTGAAAATGGAAGATGACCGGCCCGTCTGGCGCGCCGACATCCAGATAGGAAAGCCGGCGGCCATCTTTCAGCGTGAGCGCGGCATAGGGTTCGGATTCGAAATATGCGTTCATGATCCTGATGTGACAGCGATGCCGGAAGTTGCGCGTTGCGCGCCCGGATGTGGCCCCGGGGATGACACTGCCTGACATAAATCTGTCTTGTCTATCGTTCCACCGGGCTGCGGCACCGTGTAACGGCCGAAAAACAAAAGGGCGGCCGAAGCCGCCCCGATGCAGTTAACGATTTATGACCAGCTATTCGGCGGCGACGAGAGTCGACGACGGCAGCACAAGCTTTCCGCCGTTGAGCTGGATGAGATACTTGATCCCTTCCTCGGCGATGTCGTCGCCGACCATGCGGTCGCCTTCGTTATAGAGCTCCGCCATGTCGATATAGGCGGCATACACCGGGCGCGTGCGGTCGGTGATGATGCCGGCCTTCAGCAGCGTCTTGATCAGGACGCGGAAGATGTTCGTTGCATCCTGCATGTCCTCGCGGATGGCGGCGTCGGTGATCGCTTCCATGAAAGCGTTCTGACACCACTCGGGGTCGAGGCCGACAGCTTCGTAGATCCAGGCCTTCTGGTTCGGTGAGCCGAGATTGAACAGCAGCACCTGGAACACCTGCGCGGCCCAGTCCTCGATCTGCTCATGCTCGCCCTTGGACAGGAACGGGATGGTGCGATCGGCCCAGATCTTTCCGAACTTGTGGTGGAAGGCTTCGTCCGTCATCACGAGTTGGCAGAGATGGCGCAGCAGCGGATCGCGCGCTTCCTTGTAGAGCGACGCGAACGCGCCCATCGCAAGGCCTTCGATCAGCATCTGCATGCCGACGATCTTCTTCCAGACCAGCGGCGACGACACCATGTCGTTCAGCAGGTCGCCCAGTGCGGGACCGACCGCAGCCGGCGCACCCCAGCGGGCCTGGATGTATTTCGAGAAACCGGTGACGTGACGGGCTTCCTCGCGCGTCTGGTTCGCGGCGTATTCCTGTGCACCCGGATCGCGCAGGATGTGGCAGAGCGAAGCTGAGAGCGACAGCGCCCCCTGCTCACCATGAAGGATCGACGACATCGTCCACAGCGTGTCGAGATTGGCGAGCTTGATCTTCTGGCCTTCGTCGAGCCTGTCGCCGATTGCAGTTTTGAGATCGCCGTTCAACGCCGGATTCACGATGTAGTCCTTCGTGATATCGAACGGTGATGCGAAGTCGATATACTTCTTGTCGAGCGGGTCCCAGAAATGATCGTGGGTGGCAGAGATGATCTTGTCGAAAGCGGTGGAGCGCTCGCCATAGCGCCCCGGGTTCAGCATCGCGGGAAAATCATGCGGATCGACCGCGTTGTAGGCCGGATCCTTGGTGATGTTGTCCATGTCGCGCTCCCAGTGAGTCAGATGCGTGTGCCCGCTTCTCCACCTAAGGATAACCGCTGAGAATTAAAGGGCAAGTGAAAATGACGTGTGTGTCAAGAACGTGAACTCATAAAACTCCTTTAAATACAAGGCGCTAATGTCATTTTTCGCCGTTCTATCAAATCATTTGAAACCATCGCTGCACGGAACCCATAGCTGGATCTCGGCAGCGGTGGTCCTGGCGATCCTGCTCGGCGGCGGCATTTTCCTGACACGGAGCCTGCTTCGGCGCGCTGCCCGTGAACGGTTGCGCGGGAAGTTCGTCCAGGTGATGCCGGCGTCCGTCATCGCGAAGATCACGCGTCAACCGGAACTGCTGCAGCTCGACGGCACGCGGCGCACAGTCAGTTGCCTGTCGTGCAGCATGCGCGACTTCGGTGGCCTCGCATCGTCCTTCGCAGACGATCCGGCAGCGCTCGGACGTCTCCTGAAGACAGTGCTCACGCCGCTCATGGACGCGGCACTAGAGCGTGGCGGCGTCGTCGACCGCCGGGCAGCCGACGGCTTCAGCGCGTTCTGGAATGCGCCGCTCGACGATCCCGAACATGCGATCCATGCCTGCGAGGCGGCAAACGCGATGATGGAAAGCATCGCCCGCAGCAACGAACTTTTCGCACATGAACGGCGCAACGACGGCAGCGCCTTCCCGCCGATCGCGATTGGGATCGGCGTCGCGTCGGGCGAAGCCATCGCCTATGGCTTCGAGGTGCATGGCCGCTCGATCTATTCTGCCGCCGGCCACTGCGCCGTTCAGGCAGATGCCCTCGCCGGCCTATCCGTCCGCTATGGCCCCGCTGTCGTTGCGAGCGAGGAAACGCGCAATGCGGCCGAGCGCAGCTTTGCCTTTCTCGAGGTCGACAAGGTGGCGGGCGCCCCGCACGAAAACCCGTTGCGGCTGTATGCGATCCTCGGCGGCGCCGCGATGCGCGCCAGCCCAAAATTCCGTGCGCTGCAGACTTTTCATGACCACATCTTCGAGATGATCCGCATGCGGGAGTGGGGCAAGGCGCGTGCCCTGATCGAACAGTGCCGCAAGCTCTCCGGCGCGAGCGAAAAGCTCTATGACCTCCATCTGGCCCGCATTGCGTATTACGAAGACCACGGTCCCGGTGCAGACTGGGACGGTGCCTTCAGGCCGATCCTGAACTAACGTCTGGTCGATGATCGAATACTTCCCCTCCGATTACCGCTCGGCCCGGCGCGCCTTCATCGAGGCCTGCGAACACGATGACGTCGATGTCATCGCGCGCGTCCATCCCACGGCGCAGGGCCGGGACGGCAAGCCGCTGTTCCTCGATACCGCGATCCTCGGCCCGCGGGACGCGAAGAAGGCGCTTCTGCTGATGTCGGCGACGCACGGCGTCGAAGGCTATTTCGGCTCCGGCGTGCAGACCGGGCTGATGCGCGAAGGCCTTGCCCGCCGCGTGCCGCCCGACACCAAGATCGTGCTGCTGCATGCGCTCAATCCCTATGGCTTCTCCTGGGATCGCCGCGTGAACGAGGACAATGCGGACATCAACCGCAACTTCGTCGACTTCGCCGATCCGCCGCCGAACGATGCCTATGACGCACTGGCCGAATACATCGCGCCGCGTGATATCGCGCCCGATGCGATGAAGGCCGCGAACGCCAAGCTCACTGCCTTCCTGAAAGAGCACGGCGCGATGGCGCTGCAGGAAGCGATCTCGCGCGGCCAGTACCGGCATCCCGAGGGCGTCTACTTCGGCGGCGCGAAGCAGACCTGGTCGGCGGCGATGCTGAAGGATGTGATCGCGGAGAACCTGCATCATCTCTCCGAACTCATCGTCATCGACTTCCACACCGGGCTTGGTGCGTTCGGCGCGGGCGAAATGATCACCGAGGATCTTCCCGGCTCGCCGGCCTATGCGCGGGCGGTCGCGCTATGGGGCGACCGTGTCGCGTCCAGCGAGGCGGGCGAGTCCGTCTCCGCCCCGCTTGCGGGCACGATCGACAAGGCGTTCGCCGGCTGGTTTCCAAACACCCAGCTCACCTTCGCGGCGCTGGAGGTCGGGACCAGGGACACGCGGGCCGTGTTCAAGGCGCTGCGCCGCGATAACTGGCTGCACTGTTTCGCCGGGCACACCCACCCGCTGGCTGAACAGATCCGGCTGGAATTGCGCGACGCCTTCTATCCGGACGACGACGTCTGGAAACTGCTGGTCTGGAGCCATTCGGTCGAGGTGGTGGAATCCGCTCTTCGCAGCCTCCAGCCGATGGGCTATAGACCCCCTCGCACGCACCCGTAGCTCAGCTGGATAGAGTGTCGCCCTCCGAAGGCGAAGGTCACAGGTTCGAATCCTGTCGGGTGCGCCATTCCCGTATAGAACTGCGAACGTCCCCTAGGCTCTCTGGGGAAGCTGCCGCCATTGCCAAAGCCAACGGCGGACCCGAGATTGTCGCGACTTCCGCCGTGACAACAATCTCCGAGACGAGCCCCCGGACGTAGCGCTTTTGCAGTGGGCGCGGTGCGTTTAGTAGCCGACGCCTCAACTCACCCGCGATTGATATCGCCTGTTGCTTAGAAAGCGCTTGGCGCAGCTCTGGACCCTCGATCTCAAGTGACGCCAGAAGACGCGCGCACTCGTCGCGCTGACGGCCCAAATCATCTGCCTTCGCGCGAACCTGCACTGTGTCTGGCAGCGTACCCTCCGCGACCGCCGTAACGAGGCGGCTAATCTGGGCATCGGCTTCATTGAGCTGCTTTTGTAGTGCCGCCTTGCGCCCACGCGTCTGTGACGCCGTCTTATGTCGGTGACGGAGGGCTTCACGGACAAGTGCGGGCAAACGTTCCGGCGTCAAAAGCTTGTCCGCTAGAGCGCCGATGACAAGCTTGTCCAACTCATCCTCGCGCACCGCGATAGGACGCTTGCACGCCGACTTGCCCTTTAGCCGATTTGCGGAGCATGCGTAGTAGCGGTAGGTGCCGCCCATTCCCTTGCCTGTGCGCAGCATCATCGGACCGCCGCAACTGTCGCATCGCAATATTTCGCGCGCCAATCAGAATCCGTATAATTGCAGATGCTTCTGGCAACCTTTAGGCGCCGTGAAGCCGTCGGACCTTCCCGTTGGGGCGATACCGATCGAACCATTTGTTGAAACGCCGATGGAGTAGTGGCAAGTCATGAAATATCGCGACGGCCAACCTGTTATGGTTGGCGATAAAGTCTGGGTTTGGCCGGGAAACGAGGGCGTCGTAGTGGCGTCGTTCGATACTAACGAATTTTCCAAAGAGTATCCCGAGAGTGAATGGTCATACCTCAAGCGCGGTGTGATGATAAAATGCAAGCTAGCCGGTGACATTCACTTGACCAAACCAGACGACGAACTAGTGCTCATCGAACGTTCGTCGCCAGCGTGATTCCAAGGCGCGGAACGCCAGTCGCCTCAAGTTGAGGGATATCGGCGGGCATATGAAACTCCATTTGGCGCCTGCGAGGCGTCCGAAGGACAGACTCATGATCGCTTGACTGAAAGTGACCAGTTCGCACTTTCACTCGGAAGGGTGCGCCAGTCCTCATCAGGAAATATTTTGCAGACACCTGTCGATTTCCGGCAGGCTCGTTCGTCGTCCCGATGTGTTGCTCAAAACCAGGAGACTGACGATGCGGGTAATGGTGTTGATGAAGGCCACGGAAGACAGCGAGAAGGGCATGGAGCCCACGCCCGAGATGCTCGAGGCGTTCGCGGCAATGGACAAGTTCAATGAGGAACTCGTCGCTGCCGGGATATTTGTGGCCGGGGCGGGGCTCAAGCCCAGCAGAGAGTCCAAGCGGATCGCTTTCGATGGCGAGAAGCGCACGGTAATCGACGGACCGTTCGCCGAGGCGCGCGAGCTGGTTGCCGGCTTCGAGATCTGGGAGGTCAAGGACCTGGACGAGGCGGTGGCCTGGGTCAAACGCTGTCCCAATCCCGGCGCCGGCCAAAGCGTGGTCGAGATCCGGCCGTTCTTCGAGGTGGCGGACCTGAAAGATTTCGTGACGCCTGAAGAACTGGCGAATCCGCGTACGGGTGATCGCGGCAAGCTCGGCGTCGCCTGACGGCGCGAGCTCGCTTGTCTCTCCTGCGGTCATGCCTGAAAATGTGGTGTGACCGCAGGCGAAACGCACCAGGCGATCGAAGCGACTTTCCGCATTGAGCGGGCGCGGCTCATCGCGGGCCTCGCCCGCATGGTGCGCAATGTCGATGTTGCCGAAGAGCTGGCGCAGGACGCGCTTGTCGTCGCGCTCGCCGAATGGCCCAGGACTGGCGTTCCCTCCAATCCCGGCGCATGGCTCATGGCCGCTGCCAAGCGGCGCGCCATCGATACGCTTCGGCACAACAAGATGCGCGAACGCAAGCATGGCGAGATCGCGCGCACACTCGACGAGTCGGTCGACAGTGCTGTCGCGGAGTTCGAAGCGGCGATCGATGATGATCTTGGCGACGAACTGCTCGGTCTTATCTTCACGGCGTGTCACCCGATGTTGTCGCCTGAGGCGCGCGCGGCGCTTACCCTGCGCGTCGTCGGTGGCCTGACGACCGACGAGATCGCGCGCGCCTTCCTGTCGAGCGAGGCCACGATCGCGCAGCGCATCGTTCGCGCGAAGAAGGCGATCGCGAAAGCCGGGCTGAACTTCGAGGTGCCGCGGGGGGCCGAACGGGTGGCACGTGTGCCGTCGGTGCTCGAAGTCATCTATCTCATTTTCAACGAAGGCTATGCCGCGACGGCGGGTGACGACCTTGTGCGGCCAGGACTGTGTCTGGAAGCGCAACGCCTCGGCCGGATCATCGCCGGGCTGATGCCAGAAGACGCCGAAGTGCTCGGTCTTGTCGCCCTGATGGAGATACA
>DASZCC010000330.1:0-5679 GCA_035943485.1 Rhizomicrobium sp. | reverse complement strand
CGTGCTGTTTTCCTCCCCCGTTTACGGGGGAGGTGGATCGTCGCGCAGCGACGAGACGGAGGGGGACGCGGCGCGAAAGCGACGCGTTCTTTCACCGTCTGATCCCAGCGTCGCCCCCTCCACCGCAAGGGCGGTACCCCTCCCCCGTGAACGGGGGAGGAAAAAAGAGCGCGCTACTTCCCGTCGACCAGCAGTTCGAACAGCGGCGTCAGGATCTTCACCAGCGTCTTCGGATCGGCGTCCGCCAGCGCGGACAGTCCGATCACCTGCCGCATCACTTGGATACCCGCCACGAGCGACAGCGCGATCGCGGCGCGTTGCGGTGCGTGGTTGCCCTTGAGCGCGGCCGTCATGTTCTTCTGGTGATGCTTCTCGATCTCGGCCTTGCCGATCTCAGCCGCGCGCTGGCTCGAGGCCGAGTGCAACATGATGAGGAACCCGTCGAGCGGCGTCGCGCCCTTCTCCGTCAGCACGACGACGCCGGCTGCGAGTTCGGCGGCAAGCGTCGGTGAGCGCGCTGTCTCGGGCGTGAGGATGAAGGGCGAGGTCATGGTGTCGGCGACGACCTCGGCGAACAGCTTCTCCTTCGAGCCGAAATAGCGGTTGACCAGCATCGCGGTGACGCCCGCGCCCTTGGCGATTTCCCGCACGCCGGCGCCGTCATAACCAGCCGCGGCAAAGGCCCGCCGGGCCGAGGCCAGGATCGCCGCCCGCGTGGCCACGGCATCACGACGCCGCGGCGTCGCCTTTTTTGTAATTCTACGCTTGTAGACTTCTGTCATGCACCTAAGTATACACCTGAAGACTTATCGGGATAGAGGGTACCCATGAGCGAGGAAACGGTTCTTGTCACCGGAGGCTCGGGCTTCATTGCCAGCCACTGCATCCTCCAGCTTCTGGCCAAGGGTTATCGCGTCCGCACCACGGTCCGCTCTCTCACGCGCGAAGCCGAAGTACGCGCCATGCTGAAAGAAGGCGGTGCGGAGCCCGGCGACCGGCTGAGCTTTGTCGCGGCCGATCTTGGCGCCAATGCCGGCTGGCGCGAGGCGGCAGAGGGTTGCGCTTTCGTGATCCATGGCGCGTCGCCCACGCCATCGGGTCTGCAGACGCGACTGGAAGACTGGGTCAATCCCGCCGTCGACGGACAGTTGCGCGTGCTACGTGCCGCGCGCGATGCCGGCGCAAAGCGCGTTGTGCTGACATCGGCCTTCGGCGCCGTCGGCATGGGACACAAGCCGCAGACGCGTCCGTGGAACGAGACCGACTGGACGGAGTTGAACGACACCGTCGCGCCCTACCAGAAATCCAAGACGCTTTCGGAGCGCGCCGCATGGGATTTCATCGCGCAGGAAGGCGGCGGACTCGAACTCGCGGCGGTCAATCCGACGGCCGTGCTGGGACCGACACTGGGCCCCGACATCTCGCATTCGCTGCGGCTGATCCAGCGCATGATGACCGGCATGCCGGGCTGCCCGAAGATCAATTCCGGCTTCGTCGATGTGCGCGATGTCGCCGATCTCCATTTGCGCGCGATGATCGATCCGGCCGCGAAAGGCGAACGCTTCCTCGCGATCTCGGGCGACAGCCTGTGGATGATTGATGTCGCGCGCATCCTGCGCCGCCGGATGGGCGCCGCGGCCGCAAAGGTGCCGACGCGCGAAGTGCCCAACTGGATGATCCGGCTGAGCGCACGGCGCGATCCCTCGCTTGCGATGACGGTGCCTATGCTGGGAATGATGATGAATGTCACCAGCGAGAAGGCGATCCGCCTGCTCGGATGGTCCCCCCGCCCGGTGGAGGACGCGGTCGTCGCGACGGCGGAGAGCTTGATGCGGTACGGGTTGGTGAAGAACTAAACAACTGTCATCCCCGGCCGAGCGACAGCGAGGGGAAGGGGATCCACGACTAGGTCAACTCCCAGTCGTGGATCCCCTTCCCTCACTTCGCGCGCAAGCGCGCGAAGTTCGCCGGGGATGACAGCTGGGTTACTTCTGCGCCACGCGCACCGGATCGCCCTGGCGTAGTGAGTCCGGCGGGTTGTCGATCACCTTGTCCTTGACCGAGAGACCCGCGAGCACCTCGACCGTCGTGCCGTAGTCGTGGCCGATCTTGAGCTGCTTCATCACCACGCGTCCGTTCGGGCCGACTGTCGCGGCCTGCATGCCGTCGACGCCGAAGATCAGTGCACTTGCCGGCACTTCGACCGCGGTGCTGCTTGCAGGCAGATCGAACTTCACTTGCGCATAGGCGCCGGGCTTCAATGCGCCGTCGACATTGTCGGCCTGCAGCTGCACGAGGAACGTGCCCGACTGCGCCGTCACCGCATTGGCCTGTGATGACAGCGAGGCCTTGAACACGCGGTTGGGAAATTCCGGCACCGTGAACGTCGCCGTCATGCCGGGCTTCAGTTCCGCGCCATAGGTTTGCGGCACGTTGACGTAGATGCGCAGCTTCGTCTGGTCCGTCACCGTGAAAAGCGGCGTGTCGCCGGGCGCGCCCACCGGCACCAGCGCGCCGACATCGATGCCGCGGCTCGTGACGACGCCGTCGAACGGCGCGGTGACACGCTCGAAGCCGACCAGCGACTTCAGGCGATCGACATTGGCACGCGCCGACGCGACGGCGGCCGTCTTCGCCGCGAGGTCGCCGTTCTTCTCGTCCACATCCTGCGGCGCCACGGCCTGCACCTTCAGCAGGTCGTTCCAGCGTTTCGCCGTCACCGCCGACAGCTTCTGGTTGGCGATCGCGGTGTTGAGATCGGCTTCGGCCTGCAGCAGCTGCTGATCCTGATCCGGGATATCGATCTGCGCGAGAAGCTGGCCCGCCTTCACCGGTGCACCGATATCGACATACCACTTCTTCAGATAGCCGCTGACGCGCGCGAAGATCTGCGCACTGTTATAGGCCTGCACATTGCCGGGCAGCACCAGATTGCGTCCGTCCGACTGGCCTTGCAGACCGACCAGCTTCACGGTCGGGATCGCCTGATCGTCCGTCCAGGTGGAGACATTGTGATCGCCCCACAACCGGCTCGCGATACCGAAGATCACGATCAGCAGCGCAACAACGCCGACGACGATGCCGACCAGCCTCAAATTCTTCGGACGCGTGTAGCGCGTCATGGCCTCGTCGTCGGCCGTGCGCGCGACGGTGGAATGATCAGGCATAGGCCTCTCCGGAGGGCTTGGGCATTGGCGGAGCGGGCACATTCTGCGCCCTCTTCCGGCCATGCACGATCGAGAACACAACCGGCACGAACATCAGTGTCGCGCCGGTTGCGAATATAAGTCCGCCGATCACGGCGCGGCCGAGCGGCGCGTTCTGCTCGCCGCCCTCGCCCAGACCCAGCGCCATCGGCGCCATGCCGATGATCATCGCCAGCGCCGTCATCAGCACCGGACGGAAACGCGTCATGCCCGCTTCGATCGCGGCGATCGTCGCGTCGCCGGTGGCGTCGAGACGTTCGCGGGCGAAGCTGACGACAAGGATCGAGTTCGCCGTCGCGACGCCCATGCACATGATCGCACCGGTGAGCGCCGGCACCGACAGCGTCGTGCCGGTGGTGAACAGCATCCACACGATGCCGACAAGCGCCGCCGGCAACGCCGTGATGATCACGAACGGATCGAGCCAGGACTGGAAGTTCACCACGATCAGCATGTAGATGAACACGATTGCCGCGAGCAGGCCGAGCGACAGGCCGGTGAACGCGGTGTCCATCGTGGCAACCTGTCCGCGCAGCGTGACCTTGGCGCCCCTGGGCAAATCGCCCTTGGTGTCGGAGACGATCTGGCGCACATCGCTTGCGACGCCGCCGAGATCGCGATCCTGCGGCGTGGCATAGATGTCGAACACCGGTTGGATGTTGTAGTGCGTGACGACGGCGCTGGATTTCTGGCGCACGATGGTGGCGAGGCCGCCCAGAATTTGCAGCCCGCTCGTCGTTCCGGTGATCGGCACATTGGCGAGGCCCGACAGCGTGTCGACGCGATATTCCGGCATCTGCGCCGCGATTGGATAGGACACGCCGTTCTTCGGGTTCAGCCAGTAGTCCGGCGAGACCTGCGACGTGCCGGCCAGTGTTGCCACCAGGCTGTTCGTCACGTCGCGTTCCGCGAGGCCGAGTTGCGAGGCGCGGGCGCGATCGATGTTGATCTTCAGCTGCGGGTTCTGCAGCGACTGCTGGAGACGCGCATCGGCGACGCCGCGGATGGTGCGCATCTTGCGCAGCAGCTCCATCGCATAGGCCTGATCCTTGTCGAGGTCTGGACCGGCGATCTGCAGGTCGAGCGGCGCGGGCGAACCGAAGTTCAGGATCTGGCTGATGATGTCGGCCGGCAGGAACGAGAAGGTTGTGCCGGGAAACAGCCGCGGCAGCTTCTCGCGCAATGTACGGACGTAATCCGCGGTCGGCGAATGGCCGGGCTTGAGGCTGACATAGATGTCGCCGTCCTGGTAACCGATGAGGCCGGAGTTGTTGTAGATCGTGTTGATCGAGCTGGTCGGCAGCCCGATGTTGTCGACGATCGAGGCCAGTTCGTCAGGCGGGATATTCTTGCGGATGACGCGCTCGATATCGCCGAACTCCGACGAAGCGGATTCGATGCGGGTGCCGACCGGCGGGCGGACATGCAGCGTGATCTGGCCCGAATCCACCGACGGGAAGAAGTTGGAGCCGAGGAACGGCGTCAGCAGCATCGACAGCAGCACGACCGCGATGAAGCCGATGACGAAGACGCGCTTGTGGTCCATCGCCATGGCCAGAAGGTTGCGATAGTTCTCGCGGATCTTGTCGAAGCGGCTCTCGAAACCCTGCTGGAAGCGGATCATCGGCGCCACCCAGCGCGACGCCTTGGCCGGATCGGGCTTCTCGTCGTGTATATGGGGCTTCAGCAGATACATCGCCATCGTCGGCACCAGCGTGCGCGACAGGATGAAGGACGCGATCATCGCGAACACCACCGCCTCGGCCATCGGCACGAAGAGGAAGCCGGCCACGCCCTTCAGCGCGAACATCGGCACGAACACGATGCAGATGCACAGCAGCGAGACGAAGGCCGGCACGACGATTTGCTGCGCGCCGTCGAGGATGGCGGTGCGGACGTCCTTGCCCTGCTCCAGATGCCAGTTGATGTTCTCGATCGTCACCGTCGCGTCGTCGACCAGGATGCCGACGGCAAGCGCCAGACCGCCCAGCGTCATGATGTTCAGCGTCTCGCCGAACACCGACAGCGCCAGCAGCGCCGACAGCACGGCGAGCGGAATGGAGGTCGCGATGATGATGGTCGAGCGCCAGCTGCCGAGGAACAGCAGGATCATCAGGCTGGTCAGCGCCGCGGCGATGACGCCCTCGCGCGCCACGCCGGAGATCGCCGCCTCGACGAACAGCGACTGATCGTTCAGCGCCGTGATCTTAAAGTCCTGCGGCAGCGTCTGCTTCAGCAGCGGCAGCTGATCCTTGATGCCCTGCACCACCGCCAGCGTCGACGCCGTGCCGGTCTTCAGGATGGTCATCAGCACGGCGCGCACGCCGTCGACATGCACGATCGACTGCTGCGGCGGCGAGCCGTCGCGCACATGGCCGACGTCGCGGATGAAGATGGTCGCGCCGTTCACCGTCTTGATCGGGATGTTGTTGAGGTCGTCGATCGACTCGGCGGAGTCATTGAGCTTGACGGT
>DASZCC010000329.1:0-2559 GCA_035943485.1 Rhizomicrobium sp. | reverse complement strand
CATCTTCGCGAAGGCCTCGTCTTCGTCGGCATAGATGACGTAGCTGGGCTTGTCGTTGTAGGTCTTCTCGTAATCCGCAAAGAAGGGCGGATCCATGTAGTCCTCGAACTGGAACAGGATCGGTGGCGGGGAAGACTTGTTGTTGTCGCAGCCTGCGAGTGCGATCACACCGGCGCCGATCGCCAGGAGCCTGGACAGCAATTTCATAGTAGACACCCCCACCATTTGCTTTCGAAAAACTAGGGGCAGGGCGGCAATTGCGCAATCCGGCCTGTTGGCTTTATGGCAACACTTTCACTGCATAGAATGAGACCATGAACAAGGCAGCTTCCATCCCCGATTTCGCCCGGCCCGCGTTTGTCGAAACGGCGCGCGACGAATTCCATGCGCTCGTCGCGGCGCATCCGGAAATCGCATTTCTGGACGCACTGGTGGTGGATGTATGCGGCACCATCCGCGGCAAGCGCCTGCCGGTGGCAGAGGCCGCACGGCTGTTCGAGACCGGCATGCAGCTGCCGCGCTCGGTCTATCTGATGGACATCAAGGGCGAGATGGTCACGCCGTTCGGCCGCGGCATCGATGACGGCGATCCGGATGGCTCGGCCTGGCCGCTGCCCGGTACGCTCGCGCGCGTCTGGGGCGAGGGGCCGCCGCGTGCACAGGTGCTGACCACGATGCGCAATGCCGATGGCTCGGCTGTGGCGGGTGAGCCGCGCGCGGCGCTCGAGGGTGTGCTGGAGCGGTTCGACGCGATGGGGTTGACGCCGGTGACCGCGCTGGAGCTTGAGTTCTATCTTATCGACCAGGAACGCGACGCGCACGGCGCGCCCCAACCGCCGCGCAATCCGCGCAACGGGACGCGCGAGGCGGACAACGCGGTCTACGGCATCGACGACCTCGACCGCTTTCATGCCTTCCTCGGCACGCTGTCTGAGGCTGCGAAGTTGCAGGACATACCGGCGAGCGCCGCATCCTCGGAATACGCGCCCGGCCAGTTCGAGATCAACCTGCACCACGTCGCCGACGCGCGACGCGCAGCAGATCATGCCGTATTCCTGAAGCAGGCGGTGAAGGCGGCCGCCCGCGCGTCGGGGTTCGAGGCGACGTTTATGGCGAAGCCGTTTCCCGGACGGTCGGGCAGCGGCCTGCACATCCATGCGAGCGTGCTGGACGCCGCCGGCAATAACATCTTCGACAACGGAACGGCGGACGGTTCGCCATCGCTACGTCACGCTATCGGTGGGCTGCAGGCGCTGATGCCGGAGTCGATGGTGCTGTTCGCGCCGTCGCTCAATTCATACCGCCGCTTCGAGCCCGACATGTTCGCGCCGGTGAACCGCCGCTGGGGCTATAACAACCGCAGCGCCGGTCTCCGCGTGCCGCTGAGCCCTGGTGACGCGCGCCGCGTCGAGCACCGCGCCGCCTGTGCCGACGCCAATCCCTACTTCGCGCTCGCTGCGATGCTGGCTGGTATCCACTATGGCCTGACGACCAAGCGCGATCCGGGTCCGCCGTCGACTGGCAACGTCTCGCGCGAGCCGGATCTGGCGCTGCCTTTTACGATCGACGATGCGCTGGCGCAGTTCGCCAACACCAGCACGATCCGCGCCTATCTCGGCGAGGAGACGGCGGCACTTTACGCCGAGACCAAGCGGCTGGAAGTCGCGCGCTTCCGCAAGATCATCCCGGCCGTTGAGTACGAGTGGTATTTGTAGCCGTCCTAACCTCCCCCTCGTGGGGAGGTCGAAATTTGCAAAGCAAATTTCGGGTGGGGGGGAAGTGCGGGGCGGAGATACCCCCCAACCCGAAAAATCGCTGCGCGATTTTGTCGACCTCCCCACGAGGGGGAGGTTATAATAATTAGCTCTTCGCCAGCCGCAGCTCGGCGATCGTGCCTTCGCCGGGGAGGCTGGCGATGTGGACCGCGCCGCCCATGCGCCGTGCCAGCGCCATGGCGATGGCGAGACCGAGGCCGCTGCCGGTTGTTGAGCCGCGCCGGTCGAAGCGCTTGAACGGGCGGCCGGCTGTCTCGACCTCGCCGCGTGTGAAGCCGTGGCCGTTGTCGATGACACGCGCCGCGATGGCGCCTTCATCCTCGCGGACTTCGACACGCACGAGGCCGCCTTCGCCGGTGTAGGACAGCGCGTTATCAATCAGGCTCGTCAGGATGCGCTTGACCGCGGCGCCGTCGCCGATCGCGCCTATCGGCAGGGCGTACCCCATGTCGAGATGGATGCGGCGCGAGAAGGCGCGGCCGGCCTGCTCGTTCACACACTCCAAAGCGATCGCGGCGAGATCGACTTCGGCCTGATGGATCGGGAAGCGGCCGGCCTCGACATTGGCGTATTCCAGGATGTCGCCGATCCGGTTGTGCAGCGCCTTGCCAGCCTGATTGATGTCATGCGCGTACTCGACGTACTTCACATGGCCGACATCGCCGTAGAAGCCGCTCGCGATCACTTCGGAGAACCCGATGATGGCGTTGAGCGGCGTGCGCAGCTCGTGGCTCATATGGGCGATGAATTCCGACTTGGCGCGCGCGTCTTCGACGGCACGGCG
>DASZCC010000328.1:0-14691 GCA_035943485.1 Rhizomicrobium sp. | reverse complement strand
CCGATCACGCCCATGATGTCGCCGAAGCCGGTGTGATGACCGCCACCTCCGCTGGTCGCGGCCTGTGCGGCACGCGCCTCGGCGGCCGCTTCGGCTTCCTGCTCGGCCAGCTTGTCCATCACCGCCATCGCGGCCTCGGGGTCGTAACCGGCCTTGACCATGAGATCGAAGCCGAGGGCGTCGGCTGCGTCTTCCTGGTTCTGTGTCATCTGCGGCGCTAGCACGTTCGCGCTCAGGCGCTGCAGATGCACCGCCACGTCGAGCGCACGGCCGACATCCGAAGAACCGGCGCCGGCAAGCGCTGCGGCATCGGCGATGCCCTGTGCCGATGCGCCGTCGATCACGCCGTAATACTGGGCCTTCTTGAACCAGTCGTTCTCGTGATGGCGATAGATCGCGTGGCTGACTTCATGGCCGAGGATGAAGGCGAGCTCGTCTTCATTGTCGAGCTGCTCCAGCAGGCCGATGGTGATGATGATCGTGCCGTCTGGCGTGCACAGCGCGCTGAACTCAGGCGCTGCCAGCACGCGCACTTGCGGCTGGAACGCCGGCGGCAGGTTCACGCCGCGCAGCAGTCTGGCGAGCACGCCGTTGACATAGCCCTGCATCACGACCGACGGCACGAAGCCGTTGGCGCGTGCACGCATGATACCGAGCGCCAGCGGACGGCCCGACAGCGGCTGCGAGTAGTCGGCGGCCGGCTTCAGGTCGTCGATGGCTTTGCCGTGGCCGGGATAGCCATTGGCCCAGGCCGGCGAGATGCAGGCGGCTGCGAGCGCCGCGGCGAGCAGGATGCGTTTCATTACTGCGCACCCTTCGCCGGCGGGCAGTCTTCGCCCAGCGCGCGGGTCGAACCGACCTTCGTGTCATTGCCGCCCATCGCGAGGTTTCGGCAGATCGCCGGCTTCTTGCCAGTGAGGCGGTAGTTGACCATGTGCGGCGGCACCCACACCGCCTGACCGTCGATCGACACCTGCAGCATCATGTTCGGCGCGCGTGCCGTAACGGCGGTGCATTTTGGAAACTTGTCGTCGTCGACCGACTTGATGCGCTTGCCGGTCGGCGCGTCATAGAGATCGACCTGCGGCGTGCGTGCCGACAGGATCACGTCGCCCGTGACGTTCGAGCAGTCATCGGCCGCAAAGGCGGGCGCCGCCATGCAGGCAAAGGCGCCCGCGAGAAGCGCGCGCTGAAACGATCGTGTCATGGTGTCTCTCTCCCTTGATTGGTGTCGGGCACGCCGCCCGCTACGTGATGCAGATAACCCCAGAAGGAATCGGGGACGCCGATCAGCAGCATGGCTGCCAATTCCACAGATATGAAGACAACCTCGACCCAGTTGGCGACCGACAGGCCGACCCAGTAGGCCAGCAGGATGCCGATCGACAGTCCCAGGAAGAAGCCAAGCCAGTGCCAGAGGTTCTCGATCCCCTTGTCGACGAACCACTCATAGACGGCGCTGTGTTCGACCTTCTCGCCTTCGGGCTTGCGCGCATGGATGCGGCGCATGTGGAGGAAGGCGAGGATCAGGATGACCGGAATAATCGCCAGCATCTGCGCCTCGTTGCTCGACAGCGTGGTGCCCGCGATGGTGACGACGTTCTGCTCCGGGTCGCCGTTGAAGCTGATGAGGTTGTCCATCGCCATCGCATGCACGAAGACATTGGCCTGCAGCCCGTTCACGGGTGTGTAGGATTTGTCCTGCGCGCCTTCGAGCGAGGCGCCATAGAAGACCACGCGGTTGGTCAGCAGTTTCGTGATGTCGGGGTCCTGATCGCCGCGGATCAGCGACTCCACCGGCACGATGCCATTATAGGGGCACAGGTTCTGCGCCGTGCTCTTGTCGAAGAAGGCGCGCCAGATGCGCAGAATGAACCCGGTCTGAACGGTGCAGGGATGCTCCGTGCCATCCTCGTCGTGGTATTTGCGCCATTTGAGATTGGTCGGCTCGGTCTTGGTGCCCCAGACGAGTTCGATCTTGTCCTTCAGCGGCACCAGCGGGGTTTTCGGATAGACATCGCTGAACACGCGCAAGGCGAGAGAGGGACAATCGCCCGACGTCAGTCCCTTCGCGTTGAAGCAATGACCGGTCGTCGGATATTGCCGCACGACGCCATCATAGACATTGATCGTCGGATCAAGGATCGGCACGCCAGTGTTGGCGAGTTCAGGGCGCAGTGGTGACTCGCCATAGGGCAAATCTATGCCGCCTTCGAAATAGAGCGGCACGCCGGCCTTCTTGTAGCGCGCGATCTCGTCGACAAGATCGGGGAGCGAAGCGTCAGGCCGCGAGTCGACGAACAGGAAATCCACGACGACGGCCTTGGGCTTATACGCAAGAATGGCGTCCAGCACTTGCTTGTGCGCGCTGTAATTCCACGGCCACGGCATCTGAAGCGTATGGAGAGATTCTTCCTCGATCAGCGCGACGCTGACCTGATCGCGACCGGTTGTCGGATAGAGATGCGGCCCGCTGATCAGCAGGTTCGACACATCCTGCGCGTAGCGTTGCGTCAGGTCGCTGAAGCCGAACGGGTTGAGCGCGATCTGCAACACCGCGAAGCCGAACAGCACAAGGACCACGAACCAGTACGGCACGCGTTCGCGCAGCTTCTCGACAAGCGCACGGTCGGGCTTGCGCGCGCGTGCGAGAGTCCGCGCCACGCGCCCCCGCGCGCTGCTGTCTGCGACCGTCGTCATGGAAGATTTGCGTTCCCCAACCGTCCGAACAGGATACCACGTAAGGAAAAGGGCAAAAAAGAGACTGCGGCAGGCTTATCTGTTGGCGTACTGGATTTGCTTTATCGACTGAACTTTTCCGAAAGGATGATGGACGACACGGTCCGTGCCACGCCGGCCACACGGCCGATGCGGTCCAGCAACGCATCGATTTTGGGCGGCGTCTCGGTCTCGACCGCGGCGACTAGGTCGAAAGTTCCCGCGACAGCGGAGAGCGTGCGCACTTCCGGCATCTTGCGCAACTCGGCTGCAACACGGTCGGCGCGCTTCGCATCCGTCTCTATCATTACAATTGCGCGCAGTTTCGCGGCGTCCGCGTCGTCAGACAGGCGAACGGTGTAGCCTTTGATGGTGCCCTCCCGCTCCAGTCGCGCGATGCGCTCCTGCACCGTCGAACGCGCCAGCCCCAGCTTGCGGGCGAGCGATGCGGTCGGCTCGCGCGCATTTGCGCGGAGCAGGCCAACAAGCCTGACGTCGGTGTCACGCATGGCGCCATTCCCGGCGATTCGCCGGGACATCCTGCGATTCGCCGGAAGCTAGCGCAAGCTCCGGCGCTTTGCCGTCTGCGCAACGTCGCATGGCGCGGGCACAATCATCCGGGGCTAATCCGGATTTTGACAGATGAAAAATGTTCTCCTCGTCGGCGGCGGCAAGATCGGCGTCGCCATCACCGAATTCCTCTCCGCGACCGGCGATTACAAGGTCACCGTCGCGGACCGCGACGCCGCCAGCCTGGAACGCATGGGGCAAAAGAACGTCGAGGTGCGCAAGGTCGAGATCGAAAGCCCGGCGTTCGGCAAGCTCGTCGAGGGCCACGACATCGTCCTGTCCGCCACGCCCTATCACCTGACGCCCACGGTGGCCGAAGCCGCCAAGCGCGCCAAGGCGCATTATCTTGACCTCACCGAAGACGTGGAATCGACGCGCGTCGTGAAGAAGCTCGCGGAAGGCGCGCAGAGCGCATTCATTCCGCAATGCGGCCTGGCGCCGGGCTTCATCTCGATCGTCGCTTACGATCTCGCCAAGAAGTTCGACAAGCTGCGCGACGTGCAGATGCGCGTCGGCGCGCTGCCGGTCTATCCGCACAATGCGCTCAAATACAATCTCACCTGGTCGACCGACGGACTAATCAACGAGTACTGCAATCCGTGCGAGTCGGTGCGCGACGGCCATCGCGGCGAAGTGCCGTCGCTGGAAGAGCTTGAGCAGTTCACGCTCGATGGCGTCGAGTACGAGGCGTTCAACACCTCGGGCGGTCTCGGCACGCTGTGCGACACGCTGGAAGGCAAAGTCGAGAACCTGAATTACAAGACGGCGCGCTATCCCGGCCATCGCGACATTGTGAAGATGCTGGTGCGCGACCTCCATCTCGGCACGCGCCGCGACATCCTGAAGGATGTGCTCGAGACCGCGATCCCGATCACCTATCAGGACGTGGTGCTGATTTTCGTCACCGTCTCGGGCTGGCGTGAAGGCCGCCTGACGCAGGAAAGCTATGCCAAGAAGATCTATGCCCAGAAGGTCGGCGACCGGCTGATGAGCGCCATCCAGGTCACGACCGCGTGCGGCATCTGCGCGATGACGGATCTGCTCGCCAACGGCAAGCTGCCGCAGAAAGGCTTCGTGCGCCAGGAAGAGTGCGATCTGTCAGACTTCCTCGCCAACCGCTTCGGCAAGTACTACGCGTGATGTTATTCGCGCATCTTGGCGACGATGGCATCGAGAATTGCCGAATAGTCGTCGGTCCACACACGCGTGCCAGGTAGAACTTTCACGACATGCCAGCTGGATCCCAGGTGAAGAGCGTTCAAGTCCGCCATACTGCGCGCGACAACGGCGATCTCGGCGGGAAAATGGAGTGTGTCGCGTATGTCCAGGTCGAGTCTGTCGCGCTTGACCGCTGTTACCATGCCATTGGCCTCGGCACTCGCGGCCACGACGTCCTTGAGCTGTAGGTTGTGGTTGGAGATGTTAATCGCGATGGCGCCGTGTGGCGAAAGGCGCGTCTTGTAAAGCGCAAAGGCTTCACGTGTCAGCATGTGGGTCGGGACGGAATCCGACGAGAACGTGTCCAGGATCAGAAGGTCGATGTCGGGCCTGGCATTGTGCAGCGCCAATCGGCCATCGCCGACAACACTGGGTGCGTTGGGCAGGCAGCGCGAAACCAAATGAAACAGTCGCGTGTCATGGGCAATCATGACACTCAGCGGATCGAGTTCGTAGAAGGTCCAGTTCTCTCCGGGCGTTGCTGTGCAAGCCAGAGATCCCATGCCCAGTCCGATCAGGGCTACGTGATGCAATGTCCCGCCGGCCTGATCACGGACACGCTGGATTGCCTCCTGATAGGGACCGCCCACATAGTAGTACGCGAGCGGCGCTGGGCGTCCGGTGAGCGCAGCGCCCTTATCATCGAGCATCTGCTCTCCGCCATGTGCCGTCGTGCCTTGATAAAGAATCCGGAACTTGCCGCCATCGATGGCAACGACCTTATACACACCGTAAAACGAGCGTCCGCGATACAGAACGCTAAGGTTCGGATCGTAGAGGTTGACCACGGCGAGCAGCACTGCGGCGAGCGGCAGCAGACGTCCCGGGTTCGAACCCTGGAAGGCGAGGAGGCCGGTAAGCACCATCACAGACGTGATGAAAAGCGGTACGGATTTGCCCGTCACGAAGAATGCGAGGACCAGCATTCCCACGATTGCGAGCACGAAGATCGTGTCCTTGATCCATGTGGCGCGGGGCGTGGTCCACACGTTGCGGCGCGCCAGAAGGGCCGCAAAGGCGAGCATGGGATATTCCGCGACAGTGTCAAAAACATGTGGCGCCACGAGCGCCGCAAAAATGCCGCCGAGCACGCCGCCCAGCGACATCCACAGATAGAACTCGGTCAGCTGTGTGGCGTCAGGCCGGCGTGCGTAAAGCCTGGCATGGCAGATCATCGCCGCGACGAAGAAGGCCGCGAGATGGCCGAGCAGCGCGACCGGCCACGAAACCCTTGTCGTCCACATCAGGAGGATGACAAGCGTCGCCACACAGGCAGGCTGGACCGCAAGCATGAACTTGTCGGAGATCAACGGCTTGTCGGTGAACAGGAACGCGAATGTGAGAAGGTAAAGCGCAAGCGGAATGATCCAGATGAAAGGCGCGGAGGCTACGTCGGTCGCGATATAGGCGGTGACAGCGACCAACAGTCCCGACGGAATGAAGGCCAGTGCGACCCAGGCGAGACGGTCACTCCAGCCGACCGTCGCGCCGCCCATGGCCGTGGTCCTCGAGGGTTGTGTCGGGGCGCGCAATGCAAGAACGGCACACGCCACAACGGCGACAGCGAGCAGTGCATAACCCGCGCTCCACAGTCGCGACTGCGCGTTCAGGCCGAGATTGGGCTCGATCAGAAAGGGGTAGCTCAGGAGAACTGCAAAGGAGCCAAGATTGGACGCCCTGTAGAGAAAGTAGGCGCGTGCCGCTTCCAGTTTGCCACGGCGGGCAAACCAGGCCTGCAGCAGGGGTGCATTCGCCGACAGGGCAAAGCACGGCAACCCGACGGACATCAGAAACAAGAAGATCAGCCACATCGATACGCCTGTGGTCGGTGGCATGGCAAAGCTGACCCGCACCGCGATGGGCAAAGCAGCCATTCCAGCGACAAGCAGAATGCCATGCAGCAGCGCTGCCCGGCGGAGGGTCAGGAAACGCGTCAGCAGATGGGCGTACAGATATCCAGCGAGAAGCAGCCCCTGGAACACGACCATCGCGACCGACCACACGGCGGCCGATCCACCAAGCAGTGGAAGCACCATCTTGGAGAACATGGGTTCGAGAAAGAAGAGCAGGCCAGCCGACAGGAAAACCGTCGCGGAATACGTCGCTACCGTGACCCACGTCGTGCGGCCAGCGGTGCCTCGCACATCGGCTGGGATGTCGATTGTGCTCATATTGACAGGACTATCAGAAAAGGTCGCGAATCCTATTCGCGGTGCGGTTAAAGAGTGGTTATGTGCGCCAGCGCCGGCGCCGGAAAGGTACTTGAATGAACGTGTCAGAGATTCTTCGCCTGGTTGGTGTGGTCAATGAACCAGGCCCTTACGCCGTCCATTCCCCCGTTGATGGCGCAGAGATCGGACGCGTCGCTTATGACGAAGCCGGCTCGATCGAGAAGAAGATCGCTGCCAGCGTGGAGGCCTTCAAAGTCTGGCGCGAGGTGCCGGCGCCCCGGCGCGGCGAACTCGTGCGCCTGTTCGGCGAGGAGCTTCGTGCGAACAAGGACGCGCTCGGCCGCCTTGTGACGCTGGAGATGGGCAAGATCCTGCAGGAAGGCCTCGGCGAAGTGCAGGAGATGATCGACATCTGCGATTTTGCCGTCGGTCTCTCGCGCCAGCTCTACGGCCTGACGATCGCGAGCGAGCGACCTGGCCATCGCATGATGGAGACCTGGCATCCCGCGGGACCGGTCGCCGTGATCTCGGCGTTCAACTTTCCGGTCGCGGTGTGGGCGTGGAATGCCGCGCTTGCGCTCGTCTGCGGCGACAGCGTGATCTGGAAACCTTCGGAGAAAACGCCGCTGACGGCGCTCGCGACACAGGCGCTGTTTGAACGCGCCGTGAAGCGCTTCGGCGATGCGCCGGCGCATCTTTCACAAGTCGTGCTCGGATTGCGCGATGCCGGCGAAGCGCTCGCGAAGGACGCACGCATCCCGGTCGTCAGCGCCACCGGCTCGACGCGCATGGGCCGCGAGCTTGCGCCTGTCGTTGCGGCGCGCTTCGGCAAGACGATCCTCGAACTCGGCGGCAATAACGCGATGATCGTGGCGCCGTCGGCGAAGCTCGACCTTGCGGTGCGCGCGATCCTGTTCGCGGCGGTCGGCACCGCCGGACAGCGCTGCACCTCGCTGCGCCGCCTCTTCGTGCACGAAAGCATCTACGACAAGCTCGTGCCCGCGCTGAAAGCCGCCTATGCCAAGCTCGCGATCGGCAATCCGCTTGAGTCCGGCACGCTGGTGGGGCCACTCATCGACAAGCACGCTTTCGACAACATGGAACACGCACTCGCGGCCGCGAAGGCCGAGGGCGGCGTCGTCACCGGCGGCGGCCGCGCGCCGGGCGACAAAGCGTTCTATGCCCACCCAGCGATTGTCGAGATGAAATCGCAGACGGCGACCGTCGCGCGCGAGACCTTCGCACCGATCCTCTATGTGATGCGCTATTCGAAATTCGACGACGCGATGGCGTTGCACAATGCGGTGCCGCAGGGCCTGTCGTCCTGCATCTTCACGCAGGACATGCAGGAGGCCGAGCGCTTCGTGGCGGCCGCCGGATCGGATTGCGGCATCGCCAATGTGAACATCGGTCCATCCGGCGCCGAGATCGGCGGCGCGTTCGGCGGCGAGAAGGAAACCGGCGGCGGCCGCGAGTCAGGCTCCGACGCATGGCGCGCTTACATGCGCAGGCAGACTGCGACGATCAACTATTCCAACGCGCTGCCGCTGGCCCAGGGAATCCGGTTCGATCTGTAGGTAGCTTTCGTTCCCCCTCACCCCAGTTTGTGGTGCATATTAATCCTTTATTGACCATGTCCTTCCACCGGCCACGCAGCGCGCCCTAGGATTCCCGCGTTGTGGGAGTTGAGTCGCGATGAGGCTGAATGTGGCCCAGGTGGCAGGCATGCTGGTGACGGCGATCATCGTCTTCGGCACCGATGTCGACGTCTATACCGCGGTGCCGCTCGGCATCATGGCCGGCGCGCTCGCGATGTTATTCGTTTCCCTGGGCGAGGGTTACGCGAAGGTCCGCAACGAGGGCTAAGCCTCTTTCGGGATGTTGTTGATCGCCTCTTCCAGTTCCTGGAAGCTGGGCTGCGCTTCGGACGGCACGCTGCCGCGTCCGATCTCCACCGACACCTGCGCCGCATTGCCATGCAGATGCGCGACCAGGATGTCGCGGATGACGTGATAGAACATCGCGTCCTCGTCAACGATCGACTTCAGGCGCGCGCCCATCGGGCCGACGATGCCATAGGCGAGGAACACGCCCATGAACGTTCCGACCAGCGCCGAGCCGATCATCTTGCCCAGCACTTCCGGCGGCTCGCTGATCGCGCCCATGGTCTTGATGACACCGAGCACGGCGGCGACGATACCAAGCGCAGGCAAACCGTCCGCCATCGTCTGCAGCGCGTTGGCGGCGACAAGCGCCTCGTGATGATGCTTTTCGAGCTGCTTCTCCATGGCCGATTCGACCTGGTGCGGATCCTCCAGGCTCATCGTCATCATGCGCAGCGTGTCGCAGATGAACGCCAGCGCGAAGTGATCCTTGGCGATGCGGGGGAAGCGCTTGAAGATCGTGGAGTCTTCAGGCTTCTCGATGTGCTGCTCAAGCGAGATCATGCCCTTGGACTTGATCATCTTGGTGATCAGGAACAGCAGGCAGAGCAGATCCATGTAGTCGGAGTGCTTCCACTTCGGCCCCGAGATGATCTTGCCGAGCTCGCCCATGATCTTCTTGAGCGAATACATCGAACCAGCGATCAGCAACGCGGCCAGCGCGGCGCCGAGAATGGTCAGCATTTCATGCGGCAGCGCTTCCATGACGGGTCCGAGCGAGCCGCCCGAGATCAGGAAGCCGCCGAACACGCACACGAAAAGAACAACGATGCCGCCGATCTGGAGCATTGGGCGCCTTTGGAAACAGGCCGTTAGTATTAAGAGGAGGTGCTTAAGGAGCGCCTAATTCCCGCTGGCACTGCGGCGTCAGGCGCCGGTTTCCGAAACCTTAATTTCCGACAGGCGGCGCGCGACGAGGGCAGCCAGTTCCATCGCGACCTTGTCGCCATGGCGCGCGGCTTCATCTTCGGTGCGCGCCGAACGTGCGATGGCATCGGTGTGCAGCCCGACGACGGTCGGGTCGGGCTCGACGCCAGCGACATGCAGCGCATCCAGATACTGGCAGAGCGTGTTGGCCATCCGCCCGGTCGCTGCCAGGCCGGCGGTCGCCGCAAGGCCACGGATCTCGTGAGCGGAACGGAATATCTCCGGCCAGACCTGCGCTGCGACAGCTGCTTCCAGCACATCGACCAGTTTCAAGACGGCGCCGCGCATCTCCGCGCCTTTCATGGCGATGGCGCGCGCGGCGCAACTCACCGCTTCACTGCTGCGCAGATAGGTGAGGACGGCACGCGCATCCTGCGGCGTCAGCATAAGAGGATAGGCACCGACAGGTGTGATCGTGTGCGACCGCACGGCCATCGTCACACCTCGACCATGTCGGCTTCACGATCCGCCGTGCGGCGGAACGGCCCGACATAGTTCTCGGTCGCGCGACGGCGGCGGTCGGGTCCGAAATAGGTCTGCGACCGCACGAAGGCGCGGGGCCGCTCGACGACTTCCGTGATGCGCGCGATCAGGTTCTGCGCCGTGATCGGCTTGGCGAGGAATTCGGTGACGCCGGCATCGCGCGCGGTCTCCACGCGGCGGCGTTCGGTATGGCCCGTTACCATGACGACGGGAATGTAGGGATTGGGGCTGTGCGGCGACTGCCGCAGCTCGCGCACGAAATTTATCCCGTCGATCGGTTCCATCGTGAGATCGGTCAGCACCAGATCCGGCTGGCGATCGCGCAAAAGCGCGAAAGCTTCGGCGCCGTCGGATGCCTCATAGACATGCGTGATGCCGAGCGTGTTGAGCAGCGAGCGCAGCAGCACGCGCATGTGATGATTGTCCTCGACAATCAAAGCCTTCACATGACTGAATGCATTGCGGGTCATCGCGCCATCGCACCCTGGCTTGAACGGCAAGAGGCGCTCGGCGAGGAGCCTGCTAGTTGCTTGTGAAACAACGACGACACGCGGCCAACCGGGCTTTGATTACGCGGTGTGGACGCTAGAAGCTTCTGGTTAGCAAAAGCTTACAAACATGCACTGGATGGAACATTATGGTAACCCGTTTTGGGGATGCGCTATGGCGCATCGCTTTTCCAGCGCTGATGGCAACGAAGGCCTTGCTCGCGCCCGTCGCGTTCGGTGCGCATGCATTGATCGTCGATCGCGACGGCAAGGTGCTGCTCGCGCGGCACAGCTACAAGGGCGGCTGGTCACTTCCAGGCGGCGGCGTCGCGCGTGGCGAGCCGGCTGAAGCCGCGATGCTGCGCGAAATGAAGGAAGAGCTCGGCGGCGTCACATCGAAGCCGCCGGTATTCGTCGGCCTCTACACCCGCAAGGCGGGATGGGCGACGAACGTGATAGCGCTCTATCGCCTTGACGATGCTGAGGTGAATTTCAAACCAAACCGGGAAGTGCGCGAGATCATGTTCTGCGATCCCGCCGCACCACCGCCTGGAACAGCGGCTGGCACGCGACGGCGTCTTGCCGAGCATCTCGGGAAGACACCGGTCGCGCCGTACTGGTGATCAGCCGGCTTTTGCCGGCGCGGGCGCGGGCGATGTCGCCGAGCGCGTGACCGGGAAGAATTTCTCCTTCATCTGGCCGAACGCTTCGGTCGCAATACCTTCAGGCGACCAGCCACCTTCCTTCGTGAGGTTCATGATCGCGCGCGGCTGGCTGTAGAGCTCGACCGTGTCGCCGCGGGCGCCGAAGATCTGGCCCGACACGTCCTTGGCGAGATCCGAGACCAGCGCGACGGCAAGCTTGGCCGGCTGATCGGGACGGATGGTCTGCGCCATCACCTCGCGGCGCTTGGCTTGCGCCTCGTCGCGGATCGGCACGCTCTGCGTCATGCGGGTCCACGCCACTGGCGCGATGATGTTGGAGCGGACATTGACCTTGGCGCCTTCCATCGCGACGACGCGCGACAGGCCCATGATGCCGAGCTTGGCGGCGGCATAGTTCGCCTGGCCGATGTTGCCGATCAGGCCGGAGGTCGACGTGAACAGCGCATAGGCGCCGTCCTGCTGCTCGCGGAAATGCTCGATTGTGACGCGGCAGACGTTGTAGGAGCCGCGCAGGTGAACCTCGATCACCTTGTCCCAGTCCTGATCGGTCATCTTGTGGAACATCGCGTCGCGCAGGATGCCGGCGGGATTGATCACGCCGTGCAGGCCTCCAAACTCCTTCAGCGTCTGGTCGCGCAAGGCGGCCATCGCGGCCATCGACGTGACGCTGTCGGAATTGGAGAACGCCTTGCCGCCGCCCTTGCGGATTTCCGCCGCAACCATCTCGGCAGGGGAGGCTGAACCCTCGTCATCGCCCTTGAAGCCGCCACCCAGATCGTTGACCACGACCTTGGCGCCTTCCTTGGCGGCGATCAGCGCGCAGTCTTTGCCGATACCGTTACCGCCGCCGGTCACCCAGATGACCTTACCTTCAAGAATGCCCATTACGTCTCTCCCGTTTTGTTGTTGTTCTCAGACCGGATCCCACCCGAATGTGCCTGTCGTCGGCGCAAGGTCGGTGAAGCTCGGCTTCATCGCGGCCATGCAGTGCTCGGCGATCGTCTCGGGCGTCCAGCCTTCGATCTTGCCCATGCCACGAACCGGACGCGGCTGGCTCATCAGGAATATCTCGTTGCCGCGCGCGGCGAAGATCTGGCCGTTGACGTCCTTGCACGCCGGCGAGGCGAGCGAGACGGCCAGCTGCGCCACCTGATCGGCGCGCATGTAATTCTTCATGCGGTCGACGCGCTTGGCCGATGCCTCGTCCTTCACGGGGATAGTCGCGATCATGCGCGACCAAGCGAACGGCGCGATCGTATTGGAACGGACGTTCTTGGCGGCGCCTTCCATCGCGATGATGCGCGACAGCCCGACAACGCCCATCTTCACGGCGGCGTAGTTCGCCTGGCCGATATTGCCGATCAGGCCGGATGTGGAGGTGAACAGCGCATACGAGCCTTCGTTCTGCTCGCGGAAGTGATTGATCGTCGCGCGTGTGACGTTATAGGCGCCGTTCAGGTGGACGTTCACCACCATGTCCCAGTCGTCGTCGCTCATCTTGTGGAACATCGTATCGCGCAGGATGCCGGCGGGATTGATCACCGCATGCAGGCCTTTGAACGTGTCCATCGCCTGCTCGATCATGTGTTTGACGCCAGGCCGGCTGGTCACGCTGTCGGAGTTGGAGACGGCCTTGCCACCCGCAGCAACGATCTCGCGTGCAACTGTCTCGGCCGGACCGGCAGAACCCTCGTCGCCGCCTGCCACCGCGCCGCCCAGATCGTTGACCACGACCGAGGCGCCTTCCCTGGCTGCAAGCAGCGCGCACTCCTTGCCAATGCCATTGGCGCCGCCAGTTACGAGAACGACCTTGCCATCGAGCACGCCCATGTGTTTCCTCCGGGAATTCTTGTTGACCCTTAGCCTAACGAGCCCAGCTTGAGCGACGCAAGCGAACAGAGCTGGAAGATCCGACCTGAGCGGCCGGAAGATGCGCCGCTCGTGGAGGCGCTCAACGAAGCAGCCTTTGGCCCAGGCCGTTTTGCGAAGTCCGCCTATCGCCTGCGGGAAGGTGTGTCGCAGGTGGCCGAACTCAGCTTTGTTGCCGTTGAGGGAAGGCAATTCCGCGGCTCGGTGCGCTTCTGGCCGGTGGTGATCGGCGCTCACGACGCCCTCATGCTGGGACCGCTTGCGGTGCAGTCTGATCAACGCGGCCGCGGCATCGGTGTCGGACTGATGGAGCACGCGATCGGCGAGGCACGCAGGCTCGGGCACGCCGGCGTGATCCTGGTCGGTGACGAGCCGTATTACGCGCGGGTCGGATTCTCGAAGCTTCCGCCGGGACGCATCCGTTTTCCCGGCCCGGTCGATCCTGCGCGCATCCTCGGCCTCTCGCTGAAGTCAGGCGAGATGCTCAATCTCACAGGCGAAGTGCGGCGCGCGAAGCTGGATGGATCGGTGTGCGCGGACGGCGCGGGCGTGGGGTGAGTTAGCCTTCGTGCGCGATCTTTTCGCGCGCAGCGGACGCGAGAAAGCTCGATCGGGTGAGGCCGCGTGCGGATGCTGCCTCGTCAATCGCCGCAAGCAATCCTGAGTCAAGCGAGAGATTGGCTTTTGCTGGACGGCCGCTATCCATGACGAGCGGCACGACCGCAAGCGCCGCGCCTTCAGCCAGCGCGCGCACAACGTATTTGTCCTTGCGCAATTGCTCTGCCGTCCGCGGCTTCGGAATCTTCTCGCCATCGGCGAGGGCGTCTTCCGCCCAAAGGCGGATCGCCTCAGCGGCATTTTTCAATGCATCATCCGTCGTTGCCGCCGCGGACGTGCACCCCGGAAGATCAGGAACTACGATCCCGTACGCACCAGGCTTACCGTCGATGAGGACTACATATCGTGCCATTACGCTACTCCTTCCACCCAGCGTCACGCGCAATCGCTCGGGCTACGCCGGTCGACAGCACGCGATGACGCGGGACTACTAGCCGCCCACGTTTGTTCGGATGCTTGAACACGTCGTGTGAGCCGCCGTGTCTGACAAGCCAGCCTTCGCGCAGCAGACGCGCGGCGACCCTGTTTCGATCAGTCTCCGGCGCTGCCATGCTGTGCGTATATATTTGCGCACACTTGCAAGTCAAGGTTGGGTGCAGAAAGGGAGCGCTATCGCCCCTCAACCCGCCACGCGAGCAACAGTGTCCCCAGCAGGATCAGCAGTGCGAGCCATTCGGGTAGCAGCGGTTGCTGTTCGACGTTCGTCACTCGATAGGCGCCGTTCGAGCGCAATCCGATCCAGTTGGAGCCCGACGCATCGCCGGTCGCGCCGACGCGGCGGACGTCGGGTGTGCCATCGGCGAGCCAATGGATCGAGCCGCCGGTCGCGTTGGCGATCGGCGCCAGGATCGTTTCCGTCGCGCGCATGTCGGCGACTTCTTTTGGATTGAGCGGACCGGCAGCGGCCACCGCCGTGAGTGTGCCGTCGGTCAGGCGATAGAGGCCAAGTTCGTCGGCCGTCACCACCGCGCGCCAGATGCCGGGCTCGGCTTTCAGCAAATCCAGCGTCACCTTCTTGCCG
>DASZCC010000327.1:0-2879 GCA_035943485.1 Rhizomicrobium sp. | reverse complement strand
ACTTGCCGGACGGTGTAACTCCCGCCGCGGAACCGGCGCCGGTTACAGCCGCTCAGACTGCGGCGAAGGCGTCAGCGCCGCCACCACCACCGCCATCAAAACCCGCAGTTGCTCCTGTACCGTTCCCCAAACCGACGACATCTGGCGCTCCGGCATTTGCGTTCACGCCGCCGGCAGGCCTGGCGGACCTCGCCACCAAAGTGCCGGCAGCGAACAATCCGATCTGGCGCTATGTCGCGTTCGGCGTCGTTGGCGTTCTTGCGTTGGGTTTCATCGTTTCACAATTCACCGGCACTTCGCCGACGCCACCCAAACCGCACCCTCTCCTCGCCGAGGATGCGAACGGCGATGTCGCCGGCAATCCGCACGGATCGAAGCCGATGCCGGACAACTCTGGAAATGCCGGCGACACCGGCAATGGCGACGCGACCGGAAACGGCGGCGGGGATGAAGGCCAGGGCGGTCAGACCGGTGGTGGCAGCGACACCGGGCAGGACGTCGGCCAGTCGCATTGATCAGCCGAATTTGCCGGACTTCGCCCAGCCGCGCGGCGGCAGGCGCCCTGCCTGCGCACGCTCGCCGCGCCATTCCTTGAGTTCGGCCGGTTCGAAGACGCGGTTGTTTGCGTCCTTGAGACCAGATTTCCACGTGAAGGTCGCGGCATCGAGCAATCCGCCATCTTTGTAGCGCTGCAGGAATACGCCCTGCCCCCTTGCCATCTCCGGCACATCAGACAATGCGAAGATCAGGAGCTTGCGGTTCTCGCCGATCACCGCAACGGAATCACCGTCAACAAACGCGCAGGCCGCAGCTTCGACCCCGGCCTTCACATTCATCACCCGCTTGCCGTTCTTGGTCATCGCGACGGCGTCGTCTTCATTCGTGACGAAGCCATGTCCGCTATGCGCCGCAACCAGCAGCTTCCGTCCCGGCACATGGGCGAACATCGTCACGATGTCGGCGTCCGGCGGCAGGTCGATGAACACGCGGATCGCCTCGCCGTTGCCGCGGCCGCCGGGGAGCTTGGCGCAGTCCAATGTGAAGAAACGCCCGTCGGTCGAGAACATCATCAGCTTGTCGGTCGTCTGGGCGTGAATCCAGAACCGCGCCTTGTCGCCCTCGCGGTATTTGACGCTGTCGTTCTCTTCGGCGTGGCCCTTGTAGCTGCGCAGCCAGCCCTTGTCGGAGCAGACGATGGTGATCGGCTCCTTCTCGACGGCCGTCTCCAGCGCTTCGGCTTCCTCGGCCAGCGCCTCGATCTTGTCGATGTGCTTGGCCTCGATGATCCTGGTGCGCCGCTTGCCCAGTTCGGTCTTGCCGCCGAACTTGGCGTCGATCGCCTTGATCTCGTCGATCAGCTTGGCATTTTTGAGATCGTCCGAACCCAGCAGCTTCTGCAGACCCTTCTGTTCCTTGACCAGATCGTCGCGCTCGGCCCGCAGCTCCATTTCCTCGAGTTTGCGCAAGGAGCGCAGCCGCATGTTGAGGATGGCTTCCGCCTGGTTGTCGGTGAGCTTGAACGCCTTCATCAGGACGGGTTTGGGCTCGTCCTCGGTGCGGATGATCTTGATGACCTTGTCGAGGTTGAGGAAGACGGCGAGATAGCCTTCCAGCACCTCAAGGCGGGCCGCGATCTTCTCGAGACGGAATGCTGTCCGCCGCTCCAGAACTTCGCGCCGGTGCGCGATGAAGGCCTGCAGCACTTCCTTCAGGCTCATCACGCGCGGGACGGTGCCGCCGTCCAGCACGTTCATGTTGAGCGGGATGCGGGCTTCCAGATCGGTCTGGCGGAACATCTGCTCCATCAGGATTTCGGCATCGACCGTCCGGCTCTTGGGTGAGAGCACGATGCGGATGTCCTCGGCGCTCTCGTCGTGGATGTCGTCGAGCAGCGGCAGCTTCTTCTGTTCCAGCAGCTCGGCGACGCGCTCGATCAGCTTGGCCTTCTGGACCTGATACGGGATCTCGGTGATGACGATCTGGTAGACCCCCCGTGCGCCCTCTTCCTTCGTCCACTTGGCGCGCACCCGGAAGCTACCGCGGCCGGTCCGATAGGCTTCGGCGATCGTCTCAGGGCTGTCGACAAGCACGCCACCGGTCGGAAAGTCCGGGCCGCGAACGATGTCCGCCAGCGTCTTGTCGCGGGTATTTGGATTCTCGATCAGCTTGCGCAGCGCTTCGCACAACTCGCCAAGATTGTGCGGCGGGATCGATGTCGCCATGCCGACGGCAATACCGGATGAGCCATTCGCCAGCAGGTTCGGAAACGAAGCCGGCATGACGACCGGCTCTTCGTCGGCGCCGTCATAGTTCGGCTTGAAGTCGACCGCGTTCTCGTCGAGGCCCTCAAGCAGCGCCTGGGCGACCTCGGTCATGCGCGCTTCGGTGTAGCGCTGGGCGGCCGCACCGTCGCCGTCGATGTTGCCGAAATTGCCCTGCCCGTCGACCAGCGGATAGCGCGCGACAAAATCCTGCGCGAGACGCACGAGTGTGTCGTACACCGCGAGATCGCCATGCGGGTGATACTTGCCGATGACATCGCCGACGACACGGGCGGATTTCTTGTATGGCGCGTTGGCACTCATACCCAGCGCGCGCATTGCCCACAGCACGCGGCGATGCACCGGCTTAAGGCCGTCGCGCACATCCGGCAGGGCACGCTGCGTGATCGTGGACAGCGCATAGGCGAGGTAACGCTCGGCGAGCGCCTTGCCCAGCGGTTCGGGGCGGATGTCGTCTTTCACGTCGGCCATGAGGCTTCTCTAATGTGATTCGCGCGCGGCCAAACTATCGAGGCGTATCCTCGCGGCAGGCATTTCGCGGCCATGCGGCGCCAGCACGCGCTCCAGCAGAAAATGAGCTGTGAGTTGCAGGCCGGC
>DASZCC010000326.1:0-2544 GCA_035943485.1 Rhizomicrobium sp. | reverse complement strand
CCGGCGACCCATACGCTCCGTGATGCAGTTGTGCGTATGGGTGGCCGGCACGAGGCCGGCCATGACGATGGTGGGGCTGGTCTAAATCCCGCGCGAACGCGTATGCCCGGCGCGGCGGTAGAAGACCTGGCCGCCGATTTCGACCGTTTTCACAAACTGGCCGCCCCAGTTGGGCTGGATGCTGGTCGCGTGGAAGCCGACCGCGCCCTGGGTCAGGTTGTTGAGCTGGTCTTCGCCGGTAAGCACGCGGGCAGCGAGCTCCTGAGCCCGGGCCCATTCCTTGGGCTCACGGTGCCCGCCGGCGACCGCCCCGGTGCAAACCCATGAGAACTGGCAATGGCCGGTCGAGGCGCCCTGATAGACCACGCCGCAGATCGACGAGCCGTAGCGGCCCGACTTGATGCGGTTGAAGATCACCTCGACAACCGCCTTCTGGCCGTCGTCGGTGTTGCCGCGGGTCTCAAAGTAGATCGCCTGTGCCAGGCACTGATGCTCGGCCAGCAGACGCGCCGCGATGGTGCTGCCGCCGGGGATCTTCGCCGGGATGACAGGCGTGGGCACAACGCGCACGACCGGCGTCTCGACCTTTACGATCTTCACTTCATCCGTAGGCGGACGAGCGGTCAGCGCGGTGCCGACTGCGGCGCTTGCCGTCGCGAGCACGATCGCGAGTGCTGCGATGAGCACACGATCGGATCGCGCAAGGACGTCTCGGGATTTCTGGTTCATGGCATTCGACACTTTCGGTTTCGTCTAATCACTCGTTCCTGTGCATTGCGCGCAGGAGTTGTTCCGAATGGGCCCGCCCCTTCCCGTTCAAATTGGGTTCGGGCTTTTGCCGACGAAAATCCGAATCGTCAAACTATTTTTTAATTATGCGTGACACCGCGTCATGTGAACGAAGAAAATCCAGTGTTTGCCTGCATATTCCGTACGCGGATCATTCAGCTTTGGAAATTTTGTTAAGCGCTGCCTGTGCCGCTGCGAGACGTGCCACGGGCACGCGGAATGGTGAACACGAGACATAATCCAACCCGACGTCGTGACAGAAACGGATCGAATCCGGATCGCCGCCATGCTCGCCGCAGATCCCGAGCTTGAGATTGGCGCGTGTCGAACGACCACGCTCGGCCGCGATGCGCACAAGTTCACCGACGCCCTCGACATCGATCGTCACGAACGGATCGCGCGCGATAACGCCCTTGTTCAGATAGTCGGTGAGGAACATGCCGGCATCGTCGCGGCTGATGCCGATGGTCGTCTGCGTGAGGTCGTTGGTGCCGAAGGAGAAGAACTCAGCCGTCTCCGCAATCTCCTTGGCGCGCAGGGCGGCGCGCGGCAGCTCGATCATCGTTCCGACCATATATTCCGGGAGTTTCCCGCGTTCGGCCTTCACCGACTTGGCCACCGCATCGATGCGGTCTTTCATGCGATCCAGCTCGGCCTTGAAGCCCACCAGCGGCACCATGATCTCCAGCAGCACCGGCTTGCCGCCGGCTTCTTCGACATTCAGCGCCGCTTCCAGGATGGCACGCGCCTGCATCTCGTATATCTCGGGATAGGTGATGCCGAGACGCACGCCGCGATGACCGAGCATCGGGTTGGACTCATGCAGTGCGATCGCACGCGCGCGCAGCTTGGCGGTGTCGGTACCGGCGGCACGCGCCACTTCGGCGAATTCGGATTCCATGTGCGGCAGGAATTCGTGCAGCGGCGGATCGAGCAGGCGGATGGTGACCGGCAAACCTTCCATCGCCTTGAAGATGCCTTCGAAATCATGACGTTGCATCGGCAGCAGTTTTGCGAGCGCCGCTTTGCGGTCGGCTTCAGCGTCGGCCAGAATCATCTGACGCACGGCGATGATGCGATCGGCATCGAAGAACATATGCTCGGTGCGGCACAGGCCGATGCCTTCGGCGCCGAAGCGCCGCGCCGTCGCGGCGTCCTCCGGCGTGTCGGCATTGGTGCGAACCTTCAGTGTACGGATTTTATCGGCCCAGCCCATGAGCACGCTGAAGTCGCCAGTGAGTTCGGCCTGGCGCAGCGCGACCTTGCCCTTGAACACCTGCCCGCTTGCACCATCGATCGTGATGATGTCGCCGCGCTTGATGACATGCTTGCCCGCCGTCATCGTGCCGGCCGCGATATCGATCTTGATCATGCCGGCGCCCGAGACGCAGGGCCGCCCCATGCCACGGGCCACGACGGCCGCATGGCTCGTCATGCCGCCGCGCGCCGTCAGGATGCCCTTGGCGGCGTGCATGCCGTGGATGTCTTCCGGGCTGGTTTCGGTACGGACCAGGATGACATCGCGGTGGTCGCTGGCCAGCTTCTCGGCCTCGTCGGCGGTGAAGGCGACCTCGCCCGTGGCGGCGCCCGGCGAGGCGGCCAGACCGATGGCGATCTGCTCCTTGGGCGAGTTGGGGTCGAGGGTCGGGTGCAGCAGCTGGTCCAGCGCCGCCGGCTCGACCCGGCCGATGGCGATGCGCTGGTCGATCAGGCCTTCTTTCTCCATGTCCACGGCGATCTTCAGCGCCGCCTCGG
>DASZCC010000325.1:0-7995 GCA_035943485.1 Rhizomicrobium sp. | reverse complement strand
CTGATCGAGATGTCACTCGGCGTCGCTATTGGCGCGATTACCTTTGCCGGTTCGCTGATCGCATTTGCTAAACTCAACGGCAACATGTCGGGCGCCCCGATCATGCTGCCGGCACGCCATGTGCTGAACATCCTGATCGCGCTCGCCATCGTGGCGCTGGTCGTAATCTTCGTGCTGCATCAGCCGCTTTGGGCGTTCTGGGCGATCACCGTGCTGGCCTTCGTCTTTGGCATCACGCTCATCATCCCGATCGGCGGCGCAGACATGCCGGTTGTAGTGTCGATGCTCAATTCCTACTCGGGCTGGGCGGCCGCGGGCATAGGCTTCACGCTTGAAAACACAGCGTTGATCATAACGGGTGCGCTGGTCGGTTCATCAGGTGCGATCCTGTCCTACATCATGTGCAAGGGCATGAACCGCAGCTTCATCTCCGTGATAATGGGCGGCTTCGGTGGTGAAACGGGCGGTCCGGCGGCCGGGCATGTCGAAACGCGTCCGGTCAAGCAGGGTTCGGCCGACGACGCGGCGTTCATCATGAAGAATGCGGGCTCTGTCATCATCGTGCCGGGCTATGGCATGGCGGTCGCTCAGGCGCAGCACGCCGTGCGCGAGATGGCGGACATCTTGAAGAAGGAAGGCGTTAAAGTCTCATACGCGATCCATCCGGTTGCCGGCCGCATGCCGGGTCACATGAATGTGCTGCTGGCCGAAGCTAACGTGCCTTATGACGAGGTGTTCGAACTCGAGGACATCAACTCCGAATTCGCGCAAGCCGACGTCGCTTACGTCATAGGTGCCAACGACGTCACCAATCCGTCGGCTAAGACCGACCCGAAATCGCCGATCTTTGGTATGCCAATTCTCGATGTTGAGAAGGCAAAGACCGTACTGTTCATCAAGCGCGGTATGGGTTCCGGATACGCGGGCGTCGAGAACGAACTGTTTTTCCGCGACAACACTATGATGCTGTTCGGCGACGCGAAGAAGATGACCGAAGAGATCATCAAGGCGTTGGCCTAGGCACACTTGGCGATCAAGCACCTCTCGCGTTAGCCTCCCTTCATCGGGGGTTGCGTGGCACACGACGTTTTCATTAGCTATTCGTCCAAGGACAAGCCGGTCGCCGACGCGGCCTGCGCCAAGCTCGAGTCCAACGGGATCCGCTGCTGGATCGCGCCGCGAGATATTCGACCCGGTGCTGACTGGGGCACATCGATCGTACGAGCCATTTCCGAAGCGCGTCTGTTCGTCCTCATTTTTTCCTCAAGTGCGAATATCTCGCCGCAGATCAAGCGCGAGGTTGAGCGTTCGGTGAACCGCGGCATTCCGATCATTCCGGTGCGTGTGGAAGACGTCGCACCGAGTGACTCGCTGGAGTATTTTATCTCGACGTCGCACTGGCTTGATGCGTTTCCGCCGCCACTCGACCGCCATCTCGTCTATTTGTCGGAGGTGGCGCGGGGCATCCTGATGGGCGATGTGCCGGCCGAGGCTGTCGCCGGTCAGACGACACTGCCGCAGAAGCGTCGGCCACCGCCGCGTGGCCTGATTTATGGAGGCATCGCTGCAGCTCTTCTTGCCCTGCTGCTCGCTGCCGGCGCGTGGTATTTTCTTGGTCGGCCATCCGATGATGTGCAGTTCGGACCCGAATGTCTTCAAGTTGTCGACGAGCCCAGCCCGCAGGTCTGTTCGACGCTCCGTCAGCACATTGGGCAGTGGCAGAGCTGTTCGTCCGCGTTCGCGACACAGGATATGGGTGTCGCGCTAAGCCGGGCACAGGCGCTGATCGACAAGGGAATGCCGGCAAGCGCAATCTATTTCGGACCGCAGTACTACCATCGTGCCTATGGCACGACGAGCCACTATTGGGAAAAGCTTGGTCAGTGTGTCGAGCAGAAGTACATAGGATTTGACCAACTCTCCGGCACTGCGTTCCCACTGTTCTACTGGGAGCATACCCGCCAATTGCGTCATCTCTTTAGGGACAATTGGTCGGGTGCTGGCGTGCCGCTGCCGAGTTACATGAGCAATTTCCGCGCGCTCTGCGAACTCTACAAGGCTGACCGCGAGAAGCAGCAGCCTGGTGGCGGCAAGGTGTTCGACTGCTCGCAATGAGACTTACGCCTTCACGCCGCCAAGCTTGCAGATATGTTTCCACTCGGCGGGTGTCACAGGCTGAACTGAGAGTCGTGAGAATTTCACGAGCACCATGTCCTTCAGCGCCGGATCGGCTTTCGCCTGGGCGAGCGTAAATGGTTTCTCGAAGTCCTTGACCGCCTTCACATCGACAAGTCCGAACCTGCCGGTCTCGTCGGTTGGATCGGGCTTGTAGGTGCTGATCACTTCGACGATGCCGACAACCTCGCGGTTTTCTCCTGAATGATAGAAGAAACCGAGGTCGCCCTTCTGCATTGCCTTCATATTCTTGGCGGCTTGGAAATTGCGCACACCGCTCCACGGTTCGCCCTTGGCGCCGCGCTTTTTCTGCATTTCCCAGGAGAAGGTTTCCGGTTCGGTTTTGAAGAGCCAGTAAGCCATGGCGCACCTCAGAATTTTGCTTCGCAATTGTTGAATGTCGGCTTCCAGGGCCGGACCTCGGAGTGCGCGAATAGGCCGGCTTTCACATAAGGGTCGTTCGCATGCCAGCGCTTTGCGCTCTCGATGTCGGCGGATTCGAAGATGATGAGACTTCCGGCCATGTCTTCCCTGCGATCCAGGAACGGACCACCGAGTTTGATCACGCCGGTCTCTTTTGCATAGGCGAAATGCGCTTCGCGCGTCGCCATGCGCAGCGCCCGCGAGTCTGGTTTGTCGATTGCCACCACGCAGAACAACATCGTTTCACTCCTGTTTCAGCGGCCGCGTCATCAGCCGCACGATCGCTTCGCCGGCCGTCATCTCGCCTCTTAGCAGGGCGGCCAGCGTCTCCGCGATCGGCAATTCGATAGCATGCTTTCGCGCGCGATGGAGCAGGGCGGGCGCAGTGTCTGCGCCCTCGGCCAGCGGTGCATCGGGCGCACGAAGTTCTGCCAGCGAATGCCCCTGGCCCAGGGCACGACCGAAGGCGAAATTCCGGGATGATGCGCTGGTCGCCGTCAGCACGAGATCGCCCAGCCCCGACAATCCCATCAGAGTTGCAGGCCGCGCGCCCATCGCTTCTCCCAGCCGTGCAAGTTCGGCAAAGCTTCGGGCGAGCAGAGCGGCGCGTGCACTCTCACCAAGACCGAGCCCGTCGGCCACGCCGCAGCCGATCGCGTAGACATTCTTCGCCGCACCGCCGATCGCAACACCGATTAGATCGTCGGTGACATAAGGACGGAGGCTGCCCTGGCCGAGCACCGCCTGAAGCTTCTCCGCGACGGGCGTGCGCGCCGCGATCGTGACGGCCGTTGGAAGCCCGCGCGCGACGTCATGGGCGAAGGAAGGCCCTGACAGGATCGCCGGCTCCGATGCCGGCAACACCTCGTGCAAGACCTCGGTCAGAAGCATCCCGGTGTCGCGCTCGATGCCTTTGGCGCAGAGCACCAGCGGCTTTCCGGCAGTGGCCACGGCCGGGAGCGTGGCGAGGAATGCGTGCAGATGCTGGGCGGGCACTGCGAGCAGGAAGGCGTCCGCGTCGGACACATCGTCCAGATCGCTGGTTGCTGTGACTGAAGCTGGCAGCGTCACGCCAGGCAGATAGACCCGGTTTTCGCGGGTTTGCCGGATGGATGCCGCGAGTCCGGCGCCCCGGGACCAGAGGGTGACCTTCTGGCCCCCTTGGGCCGCGACCGCCGCTAAGGCGGTCCCCCAGGCCCCGGAACCCAGAATTGCTATCTGTTGATAAGTTCCTGAACTTCCGGCCGTTTCAGGCATTTTGTCCCGTTCCCGCGAATTAAAAGATTGAACGATTTGTTGATTATTCAGGAAAGGTCACTATGTTTTTCCCGTTGGGGAACAAGAAATCGCGCTTGGGTAAGGAAACCGCTCATGTCCGAAAAAGACTCCGTACGAGACCAGATCGTCGATGCCGCCAAGAAGCGGTTCTCGCATTTTGGCTACGCGAAAACGACCATGGCTGAAGTCGCAACCGATTGCGGCATGTCGCCCGGCAACCTCTATCGCTTTTTTCCCGGCAAGCTCGACATCGCAGAGGCGATCGCTACCGAGGACTACACCAAACATCTCGTTCAGCTGCGCAAGCTCGCGGTAACACCCGGCAAAGATGCGCGCGAACGTCTGCACGATCTTCTGTTCGAAGAGCTTCGTCGCACCTACCACAAGCTGGAGAAGGATCCGCGCGCCGTGGAGATGGCCCGCGTCATCTCGCAGGAGCGGCCCACCTTCGCAAACTGGATGCTGGAGAACGAGCGCAAAATCTTGGTCGACCTGCTCGAGGAGGCCGAGCGCCGCGGCGAGTTCAGCGTCGACAACAAGGAATTCGTGGCCGAGATGGTTCAGGCTGCGACCATGAAATTCCGCTATCCGCAGCTGTGGTCCAAGCTCACCCTTCCCAAGCTCGAGCGCGAGCTTGAGGGCGTGATGGGCCTGATCGTCCACGGCCTTTGCCCGCGGATGAACGAGCGCATGCATACGCATGCCGAGGCCGCGGCCTAGCATTGTGATGCCGGGGTCTAGCTCCGGCCACATTGCGCGGCTATTGAAACGGGCATGCGCAAGCCTGTCCTCCTGCTTCTGATCGCACTGGCGTCCCCGCTCCTGATGGGCGCGGGCCAGCCCGTGCCAACCCGGCCTGTCGAGTTCAGCGATGCCGACAAGGCGGAGCTTGATCGCATCAGCGCATACCTGAACAGCGTCACGACGCTGAAGGGCGACTTCGTCCAGCTCGATCCCAATGGCGGACTGGAGCAGGGCAGCTTTGCCATCTTCAAGCCAGGCAAGATGCGCTTCGCCTACCGTCAGCCTTCGCCGACGCTGATCGTGTCGGACGGCCGCACTGTCGCCGTCGCGAACACGCAGTTGAACACGGTTGATCGCTACGCGCTGTCCGATACGCCGCTCGACCTGATCCTGGGCGACAAGATCGACCTCAGTCATAACACCTCCGTTATCAGCATCACGCATGATGGCGGCAACGTCGTCGTCAATGCACGCACCAGCAACAACCGCAGCCAGGCGAATATCGCAATCGTCTTCGCGCAGCCCGAACTTGAGCTGCGGGAGTGGACGGTGATCGACAACCAGGGACAGAAGACGACGACGGCACTGCGCGATGTCGCCGCCGGCACGCCGCTTGATCCGGCTCTGTTCCTCCTTCCTGTGAAGCACAAGCCATGAGCGCGCGCCGTCCTGTCGTCGGGATTCCCTGCGACCGCCGCGTGGTCGGTGGCCAGCACCCGTTCCACATGGTCGGCGAGAAATACATCACTGCCGTGCGAGACGGATCGGACGCTCTGCCCCTGCTGATCCCAGTGCTTGAGCCTGCACTGGCGGTCGAAGATCTCCTGAACGCCGTCGACGGCTTCCTGTTCACGGGCTCTCCGTCCAACGTCTCGCCGAAACTCTATGGCGGACCGGCACCTCGCGAAGGCGTGATGCAGGACGAGCATCGCGACGCGACGACGATCCCGCTTCTCAAGGCCGCGATCGCAGCGGGCAAGCCGGTGCTCTGTATCTGCCGCGGCTTTCAGGAACTGAACGTCGCGTTCGGCGGCACGCTCTATCAGCATGTGCATGAGGTCCCTGGCCGGATGGACCATCGCGACCGCAAGGACGCGCCGCTGGAGGAGCAGTACGCGCCCGCCCATCCGGTGACGGTGCAGGATGGCGGATTGCTCGCACGCATCGCGCCGGAGCGCAGCTTTGCCGTCAACTCGCTCCACAGCCAGGGCATCGATCGCATCGCAGATTCCCTGCATGCCGATGCGATCGCGCCCGACGGCCAGATCGAGGCGGTGTCGATGCCGGGCGCGAAGAGTTTCCTGCTTGGCGTGCAGTGGCACCCGGAATGGGCGTGGTCTTCCAATGTTGTCAGCCGCGCCATCTTCAAAGCCTTCGGCGACGCGCTAAAAAGCTGAAATTGCGCGACAAACGCAGTTCGAAATTTACGCGATCATAACATTCACTAAGCGATGGTGAGACCCTACTGGGGTTGCGTACACCATGGTCGATGCCGCCCGTTTGCTGGGCTTTGCTTTTGCGAATGCGGACTTCCTGTTCGAGGTGGACGGGAACGGCAAAATCCTGTTCGCGACAGGTGCAGCCAGCGAGTTCACCGGCGAGAGCGGCGATGCATTGCGCGGCCGCCCGGTCAGCAGCCTGTTCGCACCACCCGAGAGCAAGAATTTTCTCGCCCACACACGCAACCTGCTGAAGGGCGATCGCGCCGGACCGTTCAAGCTGAAACTCGCCGCCGGTCACGACGCTTCGGTCGCGATGTTCCGCCTGCCGCAGAACGATGGACGCATCTCCTGCACCCTGACGCGTTTCGGCGCCAAGCCTGCCGGCCCGGTTATCGACGCCGCGACCGGTCTCGCCTCGCGTGATGCCTTCCTTGCTGTCGCAGCGGAAATGGGCGGCGAGAACGCGAAGATGTCGCTGGTCGAAGTGCCCGATCTTCCTGACGCCTGCGCCAGGCTCGGTGAGGAAGAGGCCGGACGGCTGCTGCGTCACATCGGTGTGTCGCTGACGCAGACGGGCGCGCGTGCCGCGGGCCGTCTGTCGGAAACGAGTTTCGGTATCGTCGCCGACTCGATCAAGGGCAAGACCGATTTCTCCAAGCACGTTCGCAAGGCCCTGGCCGAAGGCGGCGCCGGCGATCTCGACGTCAAGGAAACGCTCGTCGCGTTGAAAGGTCAGGGCCTGACGCCGGAGCAGCGCATGCTTGCGGTGCGTTATGTCGTTGACCAGTTCGCGAGCGGCGAGCAGCCGCGCGGTTCTCAGGCCGATATCGCGGTGGCGTTCCACCAGATGATGGACGAGACGCAGGTGCGCGTGAGGTCGCTCACCGAGTCCGTCGCCGACGGCGCATTCTCGCTCGCCTATCAACCGATCATATCTTTCGCGACCGGCGATGTTTCGCATTACGAGGCGCTGGCGCGCTTCACGCAATCCACCAACACAGGCGAGACGATCAAGTTCGTCGAGGCGATGGGCATCGCTGATGCGTTCGACCTTGCTGTCGCGGTCAAGATCTTCTCCATCGCCGACAGCACGGAAGGCAAGCACGCCTCGATCGCATTCAACGTGTCGGGCCACACGATTTCGTCGCCGTCGAGCTTCGGCGTGCTGACGAACCTTCTGGAACGTCACAAGCATCTCGCCTCGCGCGTGCTGGTGGAGATCACCGAGACGGCGGCGATCCCCGATCTGGAAGCGGCGAACAGGTCGGTCGGCGCCCTGCGTGCGATGGGTTTCCGCGTCGGGCTCGATGATTTCGGGTCGGGCGCTGCGTCGCTGCATTATCTGCATGCCTTCTCGATCGACTTTGTGAAGTTCGATGGTTCGCTGGTGAAGAAGATCGGCATGTCCAAACGCGACGACACGTTGCTCGCCGGCGTGGTGAAGCTCTGCAAGGAGCTGGGTATCCACACGATCGCCGAATTCATCGACGGCCCCGAGGTCGCGCGCCGTGCCAAGGAGCTCGGCTTCGACTATGGCCAGGGCAATTTCCTGGGTGAAGCGAGCCAGGGTCTGCCGCAACCGGGTTCTGCTACGGCTCCTGCCTCAGCGTCGTCGTCCGCCGCATCTGCTGCCGCCGCGGCCGCTGCTGCATTCGCGCGCCGCAAAGGCACCCGCGAAAGCTGGGGCTGAAAACGCGAACGCCCGCGAGATGCGGGTGATGCGCTTGAAAGTTGGCTAGCCGCGCAGCCCGTGCCATCGCACGTGACCAACAGGCACCGCTCTTTCGCCTCAGCCTCCTGTGACGTCTTCGAGATCTCGCTCGGCTGGGAGCAAGCTCAACCAGGTCCGCTCCATCTTTCCCTCGTCACTCGGGTGCCCACGAGTCACACCCTTGGCCTGTCTGATCTCATGGCATCCGATACATCTCACGCA
>DASZCC010000324.1:0-31303 GCA_035943485.1 Rhizomicrobium sp. | reverse complement strand
ATCGTCGGCGCCGCCGTGTATCTCGCCTCGGATGCCTCAAGCTACGTCACGGGCAGCACACTGGTCGTCGACGGCGGCTACATGGCGCAATAACCGGACGGATTGTTTTTTTATTAGCGTTGGTTACAGTCCGCGCCCAAGAGCGGACTCAACCGACACCGAACGGAAACGCCATGTTCACCGGACCTATCGAAGACCGCATCGCCATCCGCGACCTCATCGACGCCTATACCGACGCCGTCATCCAGCATGACGCGGTCGCATGGGCCGAGACCTGGGCGGAGGGCAACAGCGTGTGGAACCTGGGCGAGAAGGACATCACGGGCAAAGCCAATATCGTCGAGGCCTGGAAAGGCGCGATGGCGCGCTTCTCGTTTGTCGATTTCTCCGCACGGCCGGGACAGATCAATGTGCACGGCGCCACGGCCGAGGTGCGCACCTACGCCCACGAATTTCTCGTCGGCACGGACGGCGCAGAGATGCGCATCGTCGGCCAGTACCACGACCATCTCATCAAGGAGTCCGGGCGGTGGTTCTTCCGCTCGCGCCACTACAAAATTCTTCGCAGAAGCTAGCAACGGACCGCACCCGATGATCCTCATTGTCGCCCGGATAGATGTCCCGCCAGAGGCGCGCGCGCAGTTGCTGAAGGACGGCGTGCCCTTCATCAAGGCCGCACTCGAGGAGAAAGGCTGCCGCGAATATGCCTGGACGGCCGACCTCGACCTGCCCGGACGCATTCATGTCATCGAGGAATGGGACGACGAGGCCTGCCTCAAATCGCACTTTGAGAGCCAGGCCTATGCGAACATGCGCGATCATATCGGCTCGCGGGGCCTGCTCGGTTCCTGGAACCAGAAGTACGTCGTCGCCGAATGCGAACCCGTCTACGACGCAGAAGGCCGCCCGCATGCCGACTTCGCGAAACGCGGCGCGACGGCCCGCCCGGATTAGGACTTCGAAGTCCGATAGTCATTGAACGCGCCGTCGCGGCTGTTCAAGCCTTCCTTCACGCTTTCCCGGAATTTGGCGAACGACTCGCGCGACGTCTGTGTGGTCAGCGCGAGAGCCTGGATCTCCGCGCCGGCGCGAATGGCCGACCGCAGGCCCATGATCTCCATGCCGCGGTGGACCGACCGCTTGTTCATCTGCTGAACGTCGCTCGGCACCTTGGCGACACGCTGTGCGACGGCAAGCACCTCGCGATCGAGCGCGTCGGCCGCAAAGGCGCGATTGGCAAAGCCGATCTCAACGGCATGTGTTCCAGAAATAGCATCGCCGGTGAGCATCATCTCCATCGCAGGTCTCAGCCCACACAACCAGGCGTGGAACTGGTTGTCCGGTGGGCTCATCGTGCGCACCGGCGGATAACCGATCTGCGCGTCTTCCGCGACGTAGACGAGATCGCACGCAGTCGCGAGTTCGGAGCCGCCGGCAAGGCACCAGCCATGCACCTGTGCGATCACAGGTTTCGCCATATCCCAGATGCGGAAACAGCCCTCGACGACATGGCGAGCCCATTCACCGGCGCCGCCAGCCGTGTGGAACGGCAGTTCCTGGGCATGCCGGCCGGACTCACGCGACAGGTCGTATCCGGCGGAGAAGCAGGTTCCAGCGCCACGAATGATCGAGACGCGAATCTCGGGATCCCGGTCGGCCGCCTCAAGCGCTGCGAAGATCTCGCCCCTGAGCTGGTTCGACAGCGCGTTCCGCTTTTCCGGCCGGTTCAGCGTTAATCGCAGGACATGCTCGGCCGGGCGGTCGGCCAGCAATACAGGCTTTGTGTCGCTTGCGGCCGTCATGTCCCGTTCCTCCGATTCAAAAACAATCCAATTTGCTTTTTTTGTAGTCTGCGCCTACGCTACCAAGCTGCATCTGAAGCGACAATGGAGGGCCGCGGGTCCTGCTGCATCTGCTGCCGGGCCCTGCCGTTCCATCGTACACTGGATACTTAGCCAGCCGCCAAGAGCTGGCCGCGTAGTGACGGACAAAGGGAGACGTGAATGACAAGGCTCATCGACAAATCCGAGCTGACATCGATGGTCAAGACGACCATCGCGCACGGCAAGGCGCGGACCATTCCGCAGACCGAAGAAATCCTGCGCGTTCCAGCGTCGAACTTCTATGACCCGGCGCGTTTCGACACGGAAATCGACCGCATTTTCAAGCGTCTCCCGCTGATGCTGGCGGCCAGCGCCGAAATGCCCAATCCCGGCGACTACAAGACGATCGAGGCTGTCGGCGTCCCCGTCCTCATCGTGCGCGGCAAGGACAATGTCGTCCGCGCCTTCATCAACTCCTGTGTGCACCGCGGCGCCAACGTCGCCACGGCGCAGCATGGCAATGCGCGTTTCTTCATGTGCCCCTATCACGGTTGGACTTACAGCCAGAACGGCGACCTCATGGGCGTCGCGGCGCAGGACGATTTCGGCAAGCTCGACAAAACCTGCCTCAAGCTGAAATCGCTTCCCGTCGCCGAGCGCGCCGGACTGATCTGGGTGGTCGTCAATCCGAATTCCGGGATCGATATCGACTCGTTCCTGTCGGGCTACGACGCGTTCCTCGGCCATTTCGGCTTCGACAACTGGTACTTCTTCGCGCAGCGCACGCTGGCCGGTCCGAACTGGAAAGTGGCCTATGACGGCTATCTCGACTTCTATCACCTGCCCGTCCTGCACCGGAACACGTTCGGCGAGGACATGTGCAACCAGGCGATCTACACGTCGTGGGGGCCACATCAGCGGGTGCAGATGCCGGCGCGCGATTTCGCCGAGCTCGAGGCGCTCCCCGAAAGCGACTGGACGCCGAAGACCCTGATGGCCGGCGTGTGGACGATCTTCCCGCACATCTCGATCGCCAGCTTCGACGGCGGCGGGCGCGGCGTGATGATTTCTCAGCTGCTTCCGGGCGACACGGTCGACTCATCCTTCACGACACAGCTCTATCTCATGGAGAAGAAGCCGGACGCCGAGACCGAGAAGCTGGCGCACGAGCAGTTCGCGTTCCTGGAGAACGTCGTGAAGAACGAGGATTACTTCACGGGCCTTCGCCTGCAGCGTGCGCTTAAGGCCGGCGGCGTGGATCATGTGATGTACGGCCGCAATGAAGGCGGCGCGCAGCGCTTCCACAAATGGGTCGACACGATCGTCGCGGCCGACGATCAGGAGATCAACCGCATGTTCGCCGCCCCGGCTTAGTGCCGGGGCTACTCGGCCGCCATCTTGGCAAGGCCGAGACGCGGTTCGTTGGGGTGGACCCACTCCTCGCCGATGACCGGCTCGACACGCAGCTCTGCCGGCACCTTGTCGCGACCGATCATGCTATCGGCGACCTGGTGCCAATAGTAGATCCGCATCTCCTGATAGCTCAGCGGCACGCCCTTGAAACCGTATGACTCAACGGACTTCTGGATCCACTTGCCGAACTCCGTGTCCTCGGTCAGCACGTCGTTGAAGGCCGCGATATAGGACTTCCAGTTCGCCGACTTCTCGCCGGCGCCCCAATCCGCACCGAACCACCAGACTTCAAGGCGGCTCTTGTTCAGTCCGTTGGGCCAGAACAGCAGAACCGGAAAACCGTAAGAACCGAGTGGCGAAACCCAATTGGGGAACATGCCGTAAGACTGCGTGCAGGTGCGCGCGATCTCTCCCACGGTTGGAATGTCGACTTCCGGCGAGCTGCGGAGATACGGCTTGGCGTCGCCGGTCGGCCCTCGCGACGGCGCCACCATGCGACCGTGACCGTAGGGATAGAGCGTGTTGACGTTCTTGTCGGAGTCCAGAAGCAGATCCACGGTCGCGGGATGGATGCTCTTGACGTGATAGACCTCCATGTTGGCTTCCATGGCGATCTTCCAGTTGGAATTGAGGTCCCAGACATAGCGGTCGACCAGACGCAGCTTGTCGAACTGGAACTCCTCCCACTCGGATGCGATGTCGCCGAGCCACTCTTTCAGCGTCGGCGCATTCTCGTCGAAGTTCACGAAGATCAGATTGCCGAAGCGCTCGCACCGGACCTTGCGCAGGGACCGGCAGGAGAAATCCAGATCGACGAAGTCGCGCGGGTCGCGGATCGACACCAGCTTGCCTTCATCGTCATAGGTCCAACCGTGATACTTGCAGGTCAGCCGCGCACGCTTGCCTGTTGCGTCCTGTACGACAGGCGCGCCGCGATGGCTGCAGGTGTTGTAGAACGCGTTTACCGCGCCGGAGCGTGCATGGATAAGCAGAACCGGCTGTCCTGACGTCTCCCACAGTTTGTAGGAACCGGCATCGGGGATCTCATCGATGTGACCTGCGAGCAGCCACGACTTGCGCCAGATGTGCTCCTTCTCAAGCTCATAGAAGCGCTGGTCGTTGTAGCGGCCGGCCGGCAAGTCCGGGAATTTCGGGAAGCCGATCGGCGGACCGTTGCGGCCGCCTTCATAGTCCATCAGCTGCCGTAACTTGGCGACCTGCGATGCATCCATAACCAACTCCTGTTACTCAACCGGCCGGTGGTCTTGGCTTGTTCGACAGCGACCAGTCCTGCCGCGCGGCCCATTCCCGAATGGTTTCGAGTTTCACGGGCATCCGTTCCAGCATCGCTGCGGTATCGACCTGGAAGGGCCGCGTCGGGGCCGTGTTGTTGTACTGATAGAATGCGTCGATGTAGTCCTCGGTTGCCTTACGCTCTTCAGCTTCCATGTCGTCGTCATATGCGCCGGTGAGCAACTCACCGAACTTCCGCGGGCTGACCGGCTCATAGCGGACCTTGCGGCCAACGGGGCCGGAGAGCGCTTCTGCTATGTCTGTCGGCTTCAGCCGTTCTGGGCCACCGATGTTCATCCAGGCGCCTTCCATGTCCGCGCGATCGAGCGACGCGATCATGATCTTCGCCACGTCGTCGAGGCTGATCCAGTTGGCTTCGAGGTCAGGCTTGTGCGCATAGATGAACGTTCCGTCGCGCACGATGAAAGGAAACGCCCAGTTGGTGAGGAGGTTGTCCATGAAGAGGACCGAACCGAACACAGTCGCCGGCACGCCCGAACGCCACAGCGCATTCACGCCGTCCGTATTCGACGCATAGAATCCCGGATCGCCGGGACGATCTGGAATCCAGCTGCTCGTATTCCATACGAAACGCTTTACGCCGGCCGCCTTGGCCACCCGGCCCAGCCTATCCAGCGCGCCCACGCGGTCAGACCGGTCACGCGCTTCACCGCGCGTCGGTCCGCGCAGAGGATGCGTGTAGAACACGGCATCGACGCCCTCGAAGGCGCGCCGCAACGACGGCTCGTCCATGATATCGGCGGGCATGACCTGTGTGTTGTCGAAGCGCTCGCCATAGAATGGATCCGCACGCCGCGACAGGGCGCGAACATGATGCCCTGCCCTGGACAGTTGCCGCACCTGAGCGAGACCCTGCCGGCCACTGGCACCGAACACTGCGACAAGCGACATGTGGAAAGACCTTTCAGCTAACGCGCATAGGGCGCGCGATCCATGAACACGGTGGTCTCTCGCTCGATTGATTTCGCGAGGCCTGCCCCGATCTCAGCGAACTGGGGATGGCTTGTGAGGACTTTCAGGGCGCGGTCGTAGTGGTTGTAATCCTCGAGCTCCCACACATCGATCGCCGTGTGCAGCCGTCCGGTGCGCTGAATGTAGGCGCCAATGAGCTTCCAGCCAGCGCCTTCCAGAATCGGAATCGTCCGTTCCATCGTTTGGCAGAAGGTCTGAACGAATTCCGCCCTGAGCTCGATCGTCGCCTGAAAATAAACGGTCATCTCATTCCCAGTGTGATGGCGACCGGCGGTTGATGCCGCCGGTCGCTTTGTCTCAGAAGCGGTACGTGATCTGGATCTCGACACTCCGCGGATCAAGCGCGGTGCCACCGATATCGGCCAGCAATGGCGGCGCCACCGGGTTGGACAGGCTGTTGCCGGTATTCGCGCCGGACAACGGCAGACCTGCCGAGTAAGTGAGCACGTACTGGTCGGTCAGGTTCTTGCCGATGACAGCGAACTGCCATTTGTTGTCGGTCGAACCAAGCCGGACAATGGCGTCCAGCATGGCGTAGTCCGACTGCTCGCCTATCGATGACCCGAACGGATTGGTCAGGTAGCCGCTGCTGAACCTGACGTTGCCCGTCAAACCAAGCTGAAGGTTCTCGCTGACCGGCGTGGTGTAATCGGCCTCAAGTGAAGCCGTCCACTTCGGCGCAAGAGCGGTTGCCGATCCGCTGACATTCTGGAACAGGCAATCACCCGCTGTATTGTTCAGCGAACACGGCGAATACACCGACCTTCCGTTCGCCAGCACGGTCCGGGCCACGGTGCAGCCCTGTTCGTAAGCCTGACCGGCAGGATAACAAGGCGCATTGAACGTTCCGTAATGCGCCTCGTTGTAGGCCAGCGTTCCGGAGAACAGCAGGCCCTTGAAGTCTTCCGGCGCAAACTGGGCCTGGACTTCAGCACCCTCGGTGCGGGCCGAGGTGGCATTCAACGTGATGTAGTTGAACGTCGGCGTGTTGAAGAAGTCGACCTGCAGGTCCGAGTACAGGTAGTCGTAGATGTCGATATCGACCTGCAGCTGGTTGTCGAACCAGGTGGATTTCACGCCACCATCGACGCCCTTCACCTTTTCCGGGTGGAACTGAAGATCGGCTGGGTTGGTGGCCCCGCTGAGGATGGCGCTGTTTGAGAAGCCGCCGGATTTGAAGCCCTGCTTATAGCCGCCATAGATCGTGAGGTTGTCCATCGGCTTCCATGTCAGGACCGCTTCAGGCGAAAGATTGTCGAAGTCCTGATGCGCCACGATCTGCGTCGCTGGATTGGCGGGATCGTACTGAACAAACAGTCCCTGCACCGCACCGTTCACGTAAGGCTGGCGGAAGAAGGATTGCTTGATCTCGTGCGTGTAACGCGCACCACCCGTCAGCTCGAGGCCGGGCACGATGTCCCAGATCAGCTGACCGAAGACGGAGTACGTCGACCCCGACGTCGCAGACAATTTGCGATAGGCGACATAACGCGTCGTCGGATCCACGACGGTCGAGTCTTCAAGGCTTGCGAAGATCACGTCCTGATTGAAATCAAGCCGCGTCGACTGATAGTAGAAACCGCCGCTGAAGTTCACCGGGAAATCCAGTGTCGTCAGAATGCGGTTCTCGGACGAGAACGCATGCCATTTGAAGTGCTCGCCCGCCATGACCGACGGCATGCCCGTAAAGTCCTGGTCCGAACCCCAGTCGTTGAACAGATGCTGGAAGCCCGACACTGACGACAGGGTGTATTCCGGCGTCACATACTCCGCGTTGACGATGCCGGTATACGACTGGAACTGCTCGAACATCCGACCATGGGCCTTGTCGATGATCGGATCGCTCGCCGCGAGACCCTGCGGGAAGTCGTTCTGCTGGATCTTCCAGTTCTTGCTGCAGGTCTCTGTCGGATTGGCCTGCGTGTGACCGAGCGGGCAGATGATCGGCTCGATGTTGTAGCCGGAGTCCCGATTGTCATAGGCGTCGAAGGCGAGCTTGCCCGTGATGGTCAGATCACTGATCGGCTCCCACTTTGCCGTCAATCTTGCGAGGCCGTTCTTTGAACCAGGCAGGTCCTTCTCGGGCTTGTCGGTCGTGTGCGGCGTGATTGTGCCCGTCGCGATATCGAACGTGTTGTACACGAGGCCGCCCGGCGCCTGGTTCTCGATGTAGCCGCCGAACATGTCCGAACCGCGCACCGCGAGGCGAAGGCCAAGATCGTCGGTCACCGGACCGGAGACGACGCCCTCTATGTAAGGCGCGTCAGATGTGAACTCATATCCGGCGCGCACCATCGCTTCGAACTCATCCGTCGGATCGTTCGTTTCCAGCGAAATCACACCGGCCGTCGCGTTCTTGCCGAAATAGAGCGCCTGCGGGCCCTTCAGAATTTCGACCTGCTTCATGTCGAAGAAGCCTTCGTTGATCGCGCGGCCCTGCCCCAGGTACACGCCGTCAACGTTCACCGCCACCGACTGTTCGATACCGATGTTCTCGGACGAGGAGCCGATACCGCGAAGGCTGATATCGGCGCCGCTGCCGCTGCTGCCGCGCTGGATGATCAGCTGCGGGGTCTGTGCCGCGACCTGGTTGATCGTGGTGATGTTGTACTGGTCGAGCTTCTCGCCCGTCAGCGCCGTCACGGCGACCGGAACGTTCTGCACGTTCTCAGCGCGCTTACGGGCGGTGACCACGACAGTCTCGATCTGTGCGGTGGCGGCGGAAATATCGAGTGCCAGGAAAGCCGCTGTGGCCGCGGTCAGTGCGAATATTCGAGCAAATCTAGTCCGAGACAACGCAGTGGTCGTCGCTACACGGTCACGCAGGTTCATAAAAGTCCCCTCGTACAAAACGTCTCTTCCCCAGAGCCCGGTTTTTCCGAGCTCCATGCGCGACATCAGTTTCCGCGCTTCGTTCGTTTGGCGCACCGGAGACAGATTCCTCCGGCGCACGCCAGTCGTCTAACATAAAAAAACAGTCCGTTCGACTTGTTTTAAACAGTCCTATTCGTAAGTTTGTGGCGGTAGCGTTTTTGCAACGCATTTGAGAAATTGTCAGTGCGCGGCGCCGGCCTCACGCATCCGCGAACGGGCCAGGAAAAGAACCAGCCCCGCCAGGGCAAGCCCTGCTGCAACGCAATATCCCAGGGCAAAGGCGCCCGGACTCGCGCCGTGCGCCGATTCCGAGGCAGCAAGCACGGACAGGCACAGAGTGCCGCCAAGGGCCAGTCCCAGTTGCTGGCATGTGAATAGAACCGCGCTCGCAAGGCCCTGATGCTGGGTGGAGACACCGGCCGTCGCCTCCCCCATCAGCGCCATGAAAGCGATGAGGCTGCCCAACGGCGTGATGATGGAGGCGATCACGATCGCAATGGGGTAGCTGAGCGTATGTGCCGTCGCAGCAAACACGGCGAGACCGGTAATATTCACGGCGAAGCCTGCGATCACGGCGTGGCGCGTGGTGAAGCGCGCGAGTACCAGCGGCATCAACTGTCCCGCGAGAACCACCGACAGTGCGTAAGGCAGCATGCCCAGACCGGAAGATGCCGCCGAGAATTTCAGCACCGTCTGCATATAAAGGTTCGCCAGGATGAACACGCCGGCAACACCCGCGAGCAGTCCTGCACCACCCATCGCACCGGCAATGAGAGCCGGTGTATAGATCGCGCGCGGAACGAGCGGCGCGACTGCCCGGGATTCAAAGAAGAAGAACGCGCCGAACGCGGCCAGTGCCAGCACAAACACGGCAAGTCCTAGGTATGATCCGTGCCGCATTTCTCCGAGCAACGAGAACGACCACAGCAGCATCGCAGTGGCGAAGGTCAACAACGCTGCGCCCAGCGCGCTTTTGAACACACCCAAATCCATCGCGCCGGCGCGCGGAACAACGCGAAAGACAAGCCCGATCGCGAGCAGAATGAATGGCGCGTTGAGAAGAAAGACGCTGCGCCATCCCAGCAACGTTGTGAGATAGCCACCCACGACAAGCCCGATGATGACGGACGCGCCCTGCATCATCCCGAAGACGCCGAGCGCTCGATGCCTTGGCCGACCCTCAGGGATCAAAGTTGTGATCAGCGAAAAACTCGCCGGTGACAAAAGCGCAGCACCCAGGCCCTGAAGCGCGCGGCTCGGTATGAGCATGTAGATGGACGTAGAAGACGCCGCGCACAGCGATCCCGCGCCGAACAGGACAAGCCCGGCCAACAGACACCGGCGGTGGCCGAGAAGGTCGCTGAGGCGTCCGCCCAGCACGAGGAATCCCGCGAACGTCAACGCCGTTGCCGACACCACCCACGATAACAGCGTGGGACTCGCCTGGAGTGAGCGGCCGATGCTTGGCAGTGCCACACTGACAATCGAGAAATCGGTTGTCAGCACGAGCTGGCAAAGCCCCATCAGGAAAATGACAGCGGCATATCCGGACCTTGCTGGCGCCTCAGCTTGCGGCGCTCCCGTGAGGGGGCCGGCTGTGATGCCCGGGCCTGTCAAAGCTTGCCAGCAAAATTGAGATAGGATTTGTCAGCCTGCCCGCGCGTTCCGAACGTCCACTGGCCTGGGTCCGTCCTGTTCCAGGAATCTGTCGAGTTCGTCGAGGAATTCCAGTCATACGCGGCCTGACGATGGGAAATCTTCCATTCGCCGTTGCGCCGCTCAAACCGGTCCAGATAGCGCCCTGCCGCCAGCATGAATGTGTCAGGCTGACCTTCGCGCGCGATGGTGTGGTGCGCGATGAAGTAGCTTTCGCCGAACGCCTTGTCGCCTTGCACGTCGATCAGCACATTGCAGATGCAATGCTGCGTGCGCTTCATCGTGGCAAGGACGTCCATCACCCACGGGATGAAATCCCGCGCCGTGCCGTGGAATACGCCATGGTCGTCGGTCGCGTCGGGATGGAAGATCGTCCGGAGGAGATCTGCGTCGCAGCGGTCGATGGCGCGTGCGAGCTGGTAGACCAGTTCGATGCAGTCCTGCTTGTCGAGCAGTTCCCGCAACCGCGCTTCGCGTGGCTCCGTCATTCGCCTGCCTCCCTGTCTTCCTGTTGTCGGAAGTTTGAGCAAGGCTCGCACGGCCTACAAAAAAAACGCAAGAGTTTTTATTTTCGCGCGCCGCCAGCCGCGCGCGCCGACTTGATTTCCACGTCCCACAGCGCGTGCAGCGCAATCCGCAGCGCGTCGCGCACGCCCTGCATGCGCTGCTCGCGATTGCCCGGAAACGCGTGGATGAACATCCAGTCGTCCACGATGGACGTAAGATCGCGCGCGCCGCGAAAAGCCGGCGTATCCGCCAGATGCGGCGAGCCAAAGAGTTTGCCGGTGAATTCACGCTGCCAGTTCTCTGCCCGGCAGGCGGCGTCCTGAAGCACGGCAGCCAGTGCCGGATTGGTGCGTGAGGCGACGACGAGTTCAAGTCTCGCGAGTCGATAACGGTCATCGACCGGGCTTGCGACCATATCTATTGCGGCTTCAATGGGATCGGCCGCAGTGCGCGCGCCGCTGACCTCGGCGGTATAGGACTGCCAATGCCGCTCCTCCACATATCTCGCAAGTGCGAGCATCACTTCGTCAGTCGTCAGGAAGTAGTACTGGAGGCAGCCACGCGTGACACCAGCGATGGTTGCGATGCGCAGAAGATTGGTGCCGCGATAACCATGCCGCATGAGGCTGTCGACGGCCGCTTCGAGCAGCAAGCCGCGGGTATCCTCGCTTTTCGCGGTGTGCTTGCGCGAGCGCGCCGAAGCGGGCGCCCGTGCGGGCATGACGGCCGAAGTCGGATGGGTGACTGGCATTGCTGGTTCCTCACGCAAAACGGGCCGCGCATGAATAAACAAACACTTTTGCAGAAATTAATCACTATTGATTTTTTTCTGATCTGCGCCGAGACTTGGGTTTGTGACCGCGGCGGCTTGAAGAACGCGCGGCATCAGCCGGGAGACAGCGATGACCTTGATTGACGAAAATCCCACGACCACAGTTCGCCGGGTCGACAAGCGAAAATCCGCTGAACCCGCCTTCACCAACAATCCGATTTCACCCGACCGCTATTTTGCGCGCGAATTCTGGCAGCGCGAATGGGACAAGATCTGGACCAAGACCTGGCAGATCGCCGGTGTTCGCCAGCAGCTGCAGAAGCCCGGCGACTTCATCACCATGCCTTTCGGTACCGAGACGATCCTGTGCGTCATGGGCGACGATAAGAAGGTTCGGGCCTTCTACAACGTCTGCCAGCACCGCGGCATGCTGCTGATGGCCAATGAACAGGGCAATGCGCGGCGTCTTGTGTGCCCCTATCACGGCTGGGCCTATGACCTGAAAGGCACGCTTCGCGTCGTGCCGGAAGAAGCGGATTTCCCGCAAGGCAGCCCGTGCGGCAAACTCAACCTCGTCGAGATCCCGTGCGAGAGCTGGGCCGGTTTCATCTGGTTCAACATGGATCCGAAATGCGACCCGCTGCGCAGCTACTTCGATCCGGTCGCCGATCAGATCGATTGCTACCCGATGGATGACATGGTGCGCACGCACTGGGTCACGATCGAAGGGAATTTCAACTGGAAGCTCGTGCAGGACAATTTCAATGAGTCCTATCACGTGCCCTTCGTTCATCCGCAGACCAAGTATGTGATGGAGTACGCCCACCAGGCCTGCCAGTTTGATCTCTATCCGACCGGGCATGCGCGCATGTTCCTGCCAGGTTCAACGCCCACAATCCAGTTGCAGGGTGGTGAGGACGAGACGCTTCGCTACATGGCGCAGGACCTTGCGTTCTGGGAGCTCGATCCGGAGCAGTTCAAGGGTGGCAAGACACGCGAAATCCGCAAGGCGATGCAGCAGCAGAAGCGCAAGCTGGGCGCCTCCAAGGGTTTCGACTTCTCACGCTATGATGATGATCAGTTGACGGATCACTGGCACTACACCCTGTTCCCCAACCTGTCGTTCAGCCTGAAGCCGGATGGCAATATCTGGCTGCGCGCCCGGCCGCACGAGTCCGATCCGGAGAAGTGCTACTTCGACATGTGGTATCTGACACTGTTCCCCAAGGGCCAGGACAAATACTACTCGCAGAGCATGGCGCAGTGGGTGAGCGTGGAAACACCTGCGCCGCATCAGCAGGGCAAATGGGGCGAGGTCTCCATGGGTCCCGGCATCGATCAAGACGTTTCGGTGTGGGAGCTGCAGCAGAAGGGGCTGCACTCACGCGGCTATCGTCGTGACTACCTGGCCTATCAGGAACGCCGCGTGCGCTTCTTCCACGACAACATCGAACGGTGGATGGCGAAGTAACTTAGCGCCGGACGCCGCGCGGTCCTGTAAATTTCTTGACGACGCTCTTGGGTGGAATCTTGAGCTTGCCATCACGCATCTGGCGGAGAACCTCCGCCAGAATTGCGCGCAACGTCGCCTCCCGCTCCGGGCTGTCCCAGATTACGCGGTTAAGCACCAGGCCCTCGAGAGTCGCCTCGACCAGGTCGCTGCCGTGTTCCAGCACGTCAGGTTTGCCCTTCCACTCGGGCAGCACGCGCGTCGTCTCTGCGCGCCGCATGCGCTCATAGCGCCGTGCCTTTGGCAGGAATATCTGTTGCAACTCCTCATCAGTTCGCGACGCGATGCTTAGTTCGAGATAGGCCCGGTACTCACGGGTGAAGTACGCTTCCCACGCCTGCTCGATGCCAAGATTTTCCTCGACACGCTGCTTCTCGGTCAGCGATCCGATGCGCTGACTGAAAATCGCCATCCGCTGATAGAACAGATAGTCGATAACAGCCGAAATCAATTCCTGCTTCGACGTATAGTGATGCGTCATCGCCCCGCGCGAAATCTTCGCGACTTCGGCGATAAGCTGCATGGTCGTCTGCGCGTAGCCATGGCGTTCAAGGCAGTCGATCGTCGCCTCAAGAACCGCAGTCCTTGTTTGCGAGCTCTTGCGCTGTTGCCATTTGGTGCTTTCCGGGGCGAGCCCATCGGGCTCGAGTTCCTTCAGTGCAGTGGCGGCTTTCTTCGGCATGGCGGTCCCGGTGGTGTGCGATTCGAGCGAACCTAGGATTAGCCTGAGACAATGCGGCTTTCCACGCAAATGTTGCGCTGCGGGATAGCTGGCCGCGAATTACGCGCGCCAGCGACCGTTACACCGAGAGATAGCGATCGACCGTCTGCTGGAATTTTCGGATGCGGACTTCCTGGTAATTGCCCAGCGTCTGCGCGCCCTTCTTCGAGGCCTGGAAGCCACGGTACTGCATCGCCAAATTGTTCGTGTCCTGATCGTAGACACCGCCCAGACCGGGATCCATTCCGGGCGCTGATGCGTACGAATCGTCCACGCCAAGCTTGATCGGCTCCGGAGCGTCGGGGCGATTCTGGCCAGCTGCAAGCGGACGAAGGAACACGAGATCGAAAAGCGTGCGGCCCGGGTCGGACCCGATCGGCCGGAAGCGATAGATCATCGGCAGCGTGACGCCGGGAAAGAGGCACATGTTGGGGAACAGCTGATACTCGATCGAGTCCAGCATCTCGCTGTCGGAGTAGCGTGAGAGGTCGACGCCCCATGCCGCGCCGAGTGTCTCGCGCAGATGCTCGCTGGCGACCGATCGAGCCGTGCGGCCTTCGGGAACCGTCACGCCAGCAGGCGCGGCGCGCAGCTTTTGCAAGATCTCGGTCTGGGTTTGCGGAGTGGTGTAGTGCGGGCTCGGGTAGCCGATCGTGTGCACGAAACGCGTCACATGTTCGCCGAACGTGTCGTACTGCGCGTTGGCGTCGCCGGCTGTCGCAAGACCCTGCGCATGAGTTTCCACGACGTGATAGGCCTCGAGGAACGCCTCCATCGCGGCCTTCCAATTGGTGGGTAATTCCTTCTGCAGATGCAGCGTCGTGTAGCGCTGCGAAAGGTCCCACCCATCCTTGAAGTGATCCGGCAGCACGCCCATGAACTCTTTCAACGGGCGCGCATGGGGATCCATGTTGATGAATACGAACCCGCCCCAGCGCTCGACCTTCACCTCCGGAAGATGGAACGCCTCATCCGTCACATGCGGGAAATCCCAGCGGCAGGGAATGTGTTTCAGCGATCCGTCGAGCGACCATGTCCAGCCATGAAACGGGCACTTCAGTTCTCGCGCGGATCCCTGCGTACCGGATTCGCGAAGCTGCGTGCCGCGGTGCAGGCACGAATTGTGATAGGCCTTCACTTCGTTCTCTGCCGTGCGCACGACAAGGATCGAATACGGGCCGACGTCGTAAACATAATAATCGCCGACATCCGGAATGTTCTCTTCGCGGCACGCCCACTGCCACACCTTCGGCCAGAGCTTTTTGACTTCGGCGTCGAAGAATGCGGGCGACGTGTAGCGCGCGAAATCGATGTCGCGGTCGCCGAGATATTCGTACGACTCCGCGATCAACGCCTCGGGAACGTGCCAGCCATCCGCGATGATGATGTCCCGCGTGCTTGGCCCGGGACAGCGACCATCACCGGGCGGGACCTGCCGGACGTTCATGCGCACTTCCTTCAGTTGCCTAGGATAGCGACGGCCGAGAGGCCGGGCGCGCCATAGACCTGGCTGTAGCCGATCATCGCATCATCGACCTGGCGGCCATCCGCGCGGCGGCGCAGCTGCTGAACATTCTCGTAGACCTGTCGTAGCCCCGAAGCACCGATCGGTTCGCCGCAAGCGAGGCAGCCGCCGTCGGTGTTGATCGGGAGGCTGCCGCCAAGCCGCGTCTGTCCTTCGGCCAGCATCTTCTCCTGCTCGCCATCCTTGCAAAAGCCGTTCTCGGCCATGTGCATGATCTCGGCGCCACTCTCGGTATCCTGGATCTGCGCGACGTCGATATCGGACGGACTTACGCCGGCCATTTCATACGCAGCCTTGGACGCGATCTGCGTCGGGGAAGGCCCACGCACTACATCGAGAGACGGCGAGAAGACTTCGAACGAACCGTTCACGCGTGTGCGGACTGCCGCGCCCATCACCTTGGGCCCTTTCAGGCCGAGTTCACGCATCTTCTTGTCGGATGCCAGGATCAACGCCGCGCCGCCCTCGGCCGGCGAGCAGAACATGTATTTGGTGAGCGGATCGGAGAGCATCTGCGATTGCAGGATCGTGTTCGCGTCGACTGGTTCGCGCCGCCACGCGTGCGGCGTCTTGGTGCCGTTCTCGAAAGCCTTCTCAGCCACGCGGGCGAGCGACATGTTCGTGATGCCATGCAGGCCCATATAGCGGTTGATCTTCATGGCGAAGAACTGCGTCGTCATCATCAGACCGATGTCGCCATACCAGCGCGGCAGGCCCGACGCTTCCGGATCGGCGTTGAACGCGCCGCGCGGATGCTTGTCGAAACCAAGCACGATGCCCAGGTCGAATTCGCCGGACTTGATCGCCCAGTAGCCGGACAACAGGGATGATCCACCGGTCGCACAACCATTGGCGACATTGATGAACTGAACGCCAGTCAACCCAAGACGCGGCAGCATCGCGTCGGCGCTTCCCGCGGCCGACGAGCCTCCGAACGCGAACTGGATGTCGGTCCATTCGATTCCCGCATCGGCCAGCGCCTGCCGAACCGCGAAGATTCCCTGGTCCAGCCCGGTCAGTCCCTCGGTCCTGCCGAAAGGATGGATGCCGGCGCCGACAATATGCACGTCTGTCATAACGAGTATCTCCGGATTTCAGATTAGGCGGGCGCGAACGCGTAAGAGGATGTGGTCTTTCCGTCGAGCCGAGGGAACGGCACGATCACAAGCTTCATCGGCAGACCGACCTTGAGACGCTGGACGTTGTCGACTTCGATGCGAGTCTCGACGATCACCTGACCGGGCAACTCGACGTAGCCGAGTGCGAACGGCTTGAATGTCTTCTCGTCGTCCGCACCCATATAAGATGGTGTCTTCGGCCTGAAGCGCTGGACGGTGAACGCCCAGAGCGTGCCCTGACTCGCCAGCGTCACGGGATCGAACAGTTTTCCTTCCGCGCCCTGCGGCATCGGAAAGACAGTTCGTCCGTCGGATTTGCGCCGTCCACCGATCAGGTGCGGCCCATCCTTGCCCATCTCGAATACCTGCGGCCCGATCGGTTGAACATCGTTCCCGGACGGCGCAGTTTGCGCGGCGGCTGACATCGTCTCTCCCATCATCTTGTTCTTTTGCCGGCACGAGGGTACCGGTAGATAAAAAACAACAGTGCTTAATTCCGGATGATACGCTTGTTTACTGCCGGATCAAGGGAGGCTGGGCATGTCCAGGACCGCGCGAGCGATGATAGATCATCCCATTTCGCTGGCTTCCGGCGTATTGCCGGAATTCGACGTTATAGCGGTCGCCGGCGCAGCAGTCGCAGCCGGATTTGACGCCGCGGGCCTGTGGATTGAGCCGGACAGATGGACCCCGCGGCACACGTCAGACGTGCGGGCCGCGCTTGCAGGTCTCCCGGTGCTCGATGTCGAAGTCATCTGGATCAAGCCCGGCCCTAGCAACACCGATCATCTGCGCATCCTTGATATCGGTGTAGACCTCGGCGCGGCCAATGCGCTGGTCGTAAGTTCCGATCCGGACATGGGCGCGACCGCCGCCAAGTTTCGCGAACTATGCGAGCATGCGGCACCCGCCGGCCTACGTGTTGCGCTCGAATTCGGCCTCTTCACAGACGTCAAGAATCTGGATGCCGCGCTGGGTATCTTGGAGCGCGTCAATCATCCGTCGTCAGCGCTGTTGATCGACACGCTCCATCTCTCGCGCTCCGGCGGAACGGCGAAAGATGTCAGCCGCGTGCCGAAGCGGCTTCTGTCCTACACCCAGATCTGCGATGCCGGCCCCAATGCGCCGTCGCGCGACGACGCTGCTGGCATCATCTCCGAAGCTGTCGATGGACGGCTGCTGTGCGGCGAGGGAATATTGCCACTTCACGAAGTTCTTGAACTGCTGCCAGAGCGCCAACCCCTGAGCGTCGAATTGCGCTCGCGAGCGTTGCGCGACGCCTACCCCGACGCACGAGAGCGCGCAAAGGCGCTTGCCCGTTCAACGCGGGGTTTCCTCGCGGCCTAGATCTTTATGAGCTGCTTGCCGAAGTTCGCGCCGCTGAAGAGCCGCATCAGCGTGCGCGGCGCATTCTCGAGGCCTTCCTGCACGTCTTCCTTGAACTTCAGCTGGCCCGACCGCACCCATTCGCGCAGCCGCTTGCGTCCCCACTCGAATTCGTTCGTGTACTCGGTCAGCAGCAGACCGTGCATCGTCGCCCGCTTGAATATAAGATTGAAGTAATTCTGCGGGCCGGCTGGCATCTGCCCCGTTTCATAGCGTGAAATTCCGCCGCAAACGACGACGCGCGCGTGAAGTGCGATTTCGCCCAGCATGTCATTCAGGAGCTTGCCGCCGACATTGTCCCAGACGACATCGATGCCATGCGGCGCGTGCTTCTTCAGCTGGCTACGGATGTCGCCGGCCTTGTAATCGATTGCGGAGTCGAAACCGAGTTCATCGACCAGCCACTGACACTTGTCCGCGCCGCCGGCGATGCCAACGACATGACAACCGCTGATCTTGCCGATCTGGCCGACAACCGATCCGGTCGCGCCCGCCGCGCCGGTAATCACCATGGTGTCCCCTGCAAATGGCTTGCCGAGTTTGCTCAGGCCGAAAAGCGCCGTCAGGCCAGTCGTCCCGATCGCGCCGAGATTGGCCGACAGAAGATCGTCATTGGCGACCGGCTCAAGATCGCGCGCGGCAACCACTGCAAGATCCTGCCAGCCGAGCTGCCCGAGAACCTTGTCGCCGGCCTTGAACGCGGCCGACTTGGACTCGACGACCTCACCGACGCCACTGGCGCGCATGACATCGCCGACATTGGTCGGCGCCGTATAGCCGCCGATATTCTCCATCCATCCCTTCTGTGCGGGATCACACGACAGATACATCACGCGGACGCGCACTTCGCCGTCCTTCAACGGAGCAGCATCGCGCGTCACCCACTCGAAATCACTCTCCTGCAACGCCCTGCCGTTCGGACGGCCGGCAATCAGCCATTGACGGTTCTTGGTCATCTTGATTCCTCTGACGCGGCCTCAGCCGAGTTTGCGTATCGGGTCTTTGCCGTCCCAGCCGCGCGCTGCATCGCGCATCATCGCGAAGAACTCGCGGCTGCCGGGACCGGGCTTGAGAACTTCGAGCATCGTGCCGGGACCACCACCCGTGTCCGCATAGAAGAAGGCACCGCCATTCGGCACGGTGCCTTCCTGCAGGCGCTCAGCCTTCACATCGGCGCAGGCCTTGCGGGCGAGCGCGATGTCATCGACCAGAACGCACATGTGATGCAGGCCTTCCCGACCTTCCTTGCGCCAAGTGCTGTAGATCGACGGCGTATCATTGTGCTGCCGGATGATCTCGATCTGCATGTCACCCCAGTAACCGAGCATCATCGAGAAATCGATGTTCGCCGGCTTGCCGCGATAACGGACGTTCTCGACCTGCACATGATCGAGCGCAAAGAACGGGCCTGCACCCATCGTCTCGATCCAGAAACGCAACGCGCCATCGAAGTCAGCCGGCACGAAGGCGAGCTGCATGATCTCACCCAACGAGGCCAATGGGCCACGCAACAACGGACCGGTCATGTGTACGCTCCTGGTTCGTCAGTTCTTTGCCAAGGTTGCGCGCACGGCAGCCTCGATCCGACGCGGCGTCGGCAGATACTCGTCCTCGAGGCTCGGCGCGAACGGAACCGGCGTATGCGGACACGTCACGCACTTGATCGGGGCACGAAGCGACTTGAACGCTTTGTCCGCGACGATCGACGAGATGTCGGCGGCGAGCGAACAACGCGGCGGGCTCTCGTCTACGACCACCAAGCGGCCTGTTTTCTGCACGCTCTCGATGATCGTGTCGTGATCGAGCGGCGACGTGGTGCGCGGGTCGATCACCTCGATGTTGATGCCCTCCTTCGCCAGCGCAGTCGCCACTTCCATGGCGCGCCGCACCATGGCGCCGAACGCGACGATCGTGACATCGCTGCCTTCGCGCACGATGTTGGCCTCACCGAACGGGACGCGATAAGCGTCATCGGGGACTTCCGATTCCGAGTCGTAGAGAACCTTCGACTCCATGAAGATCACCGGATCGTCGCCACGCAGCGCCTCAATCATCAGGCCCTTCGCGTCATAGGCATTCGACGGCATGATGACTTTCAGGCCCGGCACCATCGTGAACAGCGGATGCAGCGACTGGCTGTGCTGTGCGCCGGCGCGCAGACCAGCACCGATCGTGGTGCGGATGATCATCGGCGTGCGCGCCTTGCCGCCGAACATGTAGCGGAACTTGGCGGCCTGATTGTAGATCTGGTCGAAGCAGACGCCGACGAAGTCCACGAACATTATCTCAGCCACAGGCCTCAGACCGGTGAGCGCCGCGCCAGCGGCAGCGCCGACAATCGCGCTCTCCGAAATTGGCGTGTCGATGACGCGCGTCGGGCCGAACTCCTTGTAGAGTCCGCCCAGTACGCCGAACACGCTGCCGACGACGCCAGTTTCGCCAGTGGCGCCCTCGCCGCCGGCAACGTCTTCACCCAGCACGATGATGCTGTTGTCGCGACGCATCTCCTGACGCAGCGCTTCATTGATTGCAGTCCGATAAGATTTCTTTGGCATGGGTTCTTCTCAATAACGGGCGTAGACGTCGGTTTCGAGCGTGGAGACCGATGGGAACGAGGCCGCGATCGCTATACCGACCGCTTCCTCCACTTCCTTCATCACGTCTCTTTCAATGCCGGCGAGGTCACTCTCTTCCAGCAGCTTGGCGTCCAGCACCTTGTGCTTGAAGATCGGAATCGGATCATTCATCCGCGCTTCGGCCAACTCCTGCGGCGTGCGGTAGGCCTGCGGGTCGCCAACAAAATGTCCGAGAAAGCGGAAGCACTTCACTTCCAGCGCGGTAGGACCGCCTCCAGAGCGGGCGCGTTCAAGAGCGCGGCTCATCGCATCCTGCACCGCAAAGAAGTCCGTGCCGTCGACGACTTCCGCCGGCATGCCAAAACTTTTCGCGCGCTCCGCGATCGAGCTGCCGCCGACCGCATAGGTCGCCGCGGTATGTTCGCCATAGCCGTTGTTCTCGAACACGAAGATGGCCGGCACCTTAAGTACCACGGCCATATTGAGCGCCTCGAATGTGGTGCCCTGGTTCGACGCGCCATCGCCCGAGAACGCGACCGCGACCTTGCCGGTCTTCCTGTACTTCTGCGTAAGCGCTGCGCCGACGGCAATCGGCGGCGTGCCACCGACGATGGCGTTTGCGCCAAGCATACCCTTGGACAGATCCGCGATGTGCATGGAGCCGCCTTTGCCACCGCAAAGACCGCCTTCCTTGCCCATGATCTCTAGCATCATGCCTTTCACGTCGCAGCCCTTGGCGATGCAGTGGCCATGGCCGCGATGCGTCGATCCAATGTAATCGTCATCGGCAAGGTCGTGACAGATGCCCACGCCGACCGCCTCCTGCCCCAGATAGACATGGGCGAAGCCGGGAATCCGGCCGGCGGAAAATTCTTTCTCCACGCGCTCTTCAAACACGCGGATGGTGTACATCCTGCGGTAGGCGCGTTTCAGTTCATCACGATTGAGCTGCACATTGGTCTCCGTTGTACTGCATAAATTATTTGCCGGCCGCGCCCTGCTTCGCCCACGCAATGCCGCGCCGCAGGAGTTCGTAGAACGTAGGCGTGTCCCACGCGCAGCGCTCGACAGTTGGATAGAAGTCCATGAGCGGATTCATGTCGTAATGACCGCGACAGTGGCCGAGCGTGAGATAGAGCACCGCGCCTTTGCCGATCTGCTTCGTATAGAAGATCGGATGGCGGCGGGCAGGCCATTTGTCTTCGACAAACCCGGTCGCATCCCCCTCGAAATCCGTGTGAAGCATGACGTGGAGATCGCCATAGGTTTCGACGAGATACTCTTCGTCCGTCGCCTCAAATGGTTTGATGCCCTCCACAAGAGGATGTTTCGGGTCCGTCACCTGAACCGTGTAGGGCCGGATCGGAGGATGCGCGACGAATTGCGACCCCAGGGTCTCCATGAAGTGCGGCGCCCAGCGCGGACTGTCGACCTTGCCGTTGGCGAGGAAGCGCAGGATCGAGTTCGTGCCGTGAAGCGCGTACCAGCGGCCGCCATTCTCCACATAGGCCCGCAGTGCTTCCTGCTCATCCAGTCGTGGGATGACGTCGCAGGTATAAGTGACGAGGAAATCGGACTCCCGGATCGCGGGAATGTTCGAGTAGTCCTCGAACACCCGGACGCGAACGCGCTCGTCTTCCGCCAACAGTTTGAGAAGCTCAAGCCTGGCGAAATCGATGTCGTGATACTTGCCGGCCGCGACGAGCGCGACCTTGATTTTCCGCTTCCCTTCGGCTGACACGGCGCGCCTCAGTACTGGACGCGCTTGGTGAACCCGCCGTCGATGATGACGTTCGTGCCAGTCATGAAGCGGCAAGCCGGCGACGCAACAAATGCGATAGCGCGTCCGACTTCATCCGGATCGCCCAGGCGACCCATCGGAATCCCCTTGAGCGTCGCGTCGTAGATCGCCGTCATATGGTCTTTCACCATGTTCCAGGCGCCACCTTCGATATAGATCGGGCCAGGCGAGACGGTGTTCACGCGGATGCCCTTGGGCGCCAGCGCCTGCGACATCGCGTGGGCGTGATTGATGACCGCCGCCTTCATTGCGTTGTACGCCTGCGGGCCGAGGAATTCCTCGACGGCAGCAGTCGTCGAGATCGCGACGATGGAGCCGGCTTTCGACTTCTCGAGATAAGGCAAAGCAGCCTGAATGCCGCGCCATGTGCCGAGAAGATCGTTCTCGAACACGGCTTTCCAGGTTTCTTCGTTCGCGGGGCCGCCACCGGCCGACACAAAGGAGATAAAGATGTCGCAGCCGCCGAGCTGGTCCGCCGCCGACTTGATCCAACCCGTGTAAGCGGAGGCATCCGAGACGTTGACGGCGTTGCCGATCGCCTTGCCGCCCTTGCCTTTCAACGATTTAAGGGCCGCGTCCACGCCTTCCTGCCCCCTGGCGCAGATAGCGACGTCGCACCCTTCCTTGGCGAGAACCTCCGCGGTTGCGCGGCCGATTCCCTTGCTTGCCCCGGCCAATACAGCCTTGAGCCCTTTCAACCCGAGATCCAATTTTGCCTCCCTTGGCCTGATATAGACAGGATGGATTGTTTTTTTCGCGAGGATCATAGAACTTTTCATTCGCCAGTCCACCCCGGCCGGCGAGGATGTTTTCAGCACCGGCAATCGGCCGGAAAGAACAGAACAACTATCGGGAGAAAATCGTGGATATTGCACTGGCTCCGCAGGACCTGGCCTTCCGTGACGAGGTGCGACGCTTTCTGGATGAGAAGTTCACGCCGGAATTGCGCGAGGAAGCGTCGCGGCAATCCGGCGTGTTCGCCGAAGCCGGCCTGAACCGGAAGTGGCATCGCATCCTGTTCGAGAAAGGGTGGATCGCACCGTCATGGCCGCAACGCTATGGCGGTACGGGCTGGACGCCGGTCCAGCGCTATCTGTTCGACAACGAATGCGCCGAGGCGGGCACCCCTTCCCTTCCGGCGATGGGTCTGCAGATGTGCGGGCCGTGCATGATGGGATACGGCACGGCGGAGCAGAAAACCTTCTTTCTCCCGCGCATCCTTTCGGGCGAGCATTACTGGTGCCAAGGCTATTCCGAGCCGCAATCGGGTTCTGACCTTGCGAGCCTGCAAACCCGCGCGAAACGCGAAGGCGACCACTATATCGTCAATGGCAGCAAGATCTGGACGACGCACGCCCAGTTCGCAAACTGGATGTTCCTTCTGGTGCGCACATCGACGGAAGGAAAGCCGCAGCAGGGCATCAGCTTCCTGCTTCTGGATATGAAAACACCGGGACTGACCGTCAAGCCGATCATCACGATGTCCGGCGAGCATGAAGTGAACCAGTGCTTCTTCGACGATGTCCGCATCCCGGTCGAAAATATGGTTGGCGCGGAAAATCAGGGCTGGACGGTTGCGAAGTACCTGCTCGAATTTGAACGAGGCGGCATGTACTCCGCCCGCCTGCGAGGCATGCTGCGCAAGGTCAAAGCGATGGCGCAGGCTGAAGGCGATGGTACCGGCGCAACGCTCTCGGACGACGAAGCGTTCCAGCGAAAACTGGCTGAAGCGGAAACCGAGATCCTCGCCGTCGACTTCACTGAGCGGCGTCTGATCTCGCAATTGTCGACTGGCGGTCCAGTCGGCGATGCGACGGCCTCGATGCTGAAGCTGCGCGGCAGCGAACTGACGCAGACGCTCAGCACCTTGGCGCTGGAAGCAATCGGCGCCTACGCGGTGCCCGATCAGCGTGGTGGCGGCACGCAAGAACCATCGATTGGGCCTGACTACGTCTTCACGGTGACGGCGCGCTATCTGAACAACCGCGCGGCGACGATCTACGGCGGATCCAGCGAGGTGCAGCACAACATCCTCGCGCGCACCGCGCTCGGTCTATGAACGGATAACTGGTTTTTCTTATTCACGCCCCGGCGAAGAACCGGCGGCAACAACGGGAGGGCGCCATGGCGCAACTTAATGGGAAGACAGCGATCGTTCTCGGCGCAGCGGGCCGGGACAATATGGGTCAGCACATCGCAAAGCGATTTGCCGCCGAAGGCGCCAGGGTCGTGGTGTCCGGCCGCCAGAAGGACGAGCTGGACAGGTTTGCGAAGACGATCGGTGGCGCCGCCTGTGCGTGCGACATCACATCGAAAGCCCACCTGGAGAAGCTTGTCGCATTCACAAAGAAGCAATTCGGCCCTGTCGATATCGCAGTGAATGCCACTGGCTGGGGCTTGCTCGCGCCGTTCCTGGAGAACAGCGAAGCCGACCTCGACAAGATCTTGGACCTGCAGTTCAAGGGCCCGTTCATGTTCTATCAGGCCGTCATCCCCGCCATGGAGCGCGGCGGCTCGATCATCCAGATCAGCTCGGCCACAGCGACGATCATGCTGAACGATCATGCCGCCTATATGGGAACCAAGGCCGGCACCGATCATGTCATTCGCTGCGTGGCCAATGAATTCGGCAGCCGCGGCATCCGCGCGAACTCGATCTCCCCGGGACTGACCGAGACGCCCATGACCGCCGGTGCGAAGCAGACACCCGGCGTGTTCGAAGCGTTCACCTCGGCCTACCCGCTTGGCCGCATAGGCACGTCTGACGATATCGCTGCCGCTGCTGTCTGGCTGTCATCCGACGAATGCTTCGTGACCGGGCAGAATCTTCAGGTCAACGGCGGGCTCACGCTGCGCCGCAATCCCAATCGCGAGGAGATTACCGCTTCGGTGGCAAAGGCGATGGCGGCGCAATAAGCGCCGCCGCCGTCATCACTTGCCGGCCGCTCCGATATAGCGGTCGATCATCAGGTGCAGCTGACGGATGCGCATCTCGCTGTAGCGTCCGAAATGCACGAGACCGTTGCCGCTGGCGCGCAGGCCTTCCTGCACATAGGGCAGATTGCCCATGTCCTGCTCGAACACGCCACCAAGGCCGGGTCCGATTTCCGGCGCGTCGATCCAGCGCTCATCCTCGGCCAGCAGACGTCCCGGCGCCGGCGCCGGGCGCGGTCCGTTCTTCGGCACGCGCTTGAGGATGATGACGTCCATGATCGTGCTCTCATGGTCGAGGCCGTTCGGGCGCCAGCGGTAGGTCAGGTTCGGCGCGTAGCCGGCCCAGAAGCTCATATTCGGCCACAGGTTATAAAGCATCGGATCGATCATCTCGGCATCCGAGCACTTCGAATAATCCCAGCCATCCTCTGCCGCCAAAGCCTGACGCGCCTGCTCGGCCGCAAAGACGCGCGCCGACATGCCGTCGGGCACTTCCGCATCCATCTTGCCACCGACGCCGGTGCGCCGCGTGTTGCTCCCACCGCTTGAACCGGCCATGGCGCGAATGATGTCCGTCGCGCTGTAGTTCTTGTCGGCGACGATCGGGCTCGGCACGCCGCTCGCGGTGAACTGGCGCGTCACGTAGTCGTTCAGGAAATCGTACTGGCTGTTCACATCGCCCAGGAACGGCAGCAACTGCGGATGCGTCGTGATCGTGTGATGGCTTTCCATGAAAGCCTCGGCAACCGCTTTCCAGTTTGCATGGATGACCTTGTAGACGTGCACCGCCTTGTAGCGGTTCTCGTACTCATACGCCGCGAAGTCGCTCATGAGCGGCCCGAGATAATGTTTCAGCGGCTTTGCTGCGGGATCCATGTTGATGAAGACGAAGCCGCCCCAGCGATCGACCTTTACTTCCGGCAAGCCCATGTCGCGGCCAGCCCATTGCGGGAAGTCCCAGGCGATCGGATTGTCTTTGAAGCTACCGTCGATGTTCCACGCGATGCCGTGATAAGGGCAGCGGAATTCCTGCTTGCAGCCGTTCAGCGTGACGAGCTTGCGTCCGCGGTGAAGACAGGTGTTGTAGAAGGCCTTGATCGTATCGGGCGCCGTGCGCGTGACGATGATCGACTTACCGACCAGATCGAAGATGTGATAGTCGCCGACCTTCGCGATCTCCTCCTCGCGGCAAGCCATCTGCCAGACCTTCGGCCACACACATTCGACTTCCTTCTGGAAGAAGGCACGATCAGTGTAGCGCGAGGCGAGGACAGGCTCTGTGCCGATTTCGCGAACTTCCTGCTCGCGCAGGAAGTCGGGAACGGGGCGCGTGTCGAGGTCGAGGATGTCCTCATAGGACTCCGAGGGATGCCGATCGGCGCGAAATTCGAAATCCGGCTTATTCATCTTTCTTCTCCCGCGCCCAATCCCAGTTTGCCGCGCAATTAGGCAAGCGCCGCAAAGATGTGCGCTAGCCACCATCCTACCCCGTGACCCAAGAAAAAGTCACCCGAGTTTTATAAAGTCCGGTTAGTTTTTTTTGCCGCGCCTGTGCGTGCCCACGCGCGTGCCGCATCCGACGCAACCCAGCGAATTGCGTTACGAATCAAGCGCCGGTACCCCGGAAGCCCATATGTCGCAGGTCCGTCGCCGGGCTGGAGATAGACGAGCGGACTGCGTCGTGCGCGTTTGACCCATCCCACGAGATTGGACCCGTCAGGGTGCTGCCAGCCCTCGTTGGAGAACATGCGCCCCGCCACAGCCTGTGCGGCCGAATAGAACCCGTCGCGCACAAATTTGTGGTCGGAGACCAACAGAGGTTCGATCGAGTCGTCGAATGCCTCCGCAAGATAAAGCTCATCCGTCAGCGTCATCGGGAATTCGATGCCGTCCAGAACTGGATGATCGGTCTGAACGGGTGTCACGGTGTGCGTGACATCGTGGCGATAACCCGAGTCCGGACGCTGCTGGCCGCGGAGTGAGCCAGGCTTGTACAGAAAGCGTCCTCCGAGCAGCTCCGCATATGCCGGCCATGCCGGCCAACCAGCGAGCGCATGATGGAGCGCGACAACGCCTGTTCCGTTATCCAGCAGCGCGAGCAGGTTCTCCTTGAACTCGGAAGACGGCTCGACATATCCGGGCCGATCGGGCGCCTGAAAATCCAGTCCTGGCATGTCGTAGAGCACAAGCGCGTCGAAGCCCTTCATGCCGTCGATCGACATGAGTCGCTGTGCGGCCGGCTGCTCAACCAGCATGCCGCTGACTCCCTCCATCTCGTCGAAGATCGCCATGAATGGATCACGCAAATAGGGATGACCCTTTGCGACGACGAGCACATTAAGCGGTTCGTGATAGCGGATAGTGGGCATGTCGGTTCCTCCAACGCGAACTGCCGCCCCCAAGTTATGGAGACGGCAGCCTATCGCGCGATGAGCAAATCTAGAACCTGTAGGTACCCTGGATGAACACCTGTCTTGCCTGTCCAAGCGATCCAAGCACCTGTCCGATCGGACCGAGCGGCTTGTCGCCGGCCAGCACGGCGTAGGACGTATCCGAAAGATTCCGCCCGATGACCGCGAACTCCCAATTGTCGTCGGAGAGACGGACGCTGGCATCGAGTGTCGCAAACGGACTCTGATAGGCGAACGGACTGTTGCTGGTGCTCAGGAAGTAGCCTGACGAATAACGGCCGTCAGCCGAGAAGCCCAGCCTCCATGCGCCTTGCCAGACCGGCGTTTCATAGTTGAACCCAACCAGCGCCGACCAATCCGGAGCACGCGACACCGGCTGCCCGGCCAGGTTCTGCGTACCGCCCGAATAGGGCGCGAGCGGATTACCCGTAGGCGTCGCGCCTATGCAGTCGCCGGTGATACCGCCCGGCAGAACAACACCCGGCGGCGGTTCATCCGCCCAGCACTGCGCTTCGGGGAAGCTCGTGTAGCGAGCGCGATTGTAGCCGGCCGAGCCGTGCACGCTGAGGCCTTCATCGACGAGGTAGTTGAGGTTGACCTCAACACCGTCCGTCGAAGCGCTGCCTGCGTTTTGTGTGTAGTAGGACGTGTGCACGGCGTCGAATGCCGTCAGCTGCAGACCGTAATAGACGTAGTGATAGGCCGTGATATCACCGGTCAGCGTGTTGTTGAGTTCGGTGAACTTCAGACCGCCTTCGTAACCCTTGGCGGTTTCCTGCGCGAACGCCTGATTCTCCGGCGTGGCGAACGGCGGAATGAGCGCCGGCGTCGAGAAGCCGCCAGACTTGAAGCCCTCCTTGTACGCCACATAGACCATTTCATTCGTGGTCGGATGCCAGGTCAGTGTCGCTTGCGGCGAGACGTTGTGATCCGTGAACGCACCGATGATGCGCCTGCCGACCGGCGATGCCTGACCAAGCGCCGCAAAGAGCGCGTGGAGGTATGTCGTGCCTTCGTTGCCGGTCTTCTCTTCGATCGTGTAACGGGCACCGCCGGCGAATTCGAGATTGTCGGCGATCTTGTAGTTCACCTCGCCGAAGAAGGAATATGTATCGCCGGTGTAGTAGTCGTTGCTGCCGAACAGGTTGGTCTGGCCCGTAACGGGATCAGGCCCCAGATAGCCGATGCTTCCGTTCTGGGCGAAGGAGCGGCCGTCATGCTCGTAGAAGAAGCCGCCCGAGAAATTGAGCGCACCGTCAAAGCTCGTTTCGACACGCAGTTCCTGTGTCCATGACTTGAAGTGGTCGTCGTTCTGTCCGGATGCCGCCGAGAAATCGGTCTCGTCGTAGTTGGAGAATTGCGTCTCGTCATACTCGTAGAAACCGGTCGTCGATGTCAGGACGATCTGCGGCGTGATCTTGTAGTTCATCGTCAGCGACGTGAGGAAGAACGGGATATCCGTGAACGGAATGCCGCCATGCGAGTTGGGATAGCCCGCCGCGACTGAGGGCGGCAGCACGCCATACGAATTGGTCCGCGAATCCTTGCCGTTGCAGGTGCCGTAGGGATCGGTCAGATACGCCGCGCCGCCAAGGAAGAAGCTCCCGAAATCGAGGCTCATGGGACGGGTCTGGCCGGGTCCACAACTGAGGATCACGCCATCCATGCTGTCGCCGCGATCGCGATGCTCACCGGCAAAAAACTTGAACGTCAGATCGAAATCGCTGGTCGGCTCCCATTTCACGGTGGCGCGACCGACAAAATCCTTGTCGCCCGGGTAATTGCTGTAGGGTGTGCCCGGCATGCCGACGCCCGACGCTGCAAGGAATGCCGGCAGCTGACTGGGATTGGTGATGGGGCCGGCTACATCCTTCGTGTATCCCCCGGTCATGTTGCTGCCTCTGACAGCGAGCCTGACGCTGAGATCATCGGTAAGCGGAATTGAGACGCCCGCCTCGCCGTAATACTCGGTATTTTCTGCTTCAAAGCCGACGCGCGCATAACCGCCGAACGTGTCGCCGGGATCGACGCTGTTTATGATGATCACGCCGGCCGGGCTATTCTTGCCGAAGTAAAGCGCCTGCGGTCCTTTCAGAACTTCGACCGATGAATTGTCGAACAGCGCCTGTTCAACGACGCGGCCGCGGCTGATCGGAATGTCATCGATGTTGACTGTCACCTCCTGTTCGATGGCCGCGTCGACCGACGCTGAGCCGATACCGCGGATCGTGATGATCGCACCGTTGCCGGACGCCGCATGGTCGATGCTGACCTGCGGGATCTGTGTGCCGACCGCCGTCAAGTCTGTGGTCGCATAACGCGCCAGCGTCGTATCACTCAATGCATTGGCGGAAACAGGAACATCGATGAGGCGTTCAGCACGCTTTCGTGCCGTGACGACAACTGTCTCGATGTCGCCATTCCCGGCGGCCTGTGCGCCGCCGCTCGACTGATCCTGTGCAGAGGCAACATGGCCCAGGCTCATCAATGAAATTGCGCTGACCGCAGCCAGCAATACGCGCGCGCGAGGCGCCCGTGCCCTCGGGTTCATGCATTTCCTCCCTGGCGCGATTTCTTTGATCGATCCGGAAAACCGGCGTCCCCTCGCGCTCAATACCGAGGTTTTAGCCGCAGCCTAAAAAAGTCAAGACTGATTGTTCCAAGCAATCAATTCTGTTTTTATGTGTGCGCTCGAGACCACATCAGGCCAAACACATGTTGCAGGGAAAAATCGCGCTCATCTCGGGAGGCGCCAGCGGAATAGGCGCAGCGACCGCGCGGAAGTTCGTCAGTGCCGGCGCGCGCGTCGTATTGGGCGACCTTCAGGACGACAAAGCGCGCGCCCTGGCACGCGACCTTGGCGACTCGGCGATAGCCGTCCGGCTTGACGTGACCGAAGAGAAATCGTGGCGCGAGGCCATAGAGAAAACGAAGGATCATTTTGGCGGGCTGACGACCATCATCAACTCCGCGGGCATATCGGTGCCAGCGACGATCGAGGACGAGACGCTCGAAGGCTTCCGCCGCACGCTGGCCATCAATCTCGAAGGCACATTCCTGGGCTGCAAACTTGGCGTCGCCGCCATGCGCACGGTCAAGGGCGCGGCCATTGTAAACGTCGCATCGACGCTCGGTCAGCGGTCAGGCGCCGTGTTCCCCTCCTACTCCGCTTCGAAGGGTGGCGTGCGATTGCTGACCCGCTCGGTTGCTCTACATTGCGCGCAGCAGGGCTACGACCTTCGGGTCAACGCGATCCTGCCGGGCGCGATTCACACCGAGATGGTGGACGGATATATTGCAGCCGGGATCGCAGCGGGGCGCACGCGCGAAGCCGTGATAGACGGCTTTGCTTCGGTTCATCCCATGAACCGCTTGGGCCGGCCACATGAGCCGGCTGCTGCGATAGCGTTCCTCGCATCGGACGAAGCGAGCTTCATCACAGGCGCGGATCTTCCAGTGGACGGGGGATACCTCGCGTGAGTGGAGAGCTCAATGTCTGATCGCGCCCTCGCTGAGATCAATTTCTTCGATCCGTCCCTCCTGGCTGATCCGCACGCCTACTATGCGCGTCTGCGCGAAGAGGCTCCGGTGTTTCGCGATCCGAAGACTGGTATCGTGTCGGTCTCGACCTATGAACTGATCGTGAAGGTCAACACCCAGCCGCGCCTGTTCTCGAACGATTTCAGCGAACGCCTGCGCTCCGGCAGCGCCGTTGCAATGGACGCAGACGAACTGGCCGTTCTCGCCACCGGTATTGCGCCCAAGAACACGATGCTGACGGCCGATCCGCCGGACCACACCCGCTATCGCAAGCTTGCGATGAAAGCCTTCACGATGAAGCGCGTCGATGGCATGTCCGATTACGTGCGGGAGGTGACTAACGCGCTCATCGATCGTTTCATCGCCGACGGAACATGTGAGTTCAAGTCTGCCTTCGCCAATCTCCTGCCCATGACCGTCATCGCCGACTCGCTGGGCGTGCCCCGCTCC
>DASZCC010000323.1:0-6191 GCA_035943485.1 Rhizomicrobium sp. | reverse complement strand
GCACGACGTGCAGGTGATGATCGAGGGCCCCGGCCATGTGCCGATGCACAAGATCAAGGAGAACATGGACCGCCAGCTCGCCGTCTGCGACGAGGCGCCGTTCTATACGCTCGGGCCGCTCACGACGGACATCGCGCCGGGCTATGACCACATCACAAGCGCCATCGGCGCCGCGATGATCGGCTGGTTCGGCACGGCGATGCTCTGCTACGTCACGCCGAAGGAGCATCTGGGTCTGCCGGATCGTGACGACGTGAAAGCTGGCGTCATTGCCTATCGCATCGCCGCGCATGCGGCGGACCTTGCGAAGGGCCATCCGGCGGCGCGCATCTGGGACGATGCGATGAGCAAGGCGCGGTTCGAATTCCGCTGGCGCGACCAGTTCGCGCTCGCGCTCGATCCCGACACGGCGCAGGCCTATCACGACGAAACGCTTCCGGCCGACGGTGCCAAGGTGGCGCATTTCTGCTCGATGTGCGGGCCGAAATTCTGCTCGATGAAGATCAGCCAGGAAGTGCGCGACGCAGCCAAGGGCCGCAACGATACGCTCTCAACCGCCGAAATCCGCGCCGCGATGGCGAAGAAGTCGGAGGAGTTCAAGGAAAGCGGCGGCGAGATCTACCTGCACAAGCCGGCGGGGTAATCAGGTTATGAAGCCGTGGGCCATGCACACGGCAAACTCGTCGCCTGCAGGCATGCCCCAGTAGCTCTGGGTCTCGCCGGATATGGCGCGACCCACGCGCTCCATTCCAGTCTTGGGTGCATCGGGCGCGGTGTCTCTTGATTCGTCATGCACCACGCCGATCTCGCGTCCGACCACATGACCGTCGGGCGCGATAAGGACGTTGCACGGAATAACGTTGGCGTTGTGCTTGTGCGTCATGGCCTCGAACAGCTTGCTGCCATGGTTTTTCTCGATCAGCGGTTCGAAGATGCTTGCTTTCAATGCAGCAAGCAGAACCTTCAACTGATCAGGGCTGAACGCGCGTTGCGTGCCGCTCAGGATTGGGATGATGGCGAACTTGTCGTTGCCATAGACTTCCTGAAGTCTCGCGAAATCTGGAATTTCAGTCAGGCAGGGGGCACACCACTCCGCCCATATCGGCATCAGCACCGTGCGTCCCTTGATGATGTCTGCAAGGGCGCGGTCGCCGGCAGGTCCGGTGATCTGGACATCCGGCAGGTCGGTACGAGCCTTTTCAAAGGCCATGGCCAGTGGGTTCTTCGCCAGAACACCATGAGCTACAGGTGAATCCGGAGCCGCGTCATCCGCGAATGACGGCCGCGCGGCCAGCGCTGCCATGCCCGCCAGCACGCTTCTTCTGCTTGATCTGAAAATGTCCATGCCGCGCCCCCGCTGACGGGGGCGAGCCTATGCAAACCGGTGATGAAGTTCCAGACCTACTCGGCGGCGATACGCTCCGGCTCCAGCGGGATAGGTGACGGCACCTTCGCCGCCGGCCGTTTGGAGAACTCCATCACGCCATCGTTCACCTTGCCGAAGCGCAGCGTGACGAGGTCGAGCGCGTAGTTCTGGTAGAGCTTCCACGGCTTCTTGTTGCCCTGCTTGGGCAGGACGTCCTTGGCCCGCTGCACATAGCCGGACGAGAAATCGAGCCAGGGCAGTTCTTCGACCGAGGAATCCTTCAGCCGCGGCGTCATCGCGGCGTAACCCTTGCGGTCCATGTAGTTCAGCAGCCGCGAGACATATTCGCAGGTGAGGTCGCATTTCAGCGTCCACGACGCGTTCGTATAGCCGAAGCACGACGCAAGATTGGGCACGTCTGAATACATCATGCCCTTGTAGCTCATCGACTTGGAGAGGTCCTTGACCGCGCCATCGACCGACACCTGCATCCCGCCCAGGAGAATGAGTTTGAGACCCGTCGCGGTGACGACGACGTCCGCCGGCAGATCCTGACCGGATTTGAGCTTGATGCCTGACGGCGTGAACGTCTCGATCTGATCGGTCACGACCGACGAGCGGCCGTCGCGGATCGACTGGAACAGATCGCTGTCGGGCACGAGGCAGATGCGCTGGTCCCACGGATTGTAGCGCGGCGTGAAATGGGTCGCGACGTCGTAGTCGGGGCCGAGTTCCTTCTTCACGAGACCGACAAGGTTCTTCTTTGTCTCCGCCGGCTTCTTGCGGGCGAGATTGAAGAAGAACATGCCCATCAGCACATTGCGCCAGCGGATCAGCGAGTAGGCGAGCTTCGACGGAAGCTTCGCGCGCAACGTATTCGCCAGCGCATCTTCGCCGGGGCGCGACACGACATAGGTCGGCGAGCGCTGCAACATGGTCACATGCGATGCCGCCTTCGCCATCTCGGGTACCAGCGTCACCGCCGTCGCTCCGCTGCCAATGACGACGACGTTCTTGCCGCGATAGTCGAGGTCTTCCGGCCAGAACTGCGGATGAACGATCTTGCCCTGGAAATTCTCGCGGCCCGGAAACGCGGGGTCGTAACCCTGCATGTAGTCGTAATAGCCGCTGCACATGAAGAGGAAGCTGCAGGTGAACTGCACCAGGCGCTTCTCGGGACCGACCTCAGCCTCCACGGTCCAGCGCGCATCGGCGGTCGACCAGTTCGCGCGTTTCACGAGGTGCTTGAAGCGGATCTTCTTGTCGATGCCGTTGTCGATCGCAGTCTCAACGACGTATTTGCGGATCGATGGGCCATCGGCGATCGCCTTGGCTTCACCCCAGGGTTTAAAGGCGTAGCCGAGCGTGAACATGTCGCTGTCGGAACGGATGCCGGGATAGCGGAACAGATCCCATGTGCCGCCGATGGCGTCGCGCCCTTCAAGGATCGCGTAGGTCTTCTGGGGCGCTTCGGTCTGTAGGTGATAGCCCGCGCCGATACCCGAAAGGCCCGCGCCTACCACGATGACGTCGAAATGCTCCACGGCCATGCTCCACCCTGATTTGCCCGGACTATGGATCAGGGCGCCAGAAATGACAAGTTGTCAGTTAGCGTTACCGAAGTGTGCGCCGGCCGGTAATGGCGTTCCACAGGAACAGCACGATCACCGCCCCCAGGATGGCCACGACCATCGACGTCAGATTGAAGCGGAAGACATCGAAGCTCGAGATCGCCCGGAATATGAGGCCGCCCACAACGGCGCCGACAAGACCGAGCGCAATGTTCGTGAAGCAGCCTTCGCCGCGCTTGTTGACGATCAGGCTCGCAAGCCAGCCGGTGATCGCGCCAAAGAAAATCCAGCCCAGAATCGACATGCGTGAACTCCAGCACCCCAGTTAGAAATGGTCATGGCGACCCCGTCTGTGAAGGGGTCGCCATGACGTCGTTCAGTTCAGGCTCTGCGCACCACCGCGTGATAGATCAGCAGCACGACGATCGCGCCGATCACAGCGACGAACATGCTGTAGAGATTGAAGCCCGTGACACCGGTGTGTCCAAGGAACGTGAAGATGTAGCCGCCGACGAAGGCGCCCACGATTCCGAGCAGGATATCGACAAGAAGACCTTCGCCGCTCTTGTTGATGATCTTGCTGGCGATGAAGCCCGCGATCAGCCCAAGAACCAGCCAAGCGATGATTCCCATAGCAATCCCCTTTCCGTTTCCCCGACAATATTGTCAGTTGAAACGAAGATTACATCGTTACGACAACCTTGCCCATTGCTTTCCGGTCCTGCAGAACGCGGATCGCCTTGCCGGCATCGCGTAGCGGAAAGCGCTCGGACACGTCGGGCTTCAGCTTCCCCTCGGAAATCCATTTCAGGATCTCGCGCAACTCGTCATTCGCGCCCTTGGGATCGCGCGCCGTGTAGGCGCCCCAGAATACACCCTGGATGTCACACCCCTTTAGCAGCGTGAGGTTGAGCGGGATCTTCGGAATCTCGCCCGCTGCGAAACCGATCACGAGATAGCGACCTTCCCAGTTCATCGCGCGCAATGCCGGCTCGGCATACTGATCGCCAACCGGATCGTAGAGTACGTCGGCGCCCTTGCCGCCGGTCTTCTCCTTGATCGTTTCCGACAATGCCTTTTGCTGTTCGCGCGACAGTGGCAGGCGCGGATAGACGAAGCCATCCGCGGCACCGTGCTTCTTCGCGAGTGCTACTTTCTCTTCGCTCGAGGCGCCGGCGATGACGGTGGCGCCCATCGCAACACCAAGTTCGACGGCAGAGAGGCCGACGCCGCCTGCAGCGCCAAGCACGACCAGCGTTTCGCCCGGCTTCAGTCGCGCGCGATCCTTGAGTGCGTGATAGGAGGTGCCGTAGGTCACGATGAAGGCAGACGCGACGTCGAAGTCCACATTTGCCGGCACGGGTACGACACGGCGCGCATCAGCCAGCACTTCTTCCGCGAAGCCGCCATTGCCGACCGACACGGCAACGCGGTCGCCCACCTTCACATTCGTTACGCCCTCACCGAGGGCCTTGACGACGCCTGCAATCTCGCCACCGGGCGGGAAGGGCAGCGGCGGCTTGAACTGATACTTGTCGGCCAGCATCAGCACGTCGGGAAAATTTACGCCGCACGCCTTGACGGTGATCAGCACCTGATTCTTGCCGGGAGCGGGCGAGGGCAGGTCGCGCAACTCCATTTCCTCCGGCGGCCCATAATGCGTGCAGAGCATGGCTTTCATGGCGTCTCTCCCAATATCTTACGGTGTCTTCGATTGTAATTGGCGCGACCTTACGGGAAGGTCGCATACCCCGCCAAGGGCCGACCGGCTGATCACATTGCCGCCGGATCGCTTATAATGGCGGCGGACGGGCAGAACAGGACGAGGAACGGAAAATGGATATTCGCACGGGATTTTTTCTAGTCGGCGCGGCAGCCGCGCTGATCGCATCACCGGTTTCGGCGCAGACAAATCTCAATGCTTCCAACTGCGTGCGCAACGACCAGATCTATAACTGGAAGGCGTTCAACGACCGGCTGGTGATGATTGAAAGCTATAATCACCGCAAGGTGCTTCTGCGGTTGATCGGCACCTGTCAAAACCTCGCGTTCAAAAACTCGCTGGCCATCAAATCCACCATGGGCATGAGACTGAGCTGTGTATCGGTCGGCGACGAGGTCATTTCTCGCAGCTTCGGTGGCGGGCGCGGCCGCTGCTCGATCACGCGTGTCGAGCCCTATACAAAGGGCCTCGAGAAAAAATACATGAACGCGCGCGGCAACTGATCAGACGTGGAAGGTCTCGAGCGCAGGCGCAGGCCTGCGCTCACCGACCGTGGCACCGCGTGTGTTGAGCACCGGCGCGCGCAGGATGTTGCGCGCGGCGTCGCCCAGCAATCCCAATTTGTCGAGCACAGCGGCGATGACAGTCTCCGCGCCACGGCCGGCGCCGTCATCGATCTTGATCGCGATGCCGAGGCCGAGATCAGGCAGCCAGCCTCCAAAGAATCCTTCCGCGCCGGTCTTCACCGCGACGCGGCCCGCACCAGCTGAAATCAATGTTGCGCAGACGCGACCCGTACCCGACATCAGCAGGGGATGCTTGATCATCGATCCGATGATGCGACGGCAGGCGCTGCCCCGAACAGGCTCAAGCGCGTCTGGCGCGGCCATCTTCGCTGCCGCTCTGGCGAACGCCGCAAGCGACGTCGCGAAGTTCGGCGCGGCGCAACCGTCAATGCCCCACGGCAACTCGTCGGCACCCGAAAGTTCGCTAAGCGCGGCCGCGACCGCCTGTTGCACGGGATGGGACTCTTTCTCGTAGGCTGCCGTCGCGATGTCCCAGTGGCGCGCGACGGTAAGGAAGCCGGTGTGCTTGCCGGAGCAGTTGTTGAAGATACGCGTCGGCTTGCGGTGCTCGCGGATCATCACCTCAGCCACCGGCTCGTAGCGGGAGGCATGTGCGCCGCAGGCTAGGTCGTTTTCCGTCAGCCCGATACGCGTCAGCCACGCCGCCACCCGTTCGGTGTGCATCGGCTCACCAGAATGGGACGCGCAGGCCAGCGCGATCTCCTCGTCACTTAGGCCAAACGCTTCGGCCGCACCAGACTCGACGAGCGGGATCGCCTGCATCGGCTTCAGCGACGAGCGCGAATAGACCGGCGTCTCGATATCGCCGATCGAGGCCCGGATCGCGCCGGAAGCATCGGCCACGGCGATCGCGCCACGATGAACGCTCTCGACAATGTTGCCGCGGGTGATCTCGACGAGGATGGGATTGGCCATGACTAGACTATACCATCGGGGCGAACGAA
>DASZCC010000322.1:0-54063 GCA_035943485.1 Rhizomicrobium sp. | reverse complement strand
ACACGAAGCCCACGAATTGACGCCCGCTAGGGCCGGCCGTGCCGGGTCTGACGGGTCAAAGACAGTGACCGAAGCGAGCCCCCGAGAAGCTGCCCCATGGGTAACGATCGGTGCCCGCCAAGCACCATCGGAGACCCCCATTCCCATCAATCACGACGGTCATAGTAGAGCACGAGCGCCGGCTGGATGCCGGGGTGCCCGTGACCGTCTTTCGCTTCAACGGAGCCGATAGGTCGCATCCCCATGGGATCGTCCAGCGGCGCCCGCCAAGCGCCAGGATGATCACCAAACCCCCAACTTCACCGACGCTCTCGCCAGGTCGTCGGTCCGTGGTTTTTTCGCGCCAGCCAGGAGGTCAAATGCGCGCGACCACACGTCAACAATCATCTCCATAGACCACTTAGCCGCTGTGCCTTCGGGCACCTCGGGTCTCGAAACCCGAGTAGGTTGGAGGGCGCCACCCTTCAACCAGCACTTGCCGTAGCCGGATGCCTTTAATCGGGCTCGTCCGGTTGCAACGGGCGCTCAGGGCTGTGATGCCCTGTTCGACCCAATCCGCTGTTTGAACCGGTGAATGACAGAAGTTGGGCGACACGGACACGGGCGATCCGCCCGCCCCCTGGCAACAGGGGGCGGGCTGGTGGCCCTGCCGTGAAGGAGATCGGGTAGTCAGTCCCGACGAAGGGGTGCGGGTGACCGTACAACTTCTGCCGCACTGGTGGGCGTCACGCGCCGGGGGAAACCCCGGTGAATCCGAGAGGAGAAATCTGGATCGGATGGTACTCGAGCGCGCAAGCGGACGAGATCGGCGGATAGCTTAAGCCAGTAACGGCGTCCGATAGAGGATGCTGTGCGGAGACTAAGTGCCAGTCCCAGGCCTGCAGTGCCTGGCGATCAAAGTTGGAAATCATGCGGTGAGTAAGAGAGGACCTTTGGAACCTCTTCCCTCTGAAAGCGGCCTTCGGGTCGTAAGGGGCGAGCCCCTAGCCGCACTGGTGAGACTACTGGCGTACTGGTCGCTAAGACCTTCACGGATAACGTGGGAAGCCCTAAGGGTCGCGATAATTCGAGTTATCGCAACATGGCCTATGGGTGGGAGCAGCCTGAGTAGAGTGAAAATCCCCTTCGCGGTTTGATCGAAGCGTTGGGGAGAGGTGATCGCATTTACAACCGGTTGGCACCGGGCGATCGCCAAAGTCTCGAAAGGGCAAAGCGAGTGCGAAAAGCGGCTACGACGGTTGGCGCCGTCGTGGTCGATGGTACGTCCGAGGGTTGGCACCCAAGGACGCAGGTAAGTCGTTGGCATGACCCAACGATTTCTAGTGATGACCCTGCTCTCTGGCGAGAGACGGGAATTTTAGAAAACCACACCCCTATCAGAGAAGGAATCTGCAGATGACAGTGCATCGAACAAGAGGACCACCACCATGGATCAATCGACATGGGCCGGTCAGCCGCGTTGGCCCGGACAAGGGAGAGCCCCAATGGGCGTCCCCTCCCCTGTCTGCCGGACGGTCCTCTATCCCTCAATCTGGATGATTGAGAAGGACCGTTCGGCGCGCTGAATACCGGTGGGGAGGGTGCGCAAGCACCTTCCCCGCCAACTTCCCACGGGGGATCGACATGAATCTTATCTGGAACTTCACCGGCTTCGTCACGACCTACTTCGATCCCTACGTGTTTTGGGCCATGGGCGGCTTTCTGTTCGTCCTGGGCCTGATCGGTCTGTCGCCCTTCGCCCTGTCTCCGGAGCTCGGCTCGCACCAGGTCATCCAGGTCCATTTGCGGCAGTACCTGCTGTGTCTCGTCGCCGGATCATTCTTCGCGGCCGTGGCACTCGTCATTTCCCTCCAGTACGAGCTGGGTGACGTGACGGTCGGCGCGATCGCCGGCGAACTCGCGCTCGAATGGGTTCCCTTCGTGATTTGCTGCCTGTTCTTGGGGCTGCTCGGCCGTTTCGCAACGCACCGCTATATCGCGCCGAAGCTGTCATTGATGACCAGGTCGCTCCGAATCGAGCAGGAGACTGAGGAACTGTCGGACATCGTCGAGGAGATCGACCGGTACCAACCGAAGACGTTCAAGCCGTCCAAATATTACATCCCGGACTGGGTCTTCACCGGGCTGACGATGGACGATGAGCCGGTCTATATCGCGATCAAGGATTGGTACGAGACCCATAAGGCGGTCATTGGCGCGACGAGATTCGGTAAGGGCGTCACCATGCAAAGCTGGCTCGAGCAGGCCATCATGCGCGGCGACACCGTGTTCGTGATCGATCCGAAGAAGGACAAGTTCATGCCGCACGTCCTGCGCCAGGCGTGCGAGGCGACCATTGATCCGGCGACGGGCCGCGGCCGTCGCTTCATTTCGCTCGACCTGGTCGACGCGGATGCGCCGGGCCGCTATTCCCCGTTCGACGGCGGCTCGCCGTCGGACCGTCGATCGAGGTTCTTCAACATCATGGAGATCGAGGACCGCGGGACCGACGCCGACCATTACAAGGCGCTGAGCCGCGAGCAGGCTATGGACTTCTTCGTGGATGGTCAGACGACCACCGTCGCCGAGCTCTACAACAAGATCAGAACCCTCAGTGCCGACGAGGACGATCCGAGCAGCAAAGCCCTCTCGACCGTACGCGCGCGGCTGAAGGAATGGGGCGGGTACGACAAGCTGCAGCCGAAGTCGGGCAAGGGCTTCAGTGTCGAGCGCTCATTGCTCGAGAATGCCGTGGTCTATATTCGCGGCAGCCTGGACGATGGCGTCGTGCTGAGCACGACGCGCGCGATCATCATGGAAATCTGTCAGGAAGCCCGACGCCTCTCGAACCGTCGCACGAGTCATCTGACGCTGGTGACGGACGAGCTCAAATTTTTGAATTCGCGAGAGGTCCAGAATGCTCTGGCCACGATCTCGGGCTTTGATGCTGACATCATCACTGCTTTCCAAAACTTCGGTGATCTGACGTCGCCGGCCGACACCAGACTGGATGGTGAATCGGTCAAGCACACCGTACTGACCAATTCCCAGGTCAAGGTGTTCTTCGGCGGCACCGATCCCGACACGGCTGAGTACGTCGAGGCGGCATCGGGACAGACCCAAAAGAAGGTCGTCATGATGGAACGGACGGAGGTCAATAGGGCAGGGGGCGAGGTCTGGGCCGGCCAGCGGACGATCAAGACGGAGGCGGAAGGCGTGATCACCATGAACGAAGTCCTGTCCCTTCCGCCCGGCGTTGCCGCCATCCTTCGACCGAACTCTCTCGCCAAGGTGATTGCCGTCTCTCCGGTGAAGCTTGATCCGCCGCCGACGACGGCGCAGGCCGCCCCGCCGGCCGTGCCCGCGCATGCACCGACGGCGGCGACTTCTCCGGTCGCTCCGAAGGCCAAGGGGAAAAAGCCCGTTCAGGGCACGCTGCCGGTATAAACATACACGTGTGACACGTGCGACGCATTGACCAAGCGCCGCACGTGAATTAAGATTGCTCCGTCCAACATGCCACGGAGCACACTATGTCTGTCATTTCGTATGTTTCGCCCAAAGGCGGCGCCGGCAAGAGCACGTCTTGCCTGATCTTCGGTCTCATGATCGCGCACAACGGCGTTGATGTGACGTTCATCGACGCGGATCCGAATCATACCATCGGTGATTGGTCGAAGTTGCCGGGGCTGCCGGCGCACGTCACGGTGAAAGAAGACGCCAACGAAGACACCATCGTCGACACCATCGATGACGCCCGGAAGCAAGCCAAGTTCGTGCTGGTCGATCTCGAAGGCACCGCGTCGGTCATGGTCAATTATGCGATTGGGCGCTCGGACCTGGTTGTCATCCCGATCCAGGCCTCGGCGCCCGAGCTCAAGCAAGCGATCCGCACGGTGCGCCTGATTCGGCTTCAGGAGAAAATGACGGGTCGTTCTATCCCCTTCGTCCTCTTGTTCACCCGGATCCCGGCGACAGCAGTCACTCGGCGGTATCGGTCGATCGACGAGCAGCTGGGCGAGCTCTCGCTACCGGTGCTCGACGCCCAACTCATTGAGCGCGACGCCTTCAAGGCCCTCATGGCCGACGGCGGCGACTTGTATTCGCTCAATCCGGCGCGCGTTCCCAATATCAAGGCCGCCATCGAGAACGCCGAGGCCTACGCCAGCAAGCTCGTGTACTTCCTGCGGCATAAATCGAACCCGGAGATGCCGGCGCTGGAGGCCGTCAATGCCTGAAGAAAACAAGAGACCATCGCCAGGGCTGAATCTGGCCGACATGTTGAACGAGGACCCGCCGCCGGCAGCGCCGCGGCAGGTCGAGCCAACCCGCGAGCAGATGGTCGCGGTAGGCGCGTCGGTGGGCTTTGTCTCTCGTCAGCCAGTTGCCGAGATCCGGGCGCCCGCTGAGGCACCTTCGCCGGCGCTGCAGTCGTCAGCGCCGGCGCCCAAGCCGGCCAAGAGCCGGAAACCGGCCGCAGTCGAGCCGCCGCCTGCGCCAGCGGGCAAGCACAACAAGAGCGTGACCGGCCGTACTATTCCGATCACCACAACGATCAGTCAGGCATCACAAGACCTGATCAAAGATCTGATGTACGAGCACCGATTGAGCTATTTCGTCGAGGTCTTGGAAATGGGGCTCGAGGCTATTGTGAAGGTCCATGGAACGCCGCCTCGCAGTCCCAGACGATAAAATTCGATCTTTCTCCATCTTGGCGCGCGCACCGAGATAGATCACGATAGTTGCACGGTACAGCCTGGAGAGGCGATGACCGTCGAATGAAGTGGCCGCCGGCCTGGGCAACCAGGCCGGCGGTTCTCGTTTTGAGGCCCGGCGAGGATCCTCGCTGGTGACCCGGGGCCAGCCCCGGACCCCGGAGTAGTTGGACGAATAAAGTGACGACGGTTTTTTAGGATGCTGGCGATCGGCGCCTCGAGGCGGTCGAGCTCGTCGAAGAACAGCACCAGGTCGACCAGCTGGGCGACGTCGCCGGCGCCGGCGATCGACAACCCGGGCGAGGATCCGCGCACCAGGTCCTGCAGCTGCTCGAGCACGGTGAGATCCGGATCGGCCGCGGCGGATCTCGGGGCACCGCAAGGTTTCAGCGCCAAACAACGCTCAGCCGGACAAAACCAGAACATATGCGGCCAGAGCGAAGGGACGGCCCATCTACGGCGGATCCACGGCGGGGTGAAGACACAAAAGGGCCCGGATTGTACCATTCAGCAGAACATGGGAAGAACGGCCTACCATGACGCCGATCGACGGTCTTGATGACGAAGAGCGCCAGCTTTTGGGCGAGGCGTTGCGCACGCTGCGCCGCGAGCGGGCCTCCGCCTGGAATGCCGCCTGTGACGCAGCAGAGGCCAACGGGAGGCGCGCACCATCGCTCCGACGGTTCGGCATCCCCGATATCAAGCGACTGGCGCGACGGCTCGGCGTCGGTGCGACGCACTGGGCGGAAGATTGAGCGGGCGCCTCGAGCGCGACGAGCTCGTCGACGAACAGCACCAGGTCGACCGGCTGGGCGACGTCGCCGGCGCCGGCGACCGACAATCGGGGCGAGGATGCGCGCGCACCAGGTCCTGCAGCTGCTCGAGCGCGGCTGTATGAAGCCCAATCTTCTCGCCGGATGCCGCGAGGCCCGATGAATCGAACGATTTCACCGGCCAAAAAAGCCGGTCTCCACCCTGGAGACAGACGGAGGTCGTTGCCGAACCATGTCGGTTCAGATTAGGCCGTCTGTCGATGTCGCCGGCGGGCGCTGCGGGCGCCCAAGAGACGGCCGACTAGGCCGTCGCCGCTTTTCTGTGGTTCAGAACGGGGTGTCTATCCCCGGAGGACCATATCTATCAGCCTGGGCGGTCGCTGCGGGCGACCGCAAGTCCCCCGACAAGGGGGACGCCGCTTCATCTTTGTCGTTGGGGTGGAATTTTCGAGCCCTAACGCTGGTTCCACGAGTATTTTCGGTGATACGTGGGAACACATAGGCGTTCGAGACGACACAAGGGAGCTTCCGCCCGTCGCGACGGATCCCGATATCGCGCCGTGGCACAATGTGCAGCAGCTTTGCGGCTGCCAAGCGTTTGATGGCCTCAGAGACAGTCGACGGCGAATGCCTGATAAACTTGGCGATCTCCTCGAGCGACGGATCGCATTGTCCTGTCTTTCGGTTGTGGTAGTGGAACAGCAGCGCTTCGTAGACCTCTATCCCGATCGCTTTGAGAGGGCCGCCGTGCTCGCCTTTGGCGCGGCGCAGCTTGTTGAACCATTTCGCCCGGGCGAGTAGGTGGGCCCTGTCGTTCCCATTCATGCCGCCGTTGTACTTCACACCCTGCCTCGCCCATATCCAGTCCGTCCGCTTGTGCCCGCGCTTGGGTTGGCGCGCGCGCCAGGTGCGAACGCGCTCGGCCGGCCTGGCGAGCTTCGACACCTCGGCCACCAATCCCTGAAACTCGGCGACTATGCCGGCGAGGTCCGTGGTCGACGAGCTCGGTGCCGTCGGCGAAACCGCCGCGATCGTGATGCTGTCGGTCAGGGCTTCCAGGCGCCCGGTTATCTCGGTCAAGCGGGCGATCGGGCGCTTGCTGGGCCGGCCGGCCGGGAGCTCACACCCGGCCGCCACCAGGGCCTCGGCGCGGGCGACCTGTGCCTGGCTGATACCAAGGGCATCCTGGCTGCGGCGTAAGCGGTCGAGAAGGCTGGGCGAGGGGGAGCGTTCGCTGAGCGCAGCCGAAGGCGCTCGCGTATCTGTCTGAGGACGCACGTCATCATCTCCTGATCGATTTTGATCACGGCGACGAAGCGGTTGCGTTGCGTCGGACAAGCAAATCCGTGGCAAGAATCAGCTTGCAACAGGCGATGATCCGAGGGAAACTAAGGGTGTTCAGTCCTTTTAGTTTCCTCGGGTCACCGAGATTGTTATCGACACACGCCCCGTGGCTTCCCCGCCGCGGGGTTTGTCGTTTCTGGCCTAAGTCATGGGCGGCCTCATGCTTTTGATTCTCTGGATGCCTTGTGCTGGTCGATCAAAAGATTGAGGGCGGCGTCGCGATTGCCGAAGCCTTCCTGCTCTTTGATCCGGTCGATATAGGCCAGCAGATCTAGGCGAATATTCGAACCCACGCGCTTGAACCCCTTGTCGGCCGCGTCTTTCAACGCCTTCCGGGCAGAGTTTCGTTTGCTGATGCGGTCACTTTCGCTAGTCATGGTGGTGATGGTAAACACATCATCTGGTTGCGAGCAATCGAACGTTGGAATTTGTGGCCCAAAATCGGCCCCCAATAGGCATCAGGCCTATTTTGGATCGATTCGGAAACGAGTCGCGCTTTGGTTGGAGTGACCGACTCGAACGCGAATCGCGTTGCAGCTGGTGGACCTGGTCGGGCGTTCGACGTATTTTCGAGGCGTCGACACCCGAAAGGGCTCGTCGGCCAGGTCGGGCATGTTGGACACATCCCGTCTCGAGCGACGGGCCGGATCAAACCGGCCCGTCGCACCTATCAGGATCAGGGACGAGCACCAACCGCGGCCAGCGGCGGCGGCGCTCAAGCTCGGCCTGAACCGCCTCGATCTCACGGGCGAATTTATCGGCAAGCCAAGGAATCACTGACGACAGGATCTCGCGCCCCTTCTGGTGCTTCTCGAGCACGGTGGTGAGCTCGGCCTGGTCGACCTTCCGGAGGTGCAGGGGATCGAAATATATCTCAGGATGCGAGACCGGCATGTCGACATAGGGCTCCATCGTCAGCACCCGAACGGGCAGCACGCCCATTGAAGATTGTGCGAGCAGTATCCCGAGGCGTCCGGCGCCGACGCTGCGGCGTTGGAGTGCTCGATCTCGTCGGCGAGCGCAGCAAGACGGTCCAGCACCACCCCGATCAACGTAGCAGGCTTACCGACGCTGCCGAGGTCGGCCGTGTCGGTCGGGGCCTCGGGCACTCGGGCAAAGGACCTAGCCAGTCGCGCCGGCGGAATGCCGTGCTGCAGGCAGAGGGAAATCAGGACTGCGGCGTCCTGGGCTAGGTTGGCGAGCTCGGATCCGGTGCCCAAGCCAGAAATGAAGACCTCGGCCGGCTTATGGTCCGGATCGTAGCCGACCTCGAGCTGAAACCGTTGATAGCCGGTCTCGATGTCCAACACCTCGGACGGCCTTCGATTCGGCAGCACCTGGCGATCGGGCGCCGGCGGAATCGGTCCCAGGAACGCGCCCTTCATCGCAGCAGCCCTATCGGCCGGTCTGCGTTGACGAACGCTCGGTACATGCTGCCGATCGACGGCACGTCGCCGGCGAACGGGCCCAGGAAGTCAGTGCCCCAATACCAGAACAGCGTCATGGTCAGCGCGGCGGCGCCTATGTGCTCGACGAGGCTGTTGGTCCGCATCAGGTTCAACGAAAATCGAGGTTTTAGGGGCCACAGGAGGGGAACACCGCTCGGCGTGAAGGCATCGCCGAGGAGATGGGAGAGATAGCCCACGACGAGCGGCGCCGCATAGCCGTCCAAACCGTAGTAGAGCAGGGCGCCGATGCCGGCGGCGACCGCGATCAAACTGTGCGTTACCCCGCGATGGCCGACGATCAGCGCCAGCGGCAGCGAAATGAACAACAGCCGACGGCCGAACCACGACCCGGGGTGATCGATGTCAGGCAGCAGCGCGCCGGCGGCCGTGAGCGCGATAGCGGCCGGCTCGAGAGCCGGGACGCCGGCGAGCTCGGCGCCGATCGTCCACAGGCTGAGCCCGAAGACGACGTGAGAATGGGCCATCATTGCCGGTTCGTCCCGCCCGTCGTGCCTCGGGGGTTGTATGTGTTGGGCGGGGCAGGGATCGCCCCTCCGGTGCAAGGGTTCCCCGAATTGTTCCTGGGACCCTCATAGAGCGACGGGCTGAAATAGAACGACTGAGAGCCGTTCGTTGAGCTGTAGTCGAGGCGGCACGCCTGGGCATTGACGGTCGGCTCTGAAAACACCGGCTGCCCGCCGGTGGTCAAGCTCTCGCACAGCGCGGGGATCCCGCCGTGCGCCGGCCGCAACGAGGCTCCTGCCGGGCAGGTATAGGGCTGATAGACCGGTGTGGATGTGGCCAGGTGCGCTTCGGGGCATTGCGGCTTCTTCCCCAGGGTCAGTAGCGACGCCAGAGTTTTCATCGGGTTGACGCACTCTGGGATCCGCGTCGGATCGAACGGCGCGGCCAGACACAACAGAATGGTGCATCCGCTGGTGTCAGCCTGGGCGGGTGCAATATTAGCCCCGAACATTAAGGCGGCGGTAATAATCGTAAATTGATAAAATGCATGTCTATTCATATCAAAGCTCTTCGATCTGGCCGAATAGGCTCTTGTCCCCGCGCCAAGCGCGGCGGTTATATCATTTCGCTCCGGCGCTCCACTATATTCTCTGCCAAAACCGTTTGCTCTTGAGGGAAAATCGCGTACAAAACGAGCGATCCGAAACACTGAACCAAAGGGCGCAGAGATTTCCATGCCTGTTCCTTATCTCGCGTGCATGGCGCTCGGCGCCGCGCTCAATCATCTGCCGGCGCAAGTGCTGCCGGCGATCCATCACGTCGAGGGCGGCAAGGTCGGTACCGTGTCGCGCAATAAGAACGGGAGCGAAGATCTCGGTGTCATGCAGGTTAATACCCTGTGGATCCCGAGTTTGGCCGCAGGGACGGGGCTGGATCCGGAGAAGGTCAGGCACGAGCTCATCAACAACGCGTGCTTCAATATCGTGATCGCCGGCGTCATCCTCCGGAACTACCTGGCCGAGACGAACGGCGACATGGCGAAAGCTGTCGGGAATTACCACTCCCATACGCCCCTCCTGAACGCGACGTATCAGCTGCAGGTCGCTCGGGCCGCGGTCGACCAGGCGCTTGCTAGCGCCGCGCCAGCGGTGAAGTAGCGCCGCGCTATTCCTGTCCATCGGCCACGAACTGGGCTCGGTCGATGGCATCGAGCAACCGACGAATCGCTGCGCCCCTTTGCCCCTGGCTGCTCGCCACGATCAGCGCCGCCTCAATCACGTCGGCCAGCGCCGCTCGATTGTCCCCCACAACGAGGACGGCTTTCGATTGCCTGAGATGATCGACCCCGGCGCGCGACACGATCGGGCCTGTCGAGGCGTGCATGTGGTGTGGCCTATCGTCCGGCATTCCGGCGCGCTCCTCCCAACCCGATCTTCCTGGCCTCCGACGCCCTATGCTCATGATAGGTCGCCGGAACCATTGGAAAGTCCGCCGGCAAGCGCCAGCGGGCGCGATAGTCGTCCTCGGTCATTCCGTGGGCGGCGCGGAGATGCCGCCGCAGAAGCACGACAGACCGACCGCAGGCCAGACACACCAGGTGGTCGACCATGATCGATCGTCGGGCGTTCAGCCCCAATAGTGCGCCCCGGATCAACGTGGGAATCTGACCCGCCGGCACGGCGTGGTTTTCGATGTAGGCACATACGATCGCGACAGCCGCTTTCAACTCCAGGGCATCGTCTGACGCCCGGTCCGATGACGAAAAATCCATCTCTCATCCCTAGGCAGCGTGCCTGGTCCACCCCGATTTCGGGAATTCGCTCAAGACATCTTGCCATTTTTGTGAAGGCCCGTCGTATCATTGCCCCTCATAGCCGCCATGACGTCCGCGTTAAGGGGCACCGTGCCTATTATAAGGGGCATCATGACCGAACAAGGCAAGACCCTATCTAACGTTGCGAAAGACGTGAACGCGGGGCAAACTCCCGACGCCATGAGGGGAATCCAATTCAAAGTGGCGCGGCTGTTGCTTGGGGGATTGGATCAAGCCGAGGTTGCTAAAGCGACCGAGATCAGTCGCGGCACCTTACAAGACATCGAAAACGGGACCGGAAACCCCTCGTGGGCGACGGTAAAAACGCTTGTCGATTTTTACCAAAGCCGGAAGATCCGGTTCGTCAACGAAGGCGGCTCCTTTGGCGTCATACTGGATGCTCCGGAGGCGGCTTCGCCACCAAGAGTTCTGAGGCGACGCCGGGGCCAGCCCCGGACCCCGGAGTAGTTGGACGAATAAAGTGACGACGGGTTTTTAGGATGCTGGCGATCGGCGCCTCGAGCACGGCGAGCTCGTCGCGAACAGCACCAGGTCGACCAGCTGGGGCGACGTCGCCGGCGCCGGCGATCGACAACCCGGGGTGACGCCATAGAACGTGCAGGAATATACGCTAAGCGGACAAATAGAGAACTCAGGCAGCAACCGGCCCCGTGATGCCGCGCAGCGGCCGAAAGCCGCCCGGCAACCCGGGCAGGATCCGAACGCAGCAGGTGTTGCAGCTGCTCGAGCGGCACGACGGTGCCGCTGTATCGAAGGATATTGAGATGGCCCAAATCGAGACGGCCGCCGAGCTCCATAAGCGGTGGCTGCAGCAAGATCCGGATTATCGGGCCGAGTTCGACGCGCTCGAGGACGAGTTTCGCGCTATCGAGGCGGCGATCGCCGCCTCGAGTTCGACGAGTTCGCCGGCACCAGCTGCAGGCGGCCCGGGACTGGGTGATTGGATCAATAAAAAAGGCGACTGATCCGAGGACCAATCGCCTTTTGATTGCCTATGCCCAAAAAGGGCAAACGGTCAGTGAAGAAATTTCAGAATTGCAAACACCAAGCCGCCGGCCGCAAGAACGGCGCCGACCATCCAACGGAGTTGCGTGACCGATTCCTGATGGATTTTGGCCTGCATCTCCGAAGCGATGAGTTCGATCTTGGCAAGGATCGGACTGACCTTGATCTCGCTAACGTCTTCCATAGCATTCACCAACTGTAGGCTCTGCGTTTCATCGAAACCGACTTGGCGCAGTGCGTTGACGATCGTTTCAGTCTTCATGTGGCCCTCTCAAAAAGAAAAGCCACCGAAACCAGCGCCCGAAGGCACCGATTAAGGTAGCCTTCAGGCAGATCGCCTGTCGGATATCCTACAGAAAACAGCAGCTTCTGTCCAAAAATTCGGGCTGAATCCGGCTTCGCGCTCTCTGTTCCGCTGAGAGCACGCCCGGCGCAACGCCTAGGCTCCCATCACTTTTTTGTAGTCGGCCAGGTCTTCCGGTGCAGGTTCAACCGATCGCAAAAGGCGCTTCGCGATCCGAACCAGGCGGCGCCATTTCTCAACGTCCTCGGCCGGGCCGTCCTCGGCTTCTTCGTCGCCCTCATCGCCGGCCTCGGCACCACCATCGACCGGTTCCGGCTCGTCCTCAACTGGGAGGTCGGTCGACATTTCGCCATGCTCGGGGCAGCTGGGCGCACCTTTCTCAATGATCCACTTCCGGGTGGATCTGACGACATAGCCGCACTCCTCGCACCAGCATTTGACCATCCGCGCGGTCTGCTTCGTCGGCCGGGTCGTAAGTCCGCCCTCGTTCAGCTTGGCGTGAGGGAATGGGCCGGCATCGCGCAGAATCGGCAACACGCGGTCGCGCAGCGCGTCGCCCATGCCGCAGCTGGTGAGCTTCCCCGACATGCCAAGCACCCGCGCGACGCGCTTGAATTCGCCCTTATGGCCTTCCTCAATGCCGGCAGCGGCGTGAATGAGTTCATGCACCAGTGTATCGACCACTTCCACCGGCTCGGCCTGGTTCGGGCGGATCAGGATCTCGAACGCGCCATCGTCGCTCGCGGCGCCGTCCCAGCATTCGCCAACCACCTTCCCCTTCCGGCCAGCGGAGGGAAAGCCGATCGCGATCCGGATCTTGGGCGGCAGCTGGGCACCGGCATCGACGAACATCGGCGCCAGGCGCTCGGTGACGTAGGACAGCCAGGCCTCACGGTTCGGGTATTTTGGCTTGTCGGCCATTTCTCAAGCCTCCATTTGCGCGAGCCAAGCGCGCAGCGCCTGGCGCTGACGACCGATCCCGAGGCCAGGCGCCGGATGCGTCACCTCTCCGGATACCCGGCCCAGCACGCCCAGCGCCTGCAGAACACAGCTGCGATAGACGGCGCCGCCGGCGACATGGATCTCTGACGCGTCGAATGCCAGCACCCCGAGGCGATCGACCTGCAGAGGATCAGCAGCGAGCTCGGCCGCTCGCGCTCGGTCCATGCGCCGGTCATAGTCGGCGATCGGTTTCAGCGCTGGAATGAACCCGTGCTCGGCCGACAGCACCGCGACGCGCGGGCGCTCGGCCGGCCGGATTTCGGACAGCGCAGCGCGCAGCGTGCGCCACATGGGACCGTCATACCGCTCGATCGCCGGCAACGCGCCGGGGTCTCGCCGCTTGGTGGCCGAGCAGCCCAGGACGAGGAGCCGGGCAGGCATCAGGACCAAATCCCGATGCCAAGCCCCAACGCCAACGTGACGACATGCAAGCGCAGGATCTCCTTGCTGGCGGCGGCGGCGGCCATGGCGTCGTCCCGAGAACCCGCCACGGCTCCCGATGTAAGGTCGTTGAGGGGGCTTATTGCCTGAAGGGCTTTGGTGGCGGCCGGCGGCAACTCGCGCGCCCATAGCCAGTTGTCCGACTGTGTCGGCTTGACGCTGAGTTCGCATCCATCGGCATCGTAGGCGACAGCGGCGCCAGAACTAGCGACGGTCCAGCGATGGCCGCACAACTCAAGCTCCTCGAAGGTCACGGCGGCCACGGCTTCGGCGACGTCGAGTAGGGTGTCGCCGAAAATGTTGACCATGAAGATGCGAGGCCGTTCGTCTTGCGCGAAGGGCGTAAGCCAGTGCGCAATCGAACCCTTCGGCTTGCCCTGATATCCAAACTCCAGGCTGCGATTCTCGGGGAAACCGTTTTCCCGCTTGACCGTCGCGTCCCAACCGTCGCCGGTTAACGCGGGCTGGAAGATCATGCCGCCGGCCTCGATCGTCTTCGGGCGCTCGATCGCAGCGAGCTCCGACCACTGCCGGCGCTCCATCCTCGTCCATTCGGCGCTCTGCCGAGCCGACAGATCGCGCGGCATTTCTTCGCTGGTGCCAGACCCGTCATGCACGCTGTCGTACTCGCGCGAGTGCCGGTCTTCCATACTGTCCCGCTCGCGCTCGTGCCGGACCTTAATCTCCGCAACCGTCTCCATTTCCCACCTCCATGGCGTTAGAACGCCTCAACAAGATTCTATCAGAACGCGCGGCCCGAGCAATCGGATAGGCCGTTTAAACGATCTATAAATGCCGAAAATCCAATCGATCGCGACGAACGCGATTGCAGAACAAAAAAAGAACGATCATGTGTCATCCATGGCCGACTATTCCCGCCCTCTCCGGATCTACGTCGCGAACGGTGTGAGCGTTCGGTGTGAATGCCGAACCTGCGGCCATACTGCGGTGTTCGATGCGCGCGGCCTCGCCCGCCGCTGGGGGCTCGATATCGATCCAATGTACCTACGGTTCCGCTGCCATGCTCCGCGCGCCAGCGACGGACGCCGCTGCATGTCGCGCGATATCCGCGTCTTGCCGGATTTCCCGAAGAACGTGACCGACCTGCACAAGTCGAATTAGCGGCGTCAGTCCACCGGCTCGATGTGGTCGAGCGCGATCATCCGGATGCGATCGACGCGCTGCCTGCCGATCGGCCGGAACAGCACGTACACATGATCGGCAAAGACACTCGAGCACGGCCTCAAGATTGTCCCGACCCGGCCCGCCAGTTCAGGACCCTCAAGACGAGGATCTTGCAGCACGCGCACCGGCTGCTGCTTCCGAAGCCAGTTCGCGGCCTGGGCGGCGAGCTCGGCGCGCTGGCGCCCGGTGCGCGCGATCCAGTCCTCAATGCTCTCGCCCTGAGCCTGGTAACGCCACGACCAGGTCCCCAGGAATTCAGGGGGCTCGATCTCGACAGGCGGGCAGATGGGCACGACCTGGCGCCTGGCCGTCGCACCCCAATTGATTTTGCGTCGGCGGACCGTGCGCGACATGGAAGGCTCCTAATATTCTTTCGGGGGCAGCAACGGCACGGCCCTGGGCCGGGCGCCGCTGTTATGTCCGATGCCGGCGTCGTCGGTGCCGGCATCGGCCGCACGCTCTCGGGAGGGCAGGGTGAATTCGTAGGGTTTGCCGGCGAAATACGCGGCCCGGCGTTCGACTTCCTCGGCAAAGAATATGTCCGCGAACAACGGCACGGCCTTGTCCAGGCGCTTCCGGAGATTGCCCCGGCGCACCCGGCCCTTCGTCTCTTCAGACCATTGCGTGCGCGGCGGCGTGTAGCCCCCGACCCGAATGCACCAGCCGCTGCCCGGAATGACTGCGGGGGCGTGCTCGGCCATCACCGCGCCGTAGTTCGCGTGGTTGGGCAGGCAGAAGGACCATTTGATGCGATCCGCACCCTCTGGCGGACTGGTGTGCGGGTTGCCCCACGCCACTTCCACCGTGCGATAGCCGGCGTGCAGCTGCTGGGCTAGGGACAAATCCGTCACCTGTTGCCGGCGCCGGGCTCGCTTCGGGAACCGGGCGAACGCGGCAACAGTGACGTTTGGGTCGTGCTGATCCATGGTCGGTCTCGTGCTCGGACGAAGGGGAGGGCTGACCCTCGCCGGCCGAAGCCGGCGAGGGCCTGTCCATCACTCGGCGGCGATCGCCACCACGTTCGACGCGGCCTCACCCTCGGCCGGAGCCTCGCTCGGCGCCGCGGCCTTCGCGGTCCGGAGCACGGCAGGGAGCCAGCCCGTACCGGCGATCCGATCGACCGCCGCCGACACCATGCCGGCCTTCTTCATGCCGGCGATGTTGTCCGCCGCCTGTGCGGAGACGGCCTCGGTCACGGCCTCCAGCACCCGCACCTTCGGCACCCGCGACAGGTAGTTGTCGGGGGACACCGTCCACCAGTTCGTCATATCGAGGTCGAGCGCCGTCGCCAACAGATCGCCATGGGCGGCCCGCTTGACGGCATTGCCAAACCCCACGTCCACCGCGTCGATCGACTGCGACACCCCGAACGCCATCAAGGCCAGCACAGTCTCCTGCGGTGCCGCCATCAGGAACCCCCAGAGGTCCGCTACCGCCTCCGGAAGCCGGCCACGCCATCCCTTCAATTCCTCGGCCAGCGCCGCCGCTGCCGGGCTGTCCTTGACCTTTGGGGCGCCCGACATCCGATCAATCTGATACTGAAGCTGCAGGCTGGTCGGGGCGTCGTATGAATAGATCCCATACACATGCTGGATCGCGTAGGCATGCGCCGTCGCGATCAGCGCCACCCCCGGATTGCGGGCCAGTTCGACGCGCAGCGCCATCGTCCGCTCGCCCGTGAGTTCCTGCATCAAGGCGCCCGACAGGGGCTTGAGGGCTTCTTCGGCCGGCGCCTCGTCGCCCGCTGCCGGCGTCTCGGCCCCATCCTCGCCCAGCGGCTGCCCTTCCTCGTCCAGTCCTTCCTCGCCCTCAGCATCATCGCTCTGCGCGTCCGAAGCGGAGGCCCGCGCCGCCGCCGGCACCCGACGAACCAGACCACGCTCGATCCGGAGCGGATCATCGCCGCGCCCGAGCATGACTATGACCCCGGCGCCGGCCATCTGCTCGGCCGAATAGGTCTCCGTCGCGTCCTCGATCGCCTGGACGGCTTTGCCAATCTCCTCGATCCGGGCCTCTTCCTCCTCGGTCAATTCACCGTCACCGCCCTGCTCGATCTGCGCTTGTTCCTCGTACAGGACCTCAAGCTGGGCCTCTTCCTCGGCGGTCTGCTCCCGCGTGATCGGCTGGATATAGCCGTAGTCGCCGTGGTCGAACGAATAGCTCACCACGGGCAGCACCCACGCCCAGCCCTCGGCCGACAGCGCATCGGCCTTTGCCTGCAGAACGTCGGCCGCAAGCTGGTCCAGCAGCGCGACCTCCTTGAGCATGACGTATTTTTCGTTGAACAGGTCGCGCACCAGGTCGCCGCCTGCGGCCTCGTAGGCGTCGAGCCCGACCAGCAACGCGCGGGCATCCGTCGCGGGCACCTGGTTGACGGCCAAGCGCGACCGAATGTGGTTCGCGTGCCGCTCGTAGGGCTGCACATCGAACCAAGCGCGTTCCTGCATGGCATGATCGTCGGTCAGGATCAGTGCCGCACCCTGGTCAAGCGTCATCTCGCCGGCACGCATCACCTCGCGCAGCTTCGGGCTCATCTGCCCGAGCTTCATCCGGCGCAACACCCGCACCTCCGGCAGCCCGAACCGGATCGCAACCTCGGCCGTGGTCAGGCCGCTTTCGACCAACTCGGCGAACGCCTCGTACTGGTCGACAACGTTCATGTTCTCGCGGATCTCGTTCTCGGCCAGCGACAGGGCCCGCGCCTCCTCGCGAGTGCAAACCCGACAGATGACCGGGTAATCCGCCGCGATCGTCCCGGCCTCGGCCAGTGCGTTCATCGCGTCATGGCGCCGCGAACCGGCCGCGACAGCAAACTTGCCGGTCGCCTTGCCCTTCGGCCCCTTGACCGGGTAAGCAACCAAGCTCGACACCAGCCCATACTGCGCGATGCTGGCCTGTAGGGCGACGATATCGCCGGTCTTCGTCTTCCGGACGTTTTCGGAAGCCGGCACCAGCAGGTTCAAAGCGATTTCACGGGTCGTAACGGTCATGTTCTCTAATCCCTTCCTTAAGCCTGCGAAGCATGCGCGTCGCATGCTTCCCGGAGCCGGGCGCCGGTGGGGGTAGCAGAGGGCAGGAGCGCGTCGTCCGGAGGGGGATCACCCGGCGCGCAGGCTTGCCGAGCGTTGGGGATACCGGACGACGCGGGAGCCGTAGGCGACGAACTCTTGCCCGGCGCGAGGGGCTAGTCCCTTAGCAACGGGGCGCCGCGCGTGCGCGGTGCCGGCGCGCGTCCGCGCGGCGATCGACCTAAGCGGGATCGTTACAAGGGCGGCCAGCCCTTGTGAGAGGGGGTGCGTCCGAGACGTAGGCTCGGACCAGGGGGGAGACCTCGCCCCCTCCAACTGCCGGCGTGGCCGGCAAAAGAGAAGGCCAGGAATCCGAAGATTCCTGGCCTTTGTGCAAACAGACCGAGAGACCGGCTAGTCCGATTTACGCCCCGGCCGCGACGCCAAAACCGCGTTGGAAGGAACAAGAACAGCGATATATTGAGGGACAGGTTCCTTGGTCAGGCCAAGCTCCAAGTCCTCGATATGCCGCGACACACTGCTTCCAATGTCTTCAAGGACGCCGTCGTAAGCACCGTAAGCGTAAATTTTCCCGTCGTTGCCGGTGCAAATCTCGAAACGGCCCGTCAACCCATCTTGGGCGACCACCTTAGCGAGACAATACAACGGCTCTTCATCATTGATGTCATCGAGAACGGACATATTAACTGCCTGCATAGCGCCTGTTCCTATCTGAAGGAGACGCACCCCGAGCCAAGACGGCCGGAGCGCGTCCTGGTTGGGATGCCCCAACGGTAGCCGGTCCGTCGCTCGCGGGAAAGGCGGAACCCATTGAATCCAACACATCCGGCGAAGGCCGGCCTGCAAAAGAGAAGGGCAGGAATCCGAAGATTCCTGCCCTTGGTACAGGCTGACCATAAGGGTCGGTCAACTGCCTTGGTTGAACTCGGTCACCGTTATCTGATCGACGATCGGCCCGAAATCCCACGTCGGTCCAGAGGACCAATGCAGGCTGACGAAGCCCTTCGCCGTGATGCCGCCGAGCTCGGGTGAACGCGACCGCTCGTCGCTCCAAGGGAGAACCAACTCCAGCTCCTTGTTGTCTTCGTCCGGGGTCACCTTGTCGCCGTCGACGACGAAATGCGCGACCTCGACCAACACACGATAGCCAGAGGGAGAACCAGTGTAATCGGTAACCTCGCCGACCAATTGAAAACCTGCCTGCATAGCGCCTGATCCTATCTGAAGGAGACGCACCCCGGGCCAAGACGGCCGAGGCACGTCCTGGTTGGGATGCCCCAACGGTAGCCGGTCCGTCGCTCGCGGCAAAGGCGAAATGTGTCGAATTTGATCTATCGGCTGCTGCGGAAAAGAAGAAGGCCAGGGATCATTTGACCCCTGGCCTTCGATACAGACGTGCCCATGAAGAGCTTAGTTCGAAGCGTGGTCGACCGCGCACGCCATATAGTGGGACAACGTCGGATCATCCTTGCGATCGGTGGGCGACGACACGATGCCGGTTATGGCAACGCGATCCCCGCTTTTGAACCGTTCGACGGCTTTGGCGCCGACCAAAACCCGCATCTTTTCCGACCCGGGCAAGGTCTTGAACCAGAAACCGCCGGCCCGGTATCTCTCGATGCCGAGCAGGAATTCGCCGACAAACTCACGCGGCTGGACTGCGTCGATCTGACCAACAACCTCAAAACTTGCCTGCATAGCGTCTATTCCCATCGATGGGAGACGCACCCCGAGCCGAGACGGCCACAAAGGGCGCGTCTCGGGTTGGAGTACGACCACGCTATCGCGCGCGAGCGGCAACCCCAAGCGGAAAAATGGCATTGGTAACGCATACGACCCGAAGGCTATGGTTGCGACCTAGGGCCACAAAATGGGACACATTTTATGCATATTCGTACTACTTCCGCGCTGGCGATTTTGCTGCTGGCCGGAGCCTGCACAGCACAGCCGGCGCCGACGGACACCGATGCTTCGAGCAAGAGCGCGCTGAAGGCGGCCCTCGAGAGCACGACCGCGCAATCGAGCTTCACGAGCTCGATCAATGATACTCCGATCACCGACCGCTATTTCATCACGTTCAAGGTCGCCCCTCTGACCGGCACGTATCGAGAAAGCGAGACGGTCGCGCGCGGGACGTTCCTGGTGAACCTTCCCCAGTCCGGTGCGCAGGGGTATGATTTCGCAGGCGGAGACATTGATCAGCCGACGCCCCCGAAAGGGCAGGGCCTGCTGGTCAACGAAATCCACGAGCCGGAGCAGTTCAAGGCTCATGTCGACGTGACCGCGATGAACGATCAAATCCAGCTGCAGGGCTGGGTCTATTACCGGCGCGGCTCCCAAGAGTTGCGCAGCCCGATCAGCGTCAAGATCCCGGCGCATCGCCGCGATCAGCTGGTGCAGGCCGTGGCTGGCGACCATGCGCACCAAATCGAGCTGCAGACGCAGCTGGATGCGTACTGAGGAGGCCGAAGCGATGAAGGCAAATGCGCACTTGGCCGCGAGCGATCTATTCGAACGCTCGGGGATCCACAAGCTCGATTGCGAGACCCGGCCATACGTCCCGGTGGCGAAGATCCCGCCGGCCGAAGTAATGACGTTCTTTCGCGAGCTTCGCCACTTCCAAGACATCGAGGCCGGCTCAAACCTGTTGGAGATCAGGGCCCCTGACGCGATTTTCGACCTGCTCGGGGAGGGTGCTCGTCAAGGCGAAGTCGTAATCATCTGCGGGTTCAAGGTCTATCGGGATAACCACCGACCCGACCAGGTCATGGTCGTGTTCGGTCCGAACACGCAATACCTATAAGCGCTCCGCTCCGGAGCGGACCGCCGGCCTGGGCAACCAGGCCGGCGGTTCTCGTTTTGAGGCCCGGCGAGGATCCTCGCCGGTGACCCGGGGCCAGCCCCGGACCCCGGAGTAGTTGGACGAATAAAGTGAGTGGAGGGATTTAGCTTCTCGAGAAGACCCCCGTGTGTGCCGTGTAAACCATTGGCAGAACGGGTAAAACCGAATTCGATTGGCAAGATATCGCAAGTGTGCCCCCATACCCCCTTAGTCGAGTTGCCCAACGCAAGTTTAAGCGGAGGTGCGACTGTGACGAACTTCATATGGCAGCTGCTTCGGGCCTTTTTCTTGGGCCTATTCCGGACGATTCAGAAAAGTGAGCTGAGCGCTGGCAGGTTTCGTTCTGTCGGGCTGCCGGCCGTGCTGATCGCCGTCGCGCTGCTCATTTACGGGCTCCCTGCCCTGGGCCACCTCCTCGGAAAATGAGCGCGGACGATGTAGGATCCGCATCATCAGCTTTCGACTGGAGCGGACGTCATGAGCGATTTCCCCGACGGGCTCTATTGGGTCCGGGTGAGTACAGACCTCGAGCCTGAGATTGCCATGCGCGATCACGGCGCGTGGCGCGTGATCGGGTCTTTGGAACCGCTTGAAACGGCCGATTTCTTTAGAGTCGGCCGACGGGTCGAGGTGCAACCGGATAGTTTCGACTGAGTCGCGGGCGATGTTGGGAAGTGGGAGGCCTGGCGAGCCCGCCACCGTGATTCGGCTCAACCCGAAGACCGGCGAGCGCAACATGGACGAACTTGTCTGGGGGCTCCTGCCCCACGACACCGTTGATTCGGGGAGCGCGCCGCGACCGATCCACGCGCGGGCCGAGACGGTGCAGGAACTGCCGATGTTCGCCGATGCGTTCCGGCGGCGGCGCGCTATCGTGCCAGCGGACCAGTACGCCCAGAAAGGCACGATCGGCGAGCAAGAGGGCCGGCATTTCCGGGTATCGCGCGTGGACGGCGCCCCGATGGCCATGGCCGGCCTCTGGGAATCCTATGTTTGGCCTGATGGCCGCATCGAGCGGACGTTTTGCGTGATTACGATTGCGGCGAACGAGCTCATGGCGCGGATCCACGACCGAATGTCTGTTGTGCTCGAGCGCGACGACTGGCCCCTGTGGCTGGGCGAGGCGCCGGGCGATCCGGTCACGCTGCTCCGCGCGTCGGCGCCGGGCGTGCTACGGTTGGACCAGGTCGGCCACGGCAAGCGAGGGGGAAGGCGTGTGTAACCTCTACACTGTAAAGCGGAGCGCCGCCGAGGTCGCCGCCTTCTTCGGCGTGACGGCCGCCGGCGCCGCTCCGAATGTTCCCGACGAGATCCTGCCCGGATATCCGGGCCTGGTGGTTCGCGAAGACCAGGGCGCACGCGTGCTCGAGTCTATGGTCTGGGGCTTTCCGCTGCGCCTCCGAGAGATGCGGCCGGACGCGAAGCCGAAGCCGGTCAACAACATCGCCGACCTGAAGAAAAACATGTGGGTCGGCCTGGCGCGCAAGCCGCAATGGCGTTGCCTGATCCCGACCACGCACTTTGCGGAGGCTGAGGGAGCGAAGGGTCGAATGACCCGCACCTGGTTCACGGTCGCGGGTCAGCCAATGTTCGCGTGGGCCGGGCTTTGGCGTGTGTCCGACGAGTGGGGCAAGGTCTATTCGGGCGTTATGACCGACTGCAACGAGGCAATCCGGCCGGTCCATGATCGCATGCCAGTGATCCTCCACCGCGAGGAATGGGATGCGTGGCTCAACGGCACGTTCGAACAATGCCTCGAGCTGCAGCAGCGCGTGTTTCCGGCCGAACTGATCGAGATGAACCGGACGGCCGAACTCTGGTCCCGAACTAGCAAGGCAGCTAAGGAACAGGCGGCGCTACCACTCTAGTTCGTCGCCGGCGCCAGCGCCGGCGTTCGGAAAGATTGAACCTCCGGCCTGGTTACCAGGTCGGAGGTTTCCTTACCGGCCCACATTCGGCGAGACGGATCACAGCGACAAGCCCGCGTCCAGCGCCACGATGATTTGGCCACATCCCTTCAGGCGACGGTCGTAGAGTGAATGCATGATGTGGAATTTCTCGTGACTATGCCTGAACGCAGCCCAGACGAAATGAAAGCCGCCGAAGCCATGGCGGACTTTACCCTGAAGGTCGCCACGCCCGTCGTTTGGCATGATCGGAAACAGGGTTGGCCAAAGCCAATCAAAGGTGGGACCTGTTTCTTCCTGCGGTTCGAGGACGGTGTCATTGGGGTAACTGCGAATCATGTCGTCGAGGCATTGGAGGCTGCGATCTCCTCCAATTCGAACACCGTCTGCCAGATCCGTACCACAAAGCCGGTGGATCTGCCCGGCCTTATCATTGACCGGTGCGCTGATCTCGACATCGCGACCTTTCGCGCATCCGGGGAGCTTGTTGCGGAGGCTGAGGCAACGGTTCTGGACTGCCGGTGCGACGCCTGGCCACCGCCGAAGCCAGATGTGGGAAGGGCGGTGACCTTCTGCGGATTTCCCGAAACCGAGAGAGTTTCGATCGCGCCAGGCGTCGGCAATCTATTCGCCGCCGGCAGTCTAGGCGCGATCGATGCAATTACGGATAGGAATCTGATCGTGACTTACGATCCCGAACGCGACCAAGCTGCGCCCTGGTCGCCCTGGAAGCAGCCGTTGGGTTACAATATGTCCGGCTGTTCGGGCGGCCCCGTCCTTTCGCACGGCACGCGAAGGGGGATTCAAAGGTGGTTCCCCATTGCCATGATTATCCAGGGGCCCCGAGGCGCGGGCACCGGCGACGCCGCAGGTTGGGATATGATCACGATGCGTCGTATCGATGCCATTCAGCCAAACGGAACTATCAAGCGGGAGGAGACGGGCTGGCTGCCACGGTGACGCCGCGCAGCCCCTCGCCATCAAGGCGAGGGGCTGCGCGGGAAGACTAACGCTGGATGACCAGCAGGGCCGCGCGCACGTCGGTTCCCTGTTGTCGGAAGCTGCCTTCGGGCAACTCCTCCCAATGAGACGCCAGCGGGCGTAGCTTGGCATGTTGACGGGGACCAGCAGCGCAGAGCGCTACCAGTCGGCCGCCTGGCCGAATCATCTTCGCGGCGAGTTGGATATGCTCGATGTCGGCGGCATCGCCGAAGGGCGGGTTCATCAGGATCCGGTCATAGCTCCCGAGGCTGGCCCACGCTTCCACGAAATCGCCCTCGATGACGTTCCTGCAGATCCCGGCCGCCGCATCTTCGGCCGGGGTGTATTTGTCGGCCAGGGCCGCGGCGAGGTGGCTATTGATCTCGACCAGATACGGCCGCGCCGACGGCTCACGGGCGAGCACGGCATCGACCAGAACGCCCGTCCCGGCGCTCGGTTCAAGGAACTCTTGCCCGGGCTGAACGTCCGCGAGCTCGGCCACGCGATCGGCGATCGGCCGGGGCGTCGGGAACAGCTGCGGGGCGACCACGACCTTGACCCCTTCGGCTAGGCTCTGCCGCAGGGCTGCCGTCGCGGCGGCCCCTTCCTGGCGATCGTTCGGCGCCTCGGCCTCCGGCGCCGACGCCGGCGTCGCGTCGGATACGCCGGCGTCGTCGATCGGCGCGGTCCGGATATAGAACCCAGTCCCGTCCTGAGACTCGACGAGCAGGCCGGCGGCTCGCTTCTCGGCGACGTCGGCCGCGCTCATTACGCCCTTGAGCTTGTCGAAAGGGATCGTCCGGGTGAAGTTACCGCCGCCGTTGCCCCAATTGTCTAACACGGTGACGGTCACCCGATTGACCTTCTGGACGTAGGACCAGCCGGCCCGCGGCGAAGCCCAGCAACGCACGCCGCCGCCCTTCTGGGGGGCGTTCCGGTCCGCGAGGAGGCCCCCGGCCTCGTCCAGCATGGCGCGTTCATAGACGAGCCGATTGTCATAGTGCGCGATCCACCGCGTCGACCAAGCGATGGTCCGGGCATGGGCTGCAAGGGCGATGTCCCGGGCCTGCTCGGCGGTGATGATCCCGTCCAGCGCCGACCATAGGCCCATGGGCCCCTCGTACTGCGAGGCCGGCTCTGCACGCGGATAGGCGGCCAGGCTGAAGGACTTGGATATGTGATCGAAATTCGCGATCTGGCGAGCCTGAACGTGGGTCAGTCCCGGCGTCGACCAGGCCCGACTGAACTTCTTCGCCTCGGCAACCATGCGCTCGCGCTTCCGCTTGTCCGCCTCGATCGTCTTGATGCGGCGGGCGCGCACGGCCGGCAATTCCTTGTATTTGGCATGTCGCAGCGCGTTGGCCGCTCGTCGCTGCCAATATTCCGAGGTTTCCCACATCCGGATTGCTTTGCGCATCCCAGTCTCGATTTTCTTCGCATCCCGGCGGGCACGCGCCTCCGAATGATGGCCCACGAGGATTGGCTGGCCGAAGGGGATATTGTCGGCGATCGCCGAGACGGCGTTGCGCGCGGCCTCGGCATCCTCTGCCCGGCGCTCGCTGTACCCTTCGAACCGGTCAGCCCGGTCCTCCGCACGGTCCGCCAAGGTCGTATCCTCGTCGCCGATCTCCTCGCAAAGCTCCAAGAGAAGATCCTCGCGCGTCGGCGTCCACATGGGCGCGACAAACAGCTGCTGACGGGGCGCGAATTTGAAGCCAGCGGCCTTGACGCGCTCGTAGAGCTCGGCGTCGAGCCGGCCCCCACTGTAGAGGCGCAGCTTGTTGTCGTCCGGCGAGTAAGTGGCTGAAAAGTGCATGTTCTCTAATCCCTTCCTTAAGCCTGCGAAGCATGCGCGTCGCATGCTTCCCGGAGCCGGGCGCCGGTGGGGGTAGCAGAGGGCAGGAGCGCGTCGTCCGGAGGGGGATCACCCGGCGCGCAGCGAAGCGAGCGTTGGGGATACCGGACGAGGCGGGAGCCGTAGGCGACGAACTCTTGCCCGCCGCGAGTGGGCAAAGCCCCTTAGTAACAGGGCGCCGCTGGCGCCCGGTCCGCGCCGGCCGAACGGCGGGGGCGGATCAGCAATAGCCTGGAGCGGAGCGAAGCGGCGCGATCGGCGAAACGAGTGAACGGCGCCTGCAGGCGCCCGAGACGCCATCGGCGCTCGAGGGATGGTCCCTCGCTGGCCGTGCTTTCGGCCAAGAGCGACCTATCCGGTCAAGAGTTGCGGTTTAGGCTTCCCATCGGGAAGCCGCACCGGGGCCAGCCCCGGACCCCGGAGTAGTTTGACGAATAAAGTGACGACGGGTTTTTAGGATGCCGGCGATCGGCGCCTCGAGGCGGTCGAGCTCGTCGACGAACAGCACCAGGTCGACCAGCTGGGCGACGTCGCCGGCGCCGGCGATCGACAACCCGGGCGAGGATCCGCGCACCAGGTCCTGCAGCTGCTCGAGCACGGCAAGATCCGGATCGGCCGCGGCGGATCCACGGCGCGATCGTACGGGACATCGGTACCCCCTGGCCCAGGCGCCGGCGGCGGCCGTCGCGCCGATCGGCGCCTCGAGCACGGCGATGAGCGATCATTCAGTTAGATGAGGATCCGTTCAACCTCGTCCAGACTCATTTCGTCGTGCCGGCGATCGTAGAGCTGCGTTGTCCGGGTCGAGGCGTGGTTCGCCATTTTGGCGGCCGTCTCGAGCGTGCCGCCATTTTTCAGGAACGTCGTGATCCCGGTCCCGCGCATGCTGTGATTACCGATCTTCGTCTCGATACCGGCAGCTTTGCGACGACGCTCGATCATTGCCCAGGCGTTGGCCTGCGGGAGCGGCCTGGTCGTGAGCTTGCTGGTCCCGCGCCCGATGGTGCGGAACAACGGCCCCTTGGAATCACTCTCGAGGTCGGCGCCGGCAAGATATTCATGAAGGTAGGTTTCGAGGTTGTGATGGCACGGCATCGCGTGAGGCTTGCCGCCTTTTTCTCGAAGGCGGACCCACAGCCGGCGGTTCTGCGTGTACACGTCAGCTACCTTCATGCCGAGCGCAGCACCGACCCGGGCGAAGGAATAGAGCATGAGCGCGATCAGTGCCCGATCGCGCAACCCGACAGGCGTCGAGACATCGATGCTGTCGATTAGGAGCCGAGCTTCGCCCGCGTCGAGGATTGGCGTTACACCCGCCTTCACCACATGCCGCGGTCCTCGAACTGAGGCCGCGGGATTGACCGGCACTACCTGGCCGACCACCAGCCAGTCAAACAAATGGCGCAAGGCGGCGAGCTCTTGCTTGACCGACGGCGCCGCAACCTCGCTTTTTCGGACCTCGAGCCAGGTTGCGACATGAATCGGCATGACGTCGGCGATCGACACGATGCCGACGGCGGCGCACCAGGTCGTGAAGGCATCGGCGGCACGGCCGTAGGCTCGCCGCGTGTTCGCGTTCGAGATCTCGGCCGTGAAGAATTCGATGTAGCGCATGGCCGCGCGGTCGCCAGCTGAGGCGACCAGCGCGGGCACACGATCGAGATTTGACAGCGGAACAAGCATCATCACCAGAGGCGTTAGTCGCGCTTGCGCTTGTCGATATTGTCCGCAAGGACCTGAAGCCCTTCGCGGGCGGTCGTGCGATCCTTGCCGCTGAGGCCCGCAAGAAGGTCGTCCAAGTCTAGGGGGCCGACCTCCTTTAGCTTGTCGAGGAGCTTGCGCATTTCACCCACATCACCAGCATCATGTTCACCCATCGCATCCTCCTCCATAGCATTTGATAAAGGACATTATCATATATGGTGGGAGACAAAAAAGCCGCCTGCAATATCTTGAAGGCGGTGTCGACATAAGACTCGATTTTAGGACGGGTGCCGAATCTGGTTGCGGGTCGCCATCTGGTCGGCCCACGCCCGTATCGCGCCTTCGAGAAGTCGCCCCGGTTTCGTGCCGAGCCGCGCGGCTTCGGCCTCCAGGCGCGACACAAGATCCCCGGGAAGCGAGACGCTGGTATTCGTGCTTCCTGAAGCCCACGTCTCCGGGAGAAACCGACGATCAAACGGCACCAACTTGGTCCAATCGGTCTCGGCGAGCGCTCGCTCCGCGACCCTCCCGAGGTCACCGCTCTGCAAAAGATGCGCGCGGATCATGTCGCGCGTCTCATGGGCCAATCTGAACTTTATGGCCTGCAATCGGATCCTGTGAACCCCCAGCCGAACCGTTGTCGTTTCGGGGAGTTCTCGGCGATCGTCTCGATGTCGGTCAGCAGCTGCGTGGATTGTGGTCATGGGTCTCGGTCTAAGAATGCTGCGGCAATCAATGGTCGGATGTGCGTTTCGCTTTGCGTGAGCCGATCAAGACCATCACAAAGCCAAGAGCCAAGAGGATCCCAGCAACGAGCCGGGAATCGATCTGCTGGCCCTGGAGCGAGGCCGCGATCCAGCATCCGACCAGTACGGCTGTGCCGCCGCCGAGGCACAGAATCTTGCGTGCGTCGTTGGTCATGTTCGTCACCCTCTCAGAGCCGCGCGGCGCGCAGGCCGATGAGCGTCAAGCTCACGGGCATGACGATGATCCACGCCAAGGTCCAAAGGATCAAGCGCAGCAAGGGCCCCAGGGCGCTCTCCATGCCGTCCATGTGCAGCTGGTCAACCACGTCGCGGCGGACCAGCAGCAAGGCGTACCCTAGTGCCAGCGAGATGCCATAATAGACACCGCCGGCGGCCGTCGTGCCAACCGCGCCGGCAAGCGCCGACGAGAGCGGTAAAACAAACACGCCCATGAAGATCCAAGCGCCGAGATAGCACGTCCAGCCGTACAGCAGCGGCTGGGTCTTCGACATGGTCCGAAAGGTTTCCATCATTTCACCTATGCGCGATCGGGGTTTTGGTCGCCCCGCGGGGCCAGCCCCGGACCCCGGAGTAGTTGGACGAATAAAGTGACGACGCACCGCTAGGATTTCGCCCGGGCCTTCGACACGAGCTGCGCCAGGCGTGCCTGGTCTAGCGCGCCGGGAGCGGACTGGTCGTTGACGATCCATGCCGGGGTGCCGGTCACATAGACCTGGTTCGCGAGCTCGAGATTGTGTTTGACCTGGTCGCGGATTTCCGTCGTGCCGGCGTCTCGTTCGAGCTCGGCGACGTCGAGGCCGACCTTGCTCAAAGCGGCCTGAATCGAGCCTTTGTCGATGGTGCCAACGATACCGAACAAGGCCCTATAGGCGTCGTGATAGCGGCCTTGGCGAGCCGCGGCGAGGGCCAGGCGGGATTCGTAGTCGGACAGTTCGCCAAGGACGGGGATATCTCGGAAGATCACCCTTACCTTTGGATCCGTATCAGTCAGGTGCTCGAGCGCTGCGACCGAGGATTTGCAGTAGGGGCAACGGAAGTCGAAAAACTCGACAATCGTCACATCAGGGTCGCCGGCGCCGATCGACGGCGCCGTCCGGACATCGAACAGCGCCTCGCGGTGCTCCTTGATGGCGGTTTCCGTCGCGGCGACCTTCTCCGTGGCGGCTGCGGCCTGACCACTTCGAAGCGATGCGAGGATCTGTTCTGGATGCGCCTTGATATAGGCGCCGATCGCCTCGTCGACGTTCGGCTGAATGTCCGCTTTGGCGTAGCTGGCATGATCTGGCTGCCGCAGGCCGAAAGCGACACTCCCGCCGGCGAGCGCACCGGAGAACAGTGATACAAGGGCGGCGGCCGCCAGCATGGACGGAAGGGAGACGTTCATCACTGAAGATCCTTGAATTCGCTCAAGTGCCGAAAGGACGCGATAAAATGGCGTCGATAGATCTCGGCCTTTTCCGGTGAGTGGGAGTTGTAGTAGCCGACGGCGAGCCCGTAATTGCCGCCGGCCTCGTCGAGATATCCGCGGAAGATCGCACCCGCGGCCAAGGCGTTCGCACAACCGTTGTCCCTCAGAAGCTCGAAGGTCGCCTGTCGGTTAGGCCGGTGCCACGCGAGAGTGAGGTGATCGAGCCACGCCACGTCGTTGACCTGGAACGGCCCGAGGTCGCGCGAGGTGACGCGGCCCGCCTTGTCCCTGTTCTGGGTCACCATGCCGACCTGGCCCCCCTCCGCAGCACGGAGACCTTTCAGCACGTCCTCCGAGATCCCGAAATGGACCGCGACGAAGGAGATACAGGCCACGGTGAGGGGAACGAGTGGCATGATCAGTTCGTCGCCACGGCGACGTTGGTTTCGCCGTGTGAGAGGCCCGCGCCGTCGACGAAACGGACGAAGACGCGGTTCGTCGCTGGGGCGAAGGCAACACTGCTGGTCGGGGTGAGAAACACCGTGAAGGTCGGTGTCGCGTTGGTCGCGTCCGTAAAGGTCACCGATGACGCCGGCGCCGCCAGACAAGCACCCGTGGTCGGGTTGGTCGCGCAAATCGTCGCGGTCAGCGGCAAGAAAGCGCCGCCGAAATCGGGCGCAACGGTCAGCTGAGCTGGAACCCCGATATTGATGCTCGCCAGCGCGAAGAAGCCCGTGCTGCCGACGCTCATCCGCGCAACACCATCACCGCTTGGCGTCAGAGACAGGGCGATCACGTCGGCGATCGGCGAGCTCGAGAACGTCAAATCCACCGTGTTGACGCCAGCGACCAGGCTGGCAGGGGTGGCGCCGTCGCACGAATAGTTGACGGGCATTGCGCTCTCGGTGAACGCGGCGGTCGACTGAAACCCGAGCACGAAGCTCTGGGACACGCCCGCAGCGATTGAAACCGGGGAATTAATGGTCCCTGTTAGGGCGTTCGTCGTCGGATCGGTGATCTGATAATCCATCGTCAGGCCGGCCGGTGCCGACGTCGGCAATGATATCTGGCAGTTCGAAAGTGTGGTCGAACCCGCGTTGATGATGGTGGCGAAGATGGTCGAGCGGGTGCCGACCTGGACCGACCGACCGCCGGGGAGCACCGCCGAGTGCAAGGGCGACGGTGTGATGGTGAAGATCTGAACGCGCTTGTTCGTCGCGTCAGGGACGAAAAGTAGATTGTGCGTCGGATCCGCCGCCGCTGTTCCCGGCAAGGCAAACTGGCTATTGCTCGAGCCTGGGCTGGCGGTGGTTCCCAAGGTCGTCACGTACTGGTTAGTCAGCACGTTGAAGCCCTGGATGCGATAGTTCGTGTCATCGGACCCGAGCACCAGGCCGGCCACCGGGTCGATCGCCACGCCCTGAGGCACTAGATGCGCGTTGTCGAACGACGTTCCGCCCGGGGCGGTTTGGCCGATGGTCGCGACGTAATTCAGAGATCCAGCATCGTAGATCTGGATACGGCCGTTGCCTCGATCGCCGACGAAAATCTGGTTGGTCGCTGTGTTATACGCGATGCCGACCGGAGCATTGAGGTGACTGTTGTCGCTGCCGGCGACGCCGCTGACGCCGATCGTCGCGACATAGTTCAGGTTGGCATCGTAGACCTGGACCCGATTGTTGTTGGTATCGGTGATATAGACCGCCGCAGTGGCCGAGTTGACGGCTACCGCGCGGGGGAAAAACAAATGGGAGTTATCGCTGCCGGCGACGCCGCTAACCCCGATTGTTCCCTGATAGGCATAGGTCTGCGCGTCGAAGACCTGGACCCGATCGTTGCCCACGTCGGGGATGAAGAGCCGCGAGTGTGCCACGTCGATCGCCGGCGCAACCGGAGACGCGAAGTGGGAATTGTCACTACCGGCTCCGCTGCCGATCGTGGCCACAGGCGCTAGCGTCGCGGTGTCGTAGACCGCCACGATATCGGCCTGGCCGTCGCCGATGAAGAGCCTTCCCCGCTGAACGTCGATCGATGTCGATCCCGGGAAGGTGAGGCGGGCGTCGTTGATCGTTGAAAAGTAGGTATAGGTTTGCGCGTGAGCAGCGGCCGAACCGAGCATGGCAACGACACTAGCGGCCCGCGCCAACGAGCGGGGGCTACCGGCGCCGAGATACTTGAACAAGCCAATAAACTTCATTTTGGTCACCTTGATAAAGAGCAGGCATTTCACCGGCTCGGAGCTCGTTAATCGTTAGTGAGGCAGCCCCGCCTGCCTCTCTAGCCCAACGGCAATGAGTGGGTCGGGTGAGGGGGGAAACGCGATGTTCGCGGTGCTGGGCTGTCGACAGGCGCGGGCGCATCGCGCTTGCGCATGGCGCGGCCCCGCGCTGCCGGAGATGGCGTTTCAGGGGAGAGGGCCGGAACAGGCCCGCCTCCCTCTTGGCGTTGGCTACGCCGGCGCTGGCGCGCGTCTGCGCGTCTATTACGGGCACGGCACGATGCTCGGCTGGGATTGGTTTGGCACTGCCGGTGGGGCAAGTGGGTACTGAAACGGATTGAATTCCTCTTCTGTCGATTGGATCGTTCCAATGAGTCCTGGGTACGTGACAGGGGTGGCGGTGCAGGAACACGCATCGCTTGCAAGCGTCCAACTCAGGGTAGATTCATACTCGTAGTAAGTCCACCATCCATAGCCGGGGAGGGGTGGGAATGGATCCCCGCCGAATTGGACTGCGGTGTATTCGCAAATCGGATCCGGTTGCGTTGTGTTCAGAGCAGTGCATGTGCTTGCTGTGACGGGGACACAGGCGCCACCGCTTGAGTTGAGGCACTGGGAAGTGTCGAGAGTGCCCGTGGAAGTACCGACGGTGCTAACGACGCCGGCGTTGCATTGATATGTCGTGGTTGTCGTCTGCGAAGCGTTCCCAGTTGCACCGTCGCCATAACCCGCAGCCGTGCATGACTCTGTGTTGGTCGATGTGCCGGTCCATTGAGATCCGTTCGCGTTGCCACCGCAGCTACATTGCGACTGGTCGAAGGGCGTGAGCGGAGTGGATCCGGTTTGGGTCACGACACCGTTGTTGCATTGGTAGGTGCCTTGATCGGTGCGGGTTTGGGACCCGCCGCCGGCGGGGCAAGCGTCGGTCTCGGTGTAGTCGGCCGTCCAGGTGTCGCCGTTGGCGTAGGCGCCGCAGGGAGCGGGGCACGGAGAGAGCGCCACGTTTGGCGGCGTGTGGGCGATGAAACTCTGCCATTCCGCGATCGTCGAGAGCGGGATTGCGACGTCGGCCCCGCCGTTGTTGGTGACGACCCAGCAGATGCCGAAATAATTGAGTGTCTGTTGGCCGCCGCCGTGGGTGACGTAGGCGCCGGTGCCGTCCGGCCAGGTTTGGGCCATCCCGGTCGCGGATACCAGCAATAGGATGATCCCCAGGGCGAGACCGAGGATCGTTTTCATTCGGCGGCGTCCGTCTTGACGGCGGCGTGTATTTTCAGTCGAGCGATCTCCGCCGACTGGATTTTTATCGTGTGCCGCAGGTCCTTGACGGCTGGGATGAGAAAGCCGACCAACCCGTCGTAGTTCACTGCGAGCTTGCCATTCTCGTCGACGTGAACGAGCTCGGGCGCAGTCATCATCACCTGTTGCGCGATGACCCCGTCGTCGGGTTGGCCGGTTTCATTCCAGGTCCAGTGGCTGCCTGAGATGGGAGCTAGGACACTCCAGGGATCTCTGATCGCCTTGATGTCGTGCTTCAGGCGCGCATCTGACGAATGATAGTAGGCTGGGGCTGTTATCGAGCCACCGAAACTCGTTCCGGCGCCAGTGCCGTCGATATTCACTGCGCCGCTGGTGAGATTGTAAAAGAACGGGCGAAGTCCGTTCCACTGACCGTTTGGGTTCCCGGAGGCTGTGCTGAGCAGGTAAAAAGTCGTACCGTCATTCCGAAAGAAGGCGCCGTAGTTTCCGGTGTTCATTCGGACCTGGCCGAACCCGGAGGGATCGAAGCCGGATACGACGAGATTAGAGCCACTGATGGTGTTGGCGTTGGCGAGGTTGTTGCCACCCATGTTGATGTCCTGCGCCATGGTGTTGCAGGACGGATTGCCGGGAAGGGCCGTGCGGCAGAGGTAATTGGTGGTGCCGATCGTGTCGTTGTCGGTGATGAGCGCGGCGAAAGCGTTTGCTGCGACCGGGCAGGCATTGGGGCCAGTGAAGGCCGACAGAGGCTGGCTGCCGCCCTGATATGCGACGTTTCCCGAAGCATCGACCTGGCCGGTGAAAGTGGTAGCGGCCTGTTTAGCGACGATAGCGGCATCGACCGAATTTTTAGGGATCGTTTCGTTGATGACGACTAGCGCCCCTTGGATGTTGGCGCCGCCGTTGTAAGTGCGGAATTCCAAGCAGTAGGTCCCGCCCGTCGGGGTCGCGCCTGTAACGGAAGGGTCGAGAGCGCCTGCGGCAGCGATGTTGGCAGCGGTGTATCGGACAGCCGCACCGCCGGCAGCATTGACGGCCGTGATGATGGTCGATCGGCCCTGCTGGGCGAAGGCGCGGGACGCGATGACCATCGAACCGGCCTGCGCGCCGTATCGGGCGTCGTCGGTGTTCACCTCCGACTGCCGGGACAGGAAAAAGATTGCCGCTGCAATGATCGACGATACCAAGATCGCGATTAGGTTACCGCGTAGGCCTTCCATGTCGGATCCTCAGTGATTTCTTAAAACGGTCTGGACGGCAATTACGCCGGAGGGGACGCCGCCGACGACGGCGACGGGCTGAGCTGGGAGGAGCGGGACGATCATCCCTGCCGTGACGGGGCCAGCGGTCACGCTGTAGTTCGCAATGCCCTGGATAGCGGCGACTGCGAAGGATTGGCCTCTGGCGACGGTGGTGAGGTAGGTCGTCGCGGTGCCGGGGCTGGTGAGGATGTAGGTGAAGCTACCCGGATCCGTTGCCCCTGGCGGGAGATAGGCGTCGACGCTCGAGGCGGGGATCGTTCCAAACGTCGATTGATGCGCGTCGGCATATTGGATCAGAGCCTCGTGGCACACCGTCATTTCGGTGACGAGCGCGGCGTACTGATTCTTGATCTCTATGGGAAAGCGGTAAGCCGCCTGGACGAACGACAGGAGCATCGTCATGACCAAGGTGACGTAGAGGGGGAAGGTGCTCATGTCATGCTCTGCCGTGGCTGAAGGGGAGGCCCAAGAGCCTCCCCCGCTGGTTACGGATGGCCGATCATCGTCGCGGTGAGATTGACGGTGCCGCTAGTTCCGCAGTCGGCGGCGGCATTCGCCTGGCTGACCGGCTCGGTGCGGGCCGTGCCCCCGGTGATCCCAATCGAGGTCGCGTACTGTTGGAGCGACTGATCGAGCATTAGATCGACGCAGTTGTTGGAAGGAATGCCGGTGAGCGCCAGGGTGAAGGCGGTGCCGGCGCCGGTGATGACGATAGCCGTCTGCCAACGGCTCATGATGTTCGTGCCGGTCACGGTGTTCGGGTCGACCTTGCCGGCATTGATCAGGGTCGAGCTCGGGATTACGGCGGCACCGTATTGATAGTTCTGATTGACGTAGGCCTTCTGCAGACCTTGGGCGATCGTCACCAGGTCCTGGGCCTGGTTGGTGCTGTAGGTGCCGTTTCGGATAACGAAGCCGAAGCCGATGACGGCAGCCAGAAGTAGGGTGCCGACGAGAATGGAGATATTACGTGCAACAAGCGGATCCATGTTCTTACCTCAGTTAGGAATTGAGCCGGCCAGCATGAGAAGAGACGTCAAGACTTGAATTAGGCCGACTAGAAGAATCGCGAAGAAGCCGGTGACTTTGCGATTAGTGTCGATGCGCTTCAGGAGCTTCGCCAAGTAGTCGTCAGCGATGTCGGAGAGGCGCTTCGGGAATTCGATCGGGTCAGTGCTGTAGATCTCGAACAGCGCGTTGACCTGGGCGTCGGGAAAATTCCGACCGGCGGCCATAACGGCAGCGCCGAGAGGCTGGTCGCGAGCGAGCGGTTCGATGGCGTCGATTTGCCAGACGAGATACTTGGGGGCCGTCGCTCGCATGCTTCGGAGCGCTGCGGGAATGTCTTTTCCCGCCAAAGCTAGGATCGTTAGCGCGAGTAGAAAATCGAGAGCGTGGAGGCGCTTGTAGAGCGAGAAGGGCCAAACGACCTCCCAGCCTACACGGTTTTCCGAGAGCCAATGCTTCAGGAGGCCCCGGTAAATGAGGACAAGTGCGCAGACAACGATCGGGGCGACCCAAGAGACCCAATAAAATATGAAGCTCGAGGTGTTGAGGCCGACGGCCGCCCAGCCTCGCGGGCCGTTTGGGTACAACCCCATCATGGCGATTGTGCCGTAAGCGTTTGCCGTCATCATCGCCCAGGTGAGGGCGAGGATCACCAGGGGCTCGCGGATCGATGCGCGCCACTTGTCCTTAACTTCGCCCATGGCGCTTTCGGCCTGGTGGAGCCGTTGAAGGACCTGGGGAAAATTAGGGCTGAGTTGGGCGACAGAGATGACCAGGCGCTCGCGGTCTGTGACGGCGCCGGCGATGACGTCGGACAGGGGCTGGTTGTTCCTGATCTTCGGGAGCCAGGTTTCGGCCGCCATCGCGACGGCATTGTTTGGCCTCTTGCCGTTCTCGGAATGACCGCGCCGGATGACCTCCAATGATTCGGCAAGGGTGAACTTGGACAGGAGACGAGAGAGGTCGTCCCACATCGTGAGCCGAGCCGTGACGTATGCGCGGAGGCGGCGGCGTGCGAGGTCGGCACGCTTTTGCGCCACGGTTCCCTCATCGTGGCGCTTGGGGCGTGTCGCCGCGGTGATGATGCTCATGCGGCACCGCCCGAACGGATCTGGCTGCCCGCGAACTTTTTCGGATCCTGGAAGAGGCCGAGCTGGTCTTCGATATCGAGGGGGCACGCGTCGCCGGCTGCGACGCGGTCGAGGGCGTCTTCTTGGATCGAAGGAATCTTGAGAAAGCTGCGCGCGTGTTGATGGGCGCTGTCGACGTGACCGTCGACCAGCAGTTCGAGCAAGCGAGCGTCGGGGTCGAAATATTCGATGATTTGAGTGCGACCACGGATGCCATAGCTGCGTTTTTCGATCTTGGAACGACCCCGGCAGACCTCACATCCCTCGTGCTTGCGGGTATAGCCGTCCATGATGCGAGGGACGCTCGCGTCGCGGAGCGGATAGGCCATGTCGGCGTGCCGCTGCAAACGAGCGACAGTTTCTTCAAGGTCGCTGGCCTCTGACCGATCCCGGAGCGCCTTGGCGATCGGGATCTTGCAGTCGCACAGGGTCTTGATCAGACGTACGGCACCAAGACCTCGCATGATTTCCGGATCGGTCAGATTGACGGCGTCGATGCCCCAGCCTGCAAGGCGCCGGATGATCTTCATCGCGTTGGGGGTGTGGATGGTGGAGAGGCCGATCATTCCCGACACTGCGGCCTGCAGGAAGGCGTTGGCGGCCTCCGGGCCTCGGCATTCGCCGAGGATCAGGAATTCAAGATCGGAGCGAAGGGCGCGGCGGATGAGATCGTTGTATTGGGCGTCGCGATCCTGGGGTGTTCTTCCCGTGACGATCCATTGCGAGACAGATTCGTGGATGAAGACCTCGGCAGGATCCTCGATGGTCGCCATCTTTTTTTCAGGGCGATTGGTGGCGACGTCGAGCGCGGTTGAAGCAAGGAGGTTCGTTTTCCCCGAACCGACAGGCCCAGAGATGAAGATCGCGCCGCCGGCGCCGGAAGTAGTTTGCCGAAGCTTGATAATCGCCGGCGCGGGGTGGCCGAGTTCTTCGAGCGGGCGAGCGGTCTGGCCAGCGGCTTGGAGGCGGATGGCACACTCCGGCCCGAGACTGGTGGCGGCGTATGAGAAGCGGACTGCGGAGTAGATGTCGGCCAGACCGTAGTCCGCGAGGACTTCGACCATCGTAGTGCCACCGGACGTCGTCTCGCTGTAGTCGCCGACCCGGCTCGAGGGGTCGGACATGTTCCAGAACACCTGGCAGAGGTTGCGAACCTCTTTTTTGGTCAGAGATTTGATCGGCGCCGTCATGTCGCCGTCGACGCGCAGCAGGAGGGCGGCGGCGCGCTGGTGCTGTTTCAGGGCCGCGTCGGTAGCGCCGTGCTCGTGGAATGAGCGGAGCAGCTGGATGGCGGTGCGCTCTGCGGACACCATTGGTGCTGTCGGCCCGGCGTATTGCTCTTGGAGCCGCTGGAGATCGGAGAGATGGAGCGGCTTGATTTCGAGGCGAGGGTAACGAGCAGCCCGGCGCTCGAGGCTTCGCTTGACCGAGGTTACGTTCGTATCATCGGCCCGGTCCTTCTCGACATAGATCGTAACCAGACCGCGGTGTTCGATCAGGAGGATGTAGCCCAGAAAATCGGCGGGTATGGAGATGCCGTCCTCGTCCGTGAGGCGGCGCGGGCCCGCGTCGATGATGTCGGTCGGCGCGTCTTGCGCCGTCGCCGGGACTGTCACTGCCGCTTGTATCGACGGCGCCGGTGCGCCGGCAGGGCGCCGGCCGAGACCCCGGAGGGTGGAACGCAATATTCTATTCATCGCCCTACTCCGTCGGATCTTCGGGGCGATAGAAGTGCCCCTTGTCGTCTTCGACAGCCTTCTCGTGGATTGCACGGATCGTCCCGAAGCCCGGGACTCGCTGACCTGGGGTGAAATCGGCGAGGCGCCCGTCGGAAAGGCGGAAGGTTGCGACCATGTGCGAATCTGATCCGCCGATTTCATGGAGGCGGACGGGGACTGGCTTCTTTTTCTCGGGGGTAGCGTCGTCCTTATGCTCGGACGGCGCTGGCCCCTGCAGTTCGCGACGCTTTTGCGCCACCTGGCGATCGAGATCGAGGGTGCTGAGTTCGGTAATGTCTTGCGCCCGGCGTTTGAACAGGCTGGTCGCGTCAGTTGCCGCATCGTCAGCGGCCATGGCGCCGCCGGAGAGTGTGATTGCAGCCACGAGGGCGAGCACGCGGTTAGAGGCCATATGCCATCCCCTTGATTTCCCATTGAAACTGAGTCGGCGCCGTCTTCATGAGATGCGCGTCGGCTGCTGCTGACGTAATGACGAGCCCTGGGACCTGATCGAGCAGCTGGGCCCATTGGCCGAGGTCCGTCGCTGTCTTGATCGTCAAGGCGCCTTGGCGCCAGGTGGCTTTGTCGGCGGGCTGTCGGCCGGGCGGCGGGGACAATGGATCCACCTTGATTTCTTCGTGAACGGCCCATCCCAGAGAAAAGAGGCGGCGCCGGAGAGGTTCGCTGGCGGTGAGCTCTGCTTGGCGGGGCGCGATCGGAACGATCGTCGCCTTCGTGATCATCGCGTCGTCATAGGTAGGGCCATACGTGACGATGAGGCCTCGATACGCCGCGTCGAGGTCCGCGATCGAACCGGTGTCACGCTTCACGGCCAGCGTGGCGTTCGTTCCTTGGCATTCGATGCGACCGTCGATCCAGCCGACCGGCAGGGCGTCGTCGAGGGCGGCCATTTGGTCGAAGCACGATTTCAGCCATTGGCCGGCGGGTAGGCTGAAGTTCGCAGGGCTCGGGGTATTGATTTCGGGCGGCGGGGGCGGAGCCGGGGCTATGACGGGGGCAGGTTCGGCGACCACGACGGGCTTCGGTGCCGTCAAATGCTTGTAGAGCGGCCAGAGACCGAAAACGCCGATGGTGAGGGCGGCGATCGTCGCTGCGGAAAAGACGACTGGCCGCGAATAGGCGACGGCGCGCATATCGGTGCGTCGGATTTTCCGCTGCCGATGCGGCGGTGCTTTGGCGTCGCGGAACAGGTCGACGAGAGGCGCGGTCGTAATGGCCGCCGACCGGTCTTCTAGTGCGGCGTCGAAAGCGAGCGGTGCTTCCGCAGCCTTATGAGCGGCGCTCGCGCGGGTTCGCGACGCGGACAGGGTTTCGATGGGTAGGTAGATTTTCGCCCATTGCCGCTTGGGGAGCAGGGCGGCGAATGCGCTGAAAGCCTCGTCCGGGTCCTGATAGAGCAGATCGACCGATATGAGATCGTTGTCGAGCGCGACAAGCCATAGCCTGCCGACGAGTTCGAACAGGCCGATGGCCAGCTGGACATTGAGCTTTGCCTGTTCGTGGGCGAAGGCGATCGCGGCGACCATGCCGCGCGACCGGTCGTTCGCCTCGAGGAACCCGAGACCGAACTGGGCGTGCGAGGGATCAGAACGGAGCGCGATCGCGTCCGCTTGGACGCCAGGGATGGCAGCTTCCCGCTCGGCGTCTTCACGCAACGATTGACTTGCCCGCGGCCGTCCCCAGTCGTACTGGAAGGACCAGGCGGTTCTTCCGACCTTGGTCGTGAAGACGGTTGTCTTCTCGCTCATGGATGTGCCTCGGCGAACGTGACGCCCGGATCACCCGGATGCCATTCGCGGGCGGTGACGATGATGATTGTCTTCTGCCGGTCGTTTGTTGCGGTCGCCTGGCCGCCGGTGAGCCAGTTGAAGATCGAGCCGGCGCCGGATCGGACGCGGTCAGCTGTATCGTCAGCGATATCGGAGAGCACCAAGGTTGCGCCGTTGCGGATGGTGAATTCCATCGGCGAGCTGCTGTTGTCGAGGATCTGCGGGATGGTTGTTTGGGTGTTGCCGATGGTGACGACGTCTTTGCTTTGGATCGCGGTCTGGGAAAGGGCGAGTTGGAGGCGGATGAACCCGTCCTGCTGGATGCGGGGAACGACCTGGAGCTGATCGCCGATTACCTGCGTCGTGACCTGGGCGGCGCTGTTCGAGAGCGAGGTGCTGACGGATGTCACCAGGTTCTGCACATAGCCGTAGTCGAGTGCATTCCGGACCGACCAGGGCCGATTGTTGGCGATGATCCCGTACTTGGAGGTGTTGCCGGTGACTTCCTCATCCTTGGTGAGGGCCTGCACGGCGAGGGCGGTTCCGTCAAATTTCGCGGCCGTGGATCCTGCCGGCGGATTGATGATGCTTCCCGTCACCGAACCAGCCGACGATGCGACGCTGGTTGCCTGTCCGAGCACGCTGAGCGAATAGCCGGTAGGAAGATTCTTGTAGATGAGGGTTGGGTCAAAGCCGTAATCGTCGGATCCGGTTTTTTGGATCTTGAGTACGGCGAGGGTGATCATGACCTGACGGCCGGCGGTTTTATTGTGGCTGTCTACGAACGCTTTCGCCAATCCCTGGCAGTAGCGCGGGCATGTCACTGTGACTTGGCCGTTGCTCCGTTCGGGGACGACCTTATCGGCGCTGTGCGTATATGCGGCGAGGGTCCCCAGCAACTCGGTCCAGCCGTCGATCGTGGTCGTTGTGCTGGTGGACTGGCCGCCGGTCCCGCCGCCACCTGATCCGGACGTTCCGGCGGTGCTTGCCCCAGCGGTAGCGCTGGCCGTTCCTGGCGTGGCGCCCGCGGAGGGCGAGGAACTGCTGCTGCCCCCGCCGTTGAGGCCGGCGGATAGGGTTGTCGAGCTCGGCATATCGACGATTGCGTAGGTGCGCCAGAGCTCCCGGCCAAAATAGATAACCTGGCCATGCACGTCCCAGTCCTGATTGTATCGAGGCAGCTGCTGGTTCAGGAATGCGGACAGGGGACCGGAGTAGTCGCGGACTTCCGCTGAGGCGACCGTATCCGCTCGCTCGGGATCGGCACCGACGAGATCTGTGATTGTCTGGACGGTAGAGTCGCTTGCGGTGGTTTTCGCGCTGTCCTTGGCCTTCTCGGCCGACTTGTCGGGGTCGGCCACGAGCACTGTGAGCCCGGTGTATTTAGAAATGCGCAGGGCGAGCTCGGCGAGCGTCAGCTGTCCGTGCGCGGGCATGTTCGACAGGACGAAACCGTTCGCGCCCTCGACCCGCTCGGGGAGCGGGTCGCCGTGTTCGGTCGCCAGATAGTTGTCGCCGAGCAGAACTCGGTTGGTCTTCTTGATCGGGACGCGCTTCGGGGTTCCGTCGTCGGTGGTGGCGCTGGCCGTCGCGATTTTGCTGCTGGTATCGACGAATTTCTTGGCGGCCTGCTGGTCATTTGAACATCCGGCGAGGAGCGTCGCGGTGGCGATCAGCGCGATGACGAAAAGATTCCGCATTTACGGGGCTCCTACCGAGCGCAGGATGATGACGTTGTTTTCGGTGACCTCGATGTCGGGCCGCGGCGCGGACCAGAAGCCGTCACGAAGCCAGGTCAGGGCGTCGAGAAAGTCGCCCTCGGTGGAATCCTGGATCGTGAGCTTCCAAGGCTCGGCAGGTGCATCGGGCTCGGGCGCGGCGATGCGGTAGCATTCGCCCTTGTCAGGAGTGCCGCAGCCGCGTTCGTTGATTTCTTTGACCCACATGGCGATCTGGTCGCGGAGCTTCGTACCCGGCGTCGTGGTCCAGACCGGCGGCGGTGGTGGCGGTGGCGGTGGCGGCGGGCTGACCGGCTGGAGCGGTGTCGGCGCGGCGCTGGCGATGCCGGCGCTCGGGTCAAGCGACGCCACGACGATGGCGCCGGCCGGCGCCTCGTCGGCCGCGGGAGCCGACATTGGCGAGAGTTGGGTCAACAATGTCCGATCGGGGGTCATCGCGATCGAGGATTTTTCAGTCGGATGAATGTTCATGTAGGGGCGGTCGTGATCTTCGCTGCATGCGGCCAGCGGCAACAGCACGAGGGCCGCGATCTGCAAGGTTCTGGCGGTCTTCATTCTGGGTCGCTCACATACGCAAAGGTTACGGATTTCGCGTCTTCGTCGATCAGGAGGCGGGTTTTCGAGCCCGCGACGAGGATCAATGCGCGCTTGATGGTCGTGATCGCAGGCTTAAGGCCGAGCGGTGAAATCGGCTTCGCGGCGATGTCTGGAGCTTCGGGCGGACAGAAGGGGCCGCCGAGCAGGAGGTGATATTTCGTGGGCGCGAGCAGGTAGTTGGCCGCCTCGGCTACGGTCTGGTTGTCCGGCGGTACTGGCAGGCGGGTTAGGAAGTCGACGGCCGAAATCTGCTCGAGCGGCGCAGGGGGTAGCGGCTTCGCGGTCCATTGGTCGACGATTGAGCAGCCGCCCATGAGCGTCGTGAGGGCGAGCAGGCTCAGGTGGCGGCGCATCATGGCGCCGTCCTCTTGTCGCCGACGTTGGTGAAGCGGAAGTTCTCCGCGGGGCGCGTTACCGGAGCGAGCATTTCTTCGTTGAAGAAGATCCGAAAAGCCGTGCCGGCGCGGACATTGATGGTCGGCAGCAGCGACATGTAGCGATTCAAGATCTGCTCGCCTTGGCTGGCGGTCTGGTTCGCGAAGTTTCCCTCGGGCGTGGGGTTCGTGCTTGTGGTCGTGCTGGCGCCCCCGCCCTGGGCCGAGATGATGTTGGGGAGAGCTTGAACGGCGGTGAAAGCGCCGATCGCCGCGAGCTGCACCCCGAGGTGATAGTCGACCTGGTCGGCGATGCCGGAGATGCCGAGCTCGTCGAGGATGGATTGCTCGCGAATTTTATAAGCGTCACCGGACGGTGTGACGATGTAGGTCGGGAGCAGGCCGAGGCGGTTGTTGATGGCGGCGTTGGCGCCGGCGATCTGGATGACCCGGCCGACAACCTTCGAGCCGAGCGGAAACAAGATTTTGGTCCCGTCGATCGACATGATGGGATGGTCGAGAATGCCGCGCCACGGACCCGGATAATCGCTGTTCACGGTGATATCCAGGCGCCCTTGAGCAAGGTAGCCGACCGGAATTTTCTCTCTGGGCCCAGGCGGGGGTGTGGCGGTTCCGGTTGCCTGGGCCGCGTCGGCCGCCGGCTGCTTCGTGGGTATCGGGGCGCCAGCGCCACCGCTGAGCTGCTTGAGGGCTGCGGCGTAGTCCGCTTCGACGTTCGTTCCAGAGGTGTCCGGAGGGGGATTGGCGTTGGGGTCGGCGGGGCTCGGGAAAAGGCTCTGGCCTGTCGCCGTTTTGAAGTTGCTGTTGAGGGTCGCGAGCTGGTCCTGTAGCTGCTTGACGCGCGCGGCCTGGTCGGGGGAGAGGGTCGACGGGAGCGGGCTCGTCTGGGCGTGCGCGGCTGAGGTCAGCACCAGCGCGCTTGCGGCAAGGGTAAGGGTGGCCAGGGCGTTGGCGAGGCGGGTCATTGGTTGGCTCCCGGGCCGGTGGTGTCGCGCTGCCGCCTGATGGCGTCCAGGCGGTCCTTGAGGGTTTCGAGCCGTTGACCGGTCGCAGGGTTGAGGGCCGGCGTCGGCGAGGCTGGCGATGGGGCGCTCGAGGCAAGGGGGGCGATGAGGCCGCCGACGTTGTGAACAGCCATGTTTCCGCGCAAACCGTCGCGAATGAATTCTTCATCGGCATTGGATCTGCGAGGCCTGGGGGCGACTTTTTCAGCAGCTGCGGCGGGTTGAGCTGCGCCAGGCGGTTGAGTCGTCTGGTCTGTTGCCGCGGCCTGGGCGCGATAGGAAGAAAGCTGCTGATTGAAGGTAGATTTCCACTGAGTCTCATCGGGAGCCGCGGCTTTGGTCGCAACCCCCTCACCCAGCTTGAAGTTTTGCTTCGGCCGGGTCAGCCCGTGGACGATGATCAACCCCATGATGATCGCGATAAAGGCGCCGAACGAGATCGCGACCTTTTTGATGTGATCGGACCGAACCTCGGCCTTTTTGGTCGGGAGAGCGGTCTTCGGGGCTTTCGGGGGTGCAGCGCTCATGGTCGCCCTACCCGAGCCGCTTGATGATGATGACGTGGTTGCCAAGGCGGACCCGAATCTGGTCAAGCAACCCCATTATTTTGTAAACACCGGTCAAGTCGTCGTATTCCGACTGCAAGGAGAGATCCTTGTCGTCGAGTGCGCCTGAAAGCGACGGCATGCCGAAAGCGGTGGTCGTGATGCGGACGAACGTATTCTGACCATCGTCATAGACGGCGGAGATCAGGTTTTTGTCGTCGGCGTTGGTCCCTTCGCCATTCCAGTCGTACCGGGTGTAGATCGAGGATTCGAACGTTTTAATTTTGTCGATCGCCTGCTGCTCGACCTGCCTGCGCATGCGCTGGATGTCTTGGTCGTATTGCTGGCGGGTTTGCGCGAGCTCGCCGCTGAGGGCGGCGAGTTGGGCAGCCTGGACGGTTTTTTGGTCTTTCTGGATGATGGCCGAAGGGGTGAAGTCCTGCACCGTGACGCAGTTGGGGGCGGTCGGGTCCGGGGTCATCATCACGACGAAGTCGTATTTTAGGGTGCCGCCGGTAGCGGGCGCGGTAACGACGGAGAGCCCGACGACATTTGCCTGGGGGTCGGTGGTCCGGGGGCGGATCCAGACGCTGTCGTCGGCGGACGAGGAATCCCACAGGGCGGGTGTAGCGTCTGTATAGGTCTTCACCTTTGCGGAGAACTGGATCCGGGTGCCAGTGTTGATGTTGGCCTCGACGATCTCGCGTGACCCAGGCGGCATATAGACGACGCGGCAGCCCGGCAGGCTATTGGCCGCTGGCCGTGTCGGGTTGGCGTCTGTGACAGGCGCCTGCTGCCTCAGTTTCTGAGGCGCGGCCTGGGCCGCCGGCGCGACAAGCGTGAGCTCGGCGAGCGCGGCGATCGCGAAGATGGTGGAATTGCGGTTGATCACTTCGGCGTCCCCACGTTGGCGCCGGTGTCGTCGATCGAATGTTCGTCGAGGATCTGGATCGCGAGGGGGTTGGCCTTGAGGTATTCCGTGTCCTTCGGGATCTGCTCGACCTTGCGGAGCGACCACAAGACTTTGACCAGCCGGCGCCGGTGCCGCGGGGCTGCCGTGGCGGAGGTTGTGACCTCGTCGTAATAGATCGAGCTTTGATACGTGCCGGTCTCAGCGTTCTGCTTGTCCGGGGTGTTCAGCGTTTCGTGATCGATGGTTAAAACGTGTGCGGCCGTTTCCTCGCAGCCGTTGCACTTTTCGAAGTCGGCGGCCGTCTTCGCCGCATTGTAGCCCTGAGGCGAAAGGAACTCAGTGCGATGGGCGTCGCTCATGAAATAGGCGGCGAACCCGTAGTCAGCAGAGATCGACGAATGGACCTTGCGATACCGGCGCTCGGCGTAGTTTGAGAGCGAAGCGTTCACTGTCGCCTCGAAGAAGCGGTCGGTTGCACCGCCGTCGTCGAAATATTGGACCTGGTGGCTGCCATCAGGGAGGAGCTTGACCCAGGTCACGCGCACATTGTTCGCGTAGTAGCTGACCGCGTTACCCCAGCCTATGCCCTCGATGACGGCGACGCCCATCGACGCGAGCGCGACGATAGTCATCCAGTTCGCGCGGGTCTCGGCCCGGGCGAGCTCCTTTTGGGAGCGCTTGTTCGAGAGCGCGTTCTGGGCGATCTCGGACAGCAAAAGGCCGTCGGTCATATCCGGTTCGGCGGAGGATGCCGGCTCGAGGCGAGGCTTGCGGTTGAAAATGCTCATCATGCCTTCAGGACGCCAGAGAGTTGAACGGCGCGGCTGACGGTTTTCACGACCTCGCCGACGGCCTTGCTAAGGCTCATATCGCCGCCGCCGGCGACCATGCCGGAGAACTTCCCGCACAGCAGGATCAGCAGGATCGACATGAGCGCCATGGCGAAAAACACGAACATCATTCCCCAGTCGGTCGGGTCGAGGACCTGCATCAGGGTCAAAGGCTGCGTGCTATAGGGGGTCGCGAACGCGACTGAGCAGATAAGGCACGATGCGACCAGCACGGCGCGGCCGAAAAAGGCGTAGACGCACGCGTGGGCGAACCAGCGAAACCAGCCGTCGAAGAGGAACGAAGTCGGTTCGTAGAGCGCGAAGGCGAAAAACACGGGGCCAACAAGGGTGCTGAGCGTGTAGATCACCATCGGCCATGAACTCGCGAAGAATGCAGCGAACGACAGGATCAGCTGCATGATCAGGAACAGGGCGCCGAACACGAGCTTAAGCAGGGTGACCCCGAGGACGGAAAAGCCCGGGACCGTGTAGGAGAGGAAGACGTTCGTGAGATATGTCCACGGGCCGCTCCAGTCGGTGGTGCCGAGAGCGGCGCCCTGGAGCAGCTGACCTAGATCGAGCGAGGCGTTGAAGACGAGCTTGGTCCAGGTCGTGTAGAAGATGTAGCCGAGAGATAGAATTCCGAGCTTTATGCCGATTTCGATCGCGTTGATTACCGGCAGTCCTTTGAACGCATATTTCGCGGCGTTGTAGACAATGATGGTGATCACGTTCGCCAGGAAAATGAAGTGACACCATCTGTAGTAAGTCTTTGAGCTATCCAACGCGCCAGCGATGCTTGCGTCGAGCTTCGATTTTACCTGAACCCAAATGTTCGGCAGGTAACCGAGGCTCTGCATTTGGTCGGGCGTCGTCGATGCCCACGCGTGCGACGCGGCGAGCATCATCGCGACCGATAGAACGGTTGCGACGGCAAGGCGCGGACACACTTCGAGCTTTGAGGGGCGAAACATTGGAGACTCTGCCTTGCTGAGTTTTAGTTCTGCTGGAAGGCAGACATGTCGATTGGGGTGATAGGCGTTTGGAGAAGCACTTGCTTCTTCGCGTCAGCATCGAGCGTTTCTTGCGCGATCTGGGTATCCGTCTCGACATCCTTCAATTGACGCTGCAGCGCGGCGTCGGCGACGATCTGCTGCATTTTGAGTGTGAGGTCTTGTTGGCGTGAGAGCGCCGCTTGGCCGACGTTCAGGGCGTGCAAGCTTGCCACCTCGGACGTGTCTTGCAGGCCTTGGGCGCTCTGGAGGTTCGATTGGACCCCACCCATGACCTGGCCTTCTTGGTTGACTAGGTTCGACATCTGCTGCGCGCCGGCGGAGTAGTGCGCGAAATCGCGATTGGTGGGGCTGTATCCGGCCGTTATGGTCGCGGCGCCTGCGCCGGCGTAGAGGCTGTTCGCCTGGGCGAGCACCGCTTGGGGCGACTGCGGCAATGTCCAGCCCTGGGTCGATAGCAGGCGTGTCATATCGCTTTGCCAAGTCGTGCTGTCGGCGTTGAGCGCGTACACGTCGTTCATGACCATGCTGAGCTGTTCGGACGTGAGGTCGCTGGGCGACAGACCGAACTGGCTCAAAAGGCCGACCATACCCGGCAGGGAAGTCGCGTTCTTGACCATCTGCTCGTACTGGACGGTCTGATTCAGGATCATGGTCGCCTGGTTGGCGATCTGCGTCGCGTCGTCGACCGTGTGGATGATTTCGTTCGCGTCGCCGGTCGCGTCGATGACCGGAATGCCCTGGGCACGCGCATGGCCAACGCCAAGTCCAATGGTCAGCGCCAGGGCGGCGGCGATCGTGGTGAGTTTCATGGCGGTGATCCTTTCAGGCTGCGGTGCGCGGAAGGGGCGCGATTTGTTGGGCTGCCAAGGACAGCCCCTTGTCGAGGCCGTGTTCGGCGATCAGCTGCTCACGCAGCGCGACCTCGCGTGGGTTGCTGGTATTGATCACGTACTGTTCGGGCTCGACGTTGATCCTGACCCGCTTTGCAATCCCGAATTCGGGCTGGATGATCAGAGCCTCCGCGCGGGGTTCAAGGTCGGCGATGACGTCACACTGGCCCTCGGTCAGCAGGAAGCCGTTGCGGTACAGGTTCCGGTCCATTTGTCCGTCGGCCATGAAGATCAGCGTTGAGGCCGCGGAGCGGATCGCTGGCCAGCCATCGAGCTTCACAAACTCGGTCGGGGACTGCGACCACATGTTGATGGATGCGAAGAACTTCCCCCAGGTCCTGGTCTTCTTCAGCACGAACTCGCGGAAATCGGGGATCTGCAGGCCGTGGTGAGCCTCGTCGATATCGAGGCGTTTGGGCAGATGGAGATACCGCTTGTCCTCGAAGAGGCGCGTGACTCTGTAAAAAGCCTCGACGAACATCGGCTTGAGGACGTTCGGCGTATCGCGATAGGCCTGGAGATTGAAGACGCCGACGCGCTTGTCGAGCGAACCGATGCCGTCGACCTGGGCGTTGAACAGGCCATTGTAGATGCCGCCCTCCATGAAGCGGGCGAATTTTGCCTGGGTTTCTTTTGGGAGGTGTTGAACGAACGACGTGAGCGAACGAAGCTCGGGGCGGAGGCGCATGGTCGACAGAATCGCTTCGTCGATCGCCCGTTGCTCGAAGTCGAGCAGCGACTTGAGCCCCACCGTCTCGTTCGCTGCGAGGAACGTCTGTATGAGCATTTGCATGTGAGAGACGAAGGCTAGATCGCCCTCCCCTTCACACGATGCGAACGGATTGACGCCCATCCGACTGACGCCGTTGTCATTTTCGAGCCGGATGATACCGCCATCATCTCCGAAGAATTTTGCGACGGTCTCACTGCCTGGATCGATGTCGATCGATCGCAGGAAGCCCTGGTATTTGAGCTGATGGGTCGCCGTGGTGTTTTTCTTGAAGGTTTTGCCGGATCGGATTGGGCCGATGCCGATCGTGAATGCCTTTTGCCCGACGTATGGCGAATGGTGGAAGGCGACGCCGTCGCGAGTCTCGTAGACGTATTCGGCTTCTTCTCCGGCAAGGTCTTCGACGGTTACGTGGCCGCGTGAGCTTCGGGCGACCAGGGCTACGGCGCCGGCCCGGCTGAGGGTGGAAGGCATCCGCCGCACGGACTCCTGGGCCTTCCCGGGTTGCACGGATTGATACGACCTGGGGAGGCCGGCGGCTTCCCACACAACGGACATCCCTTTCCCGGTGATGGCGCTGTTCATAGCCTTGCAGGTGGTTGCCAAGGCGTCGGGGTCACGATCGGACAAGAGGATGGTAATGAAGGACGTGCCCCAGCGATCTTCGACGCCTTCGGCCTGGTCCAGGGCCAGGCGCTTCCTCTTGAGGGCGTAGCTTTCTGTGTGGAGCTCGCGTTCCTCATCGTTTTTATCGCCGCTAAGCATCTTCATGACGTTCAGCTGCGAGCGCGTAAGGTTGTTTTTGGCCTCGCGGAACATCAACGCCCGTTCGATCGCCGAGTAGGGGCTAAAGTGGGTGACGATGACGTAGTTGCCGCGCACATGCAGCGGAGGGCCGAAGCCCAGGTTCCACATCCCAACGGGGTTTTTCGGTGCGCGCGTTATCGCGACGCTCCGGACGTAGATCGGCGTGACACCTTCGATCTTGAGCATGTCGACCCGTTCGACCTGAACCGGCACGATGTCGCCGCTGACGAGGAAGGCAGAGCAATCGTCGTCGGGGACCTCGAGGGACAGCCCGCCGTCGAGGTACCGTTCGTCGTGCGTCGCCAGATATTTCATCACCTTCCAGGTGTCCTCGAGCGAGAGGACCTGCGCTGGATCCATCACCTGAGACCATTTGGAAGCAGCCTCGGCCATCGCTGTGCGAAGAGCGTTTAAACGCTCTCGAAGCTCGGTCTCGCGAACGAGCAATGCGGTCGGCGCGGAGAAGCGCGCCCGCAAGAGGTCCCGGGCATCCGCGTCAAATGGGGCGAGCAAGCCGTTGGTGAGCAACGTCTTCATGAAGCCGTTATTTGCGCTGGTCGGGTCTTTGAACTCAAAAAAATGGACGAGATATGTGGCCGCCAGCCCGCGTGCATTTAGCGCGGCTTCACGGGCCTTCGAGAGCTTGTGCGAGACCGGATTTTCCCGGTCCCGCAGGCTGATACGCTGGTTCTCGATGTGAATGTAGTATTCGGTGATGCTGATGCCTGGAGCTTGGGCGGCATAGATGTTCGTATGAACAATTGATGCAATCTCGGCATCCGCCCGCGTCATCGCGTCCGGGTCGATGCCGGGAAGCGCGATCGCCCCTATGAGGCTGCCCGTGTTCGTGAGGAAGCAGCCGCCATAGGGGCAGACGACGGAGAACGCGTCGTCGATTGGTTGATCGCCGAATGCCATCGGTTGGGACCAGTTCCTATTTCAAGCCTAGGCCGAGGTGCCGAGCGAGAACATCGCAATCACGGTGGCGAGGTTAAAAATCACCACGCCGGCGACGCAGGCACGAACCCCGAAACCGACAGCCCCGGACTTCGGAGCGATGGCCCAAACGGTCGCCGCAATGACCAGGGAGAGAACGACGATCATCACACCGAAGGTGCTGGTGGCGAAGTTGACCCACATAGCGAACCAGGTTTCGAGGTCGCCGAGGAAGCCGGTCGCACCGGATCCTTGCAGGGTGTACCCCGGCGCCGCCAGAGCGAGCGAAGGCGAGAGAGTGGCCGCGACGGTTGCGATCGCCGTCACGGCAGAAGATGCACGCGCGAAGGATGCAATTTTAGCCAAAGGTTTCATAAACTTCTCCGCTAGTAGGTCAAAATTTGGAGTTTAGACTTCATGCCCGCGCGCCAGGCGCGGACCTGTGAACGCACGCGATCAATCAGGACGTCAAGTGCCTGCGGATCCTTATGATGCATGAGATAGAGGCCGGAGAGTAAAATGATACCGCATGCAAGGCCGACATACCATGCAATGGTGACAAACATGGCTATCGAGAGAGCTACAGCGACAACACTGTAAGTCAACGGCATCCCAAGAAGCTTAGGCTTCTCTCGAAGCGCTTCGACATCTTGAGATCTAGTCTCGAAAGATTCTTCTGTGGTCATGGTAAAATGAACTTATCCAACCATCCGGAAAGATTTGGTAAATACGATCCGTACTTCCATCAACCGGACCGCGCGTTCTAACAGAAACCTTTAGCCTCGACGATTCTTAAAATTTGTCCTAAATCGTGGCCACATTTTGGGCCTATGTGGGCCGATTTGTGGCCACACAATAGGCGATCCCCGGTTGTGTTGCAACAGGGGAGACGGTACAGATGTGAAAATTTTGGTTTGGGAGAGGATCCCGCTTATGCAAGAACCTCGGCGGGGAATATGATGTATGATGAATCCAGAACGTTGAGCTCCAAGTGCTTCTCAACCCAAGACGAGTGATCAACGTCGAGTCATCTGGCGTGTGGCGATCGAAGACCAGCCACGCAGCAGAAATTTAGTAGCCTGCGAACCGTCCATTGAGACTGAACAAGACTAGCGCACACATGAGGAGCGCATGGAGAAGACGGTAAAAACACGAATGAGCAACGCGCTCGTCAACTCGCTTGACGACGCGGTTAATGTCATACGGAGCCAAACGGACCTGAAATTGGACCGCTCGAAGGCGCTTCGGATCGGGATTGAGCTATTCATTAAGCTCATCCCAGCTGTGATCGAGGGAAAAACGATCATTACCGAGACGGACCTGGTCGACGCCGTCCTGTCCAAGTGCAAATAGAAAGGGACGCGGAGCGATTGCTCTGCGTCCCTTTTTGATCGCAAACCCTAAAGAGGGATGAGATCTAGGTCATCGGGTCAATACGGCACTTCGTTGTCGTCGTGACCGGCAGGACCTTCATCAGCTGTGCCGCGAGGCTTGGCTTTCGTGAAGATCCGACGCTGCAAAGCGATCAGCGAAACACCTTCCTTGAATTCGTCGGTGCCAAATTCCCCGGATTTCCAGGTATCGATGACACCGGTGAACCTGGTCAGATCGCCCACGTCGAGATCCTTGACGACGAGCTTCGAACCGTTCTTCACGACCAGCGTATGGAAAGAGGTCTTCTTCTCCCACTCGCCCGCGTCGTTCTTCCAGTTCTGATCCGTCGCGACCGAAACCAAGGCATGCGTCTTGGAATTGGACTTGTTCGACAGGTCGACGATCCTAGCCACACGCCCGATAATTTCGAACTCTGCGATACCCATAGTCGTGCTCCTCAATAAGAGGCGCCACGGTCCTTGCCTGAATGGCGAGGAAAAACCGCGCCGCCCAGGTTATGGACGATTAACCGCTATCATGGAATTTTTCCCCTTACAAGTGGGATTTAAAGTCGGCCAAAACAGTGTCGTCCGAAACGAAGCCTTGCCCTCTGATGTGTCTGATCAGGTATCTAGGCTTTCCATCATCAATCCATAAGATTTCTTTAACTCGGCGAGCGGGTAATCCGTCGTCGTTTGGCTCGCGAACGGCGTGAACAATTAGATTTAAATTGCTACGAACGAGCTCGCGAACGACTTCCATCGAGAAATTACTTAGAAGCTGCGCATAGCGTGTTTCGACCCGCGGCATCGCGTCCATGGCGCTGTTCGCGTGGATGGTTGTGATCGTGCCGTCATGGCCGGTGTTGATCGCGTCGATGAACGCCCCGGCGGCCTCGGGGGTTCTGATCTCGCCGATGACCAGGCGATCGGGCCGTCGACGCAGGGTGGTGACGATCAGCTGCCCCATCGTCACCTCCATGGCACCCACTCTCGCGCGACGCTTCGGCGCCTCGAAGGCCTCGACGTGCCTATGGCCGGGCAACAGGTTCTCAGCGGTGTCTTCTACGGTCAGCACACGCTCGAGCGGATCGATGAGTTGGCATATGGCTCGTATCAAGGCGGTTTTGCCACTCCCCGTCCCGCCGGAGATGAGGATGTTTAAACGAGCCTGAATTGCGAGGCCGAAGATCTCGACCATGTTCGGGGTAACCGATCCGAACCGAAGCAAATCCTCCAACGTGAAGATCGTCTTGGGGAATGGGCGGATCGAGATCGTCGCCCCGAACACCGCACATGGCGTGAGCACCGCATTTATGCGAGCGCCGCTTTTCAGCCGGGCGTCGAGTATGGGCTGATCCTCTTCGTCGACTGGCTGCCCGAGGCCGTTGGCGACCAGCTTGATGTATTGCACGAGCTCCTTCTCGTCACGCCAGGTGGCATCCGTTAGCTGCAGGGCCCCTCCCCGTTCGACGCGAACCTGGTTCCACCGTTCGACGCATATTTCCGTGACGGTGGGGTCGTCGAGGTATTGCTTGATCGGGCCGCCGTAGTGGGCGAGCAAATCACCAGGGTCGTTATCAGCCATGACGGGCTCCTGACGGAGCGTTTAAACGCCCCATAGAAAGATTGGTTGTCAGCATCGAAGGTCGGCACGGCGCACACAGGAAATGCGGTGCAGGTAGGGCCAGTGAGACACGGGCGGAACGTTCAAACCGTGCAACACTCGTACACCGTGTCATACGTGTCATACGTGTCATACGTGGCCACGGTGTATCACGGTGTCTCGTTGAGACACGTGTTAAACGTGCCTCACGGTGAATATGTTCATACCGTGAATCCCGTACCACACGTGACAGCCGTGCGACAAAGGTAGCCCGCGCGCCACGCGGGGCACGCACTTCACCGCAGCCTGGATGGCTGGCGATGACGCCGGCGCGTGTGGCGCGTGTCCAAAGGGTGACACGCGTGCGAACGGTGACGCTGTTACGTTTAAACGCATCCGTTGTGGAGCGTTTAAACGCTATCATGGCTCGGTGCCATGGTCGATGACATCAGGATCCGCCATAGCGACGCTATCGGAATGGTTGAGGGACCTGGACCCGGTTGTCGAGTCCCTTGAGCGAGGAAAGGCGGGCCGCTTCTTCGACAGCCGCATCGCGACATAGGACAATGCAAATGTTGGCGAAGTCACGCGTTGGACATACCCAATGAACTCCGGAACAAGAGCGCCGGACTCTACACCTCGTCTGCTCCGTTTTATTTCCGCGTGAGTGAGCTTATAGAGGTCCGCGACCTGGTCGCGAAGGCCCGCAAAGCCCGGAACGCGAGAGAGCGACCACATCGCCTGGCGCAGCAAATCGTCGGTAGGCTGATTCCGCAGAGCGTCGCGAATCTGCTGCTGCCAGGCCTCATGTTCTCGGCGCGTCATCCGCCAGGTCCAGGCCGCCTTGGACCCCTGCCTGGGTGCCTGGATGAGTTCGTACCAATCGAGCCACTGCAGGCGATCGCGAGGGTCGAGACCGTTCCGCAGCTTCTCCCGGCTATGGACGACGCCTCTGCCCTCGGAGGCCAAAAGCCACCACTGAAAGCCGGTACCGTCGGCCAGCGGGTAGATCATGAAGCGCGAGTTCGCGAGACCATTGGCCTTCCGATACCGACGCTGCCGCTCAGTCGCGGACACTGCATAAAGGGCGTCGAACTTTGCGGCGAGGCCTAAGGCGCTAGCCGCTGGGACTTGACCCGCCTGGTACTGGACGTAGCCGTGACGCATGGCATCGGACAGGCGCTGCATCATGGCAGTCTGGTATCGAGGAATTTCGGGATCGTAGGAAAGTTTTTCGGGAATGGCTTTGTCTCATAACAATAAGGTTAGGAACGGAGACGCTTCGCGTCGGGTAACATATAGAGGTTC
>DASZCC010000321.1:0-4716 GCA_035943485.1 Rhizomicrobium sp. | reverse complement strand
CTCCTTCTGCACCTGGCCCGCGCCCTTGCAGGCCTTGCAGGGATTCTTGATGACGCGGCCGGTGCCGCGGCAACCGGGGCAGGAGCGCTCGATGGTGAAGAAGCCCTGCTGCGCGCGCACTTTGCCGATGCCGCTGCAGGTCGGGCATTGCTCGGCCTTGTGGCCGGGCTCGGCGCCCGAGCCACCGCAGGTCTCGCAGGCGACCGCGCTCGGCACCTTGATCTGGGCGTTGCGGCCCTTGAACGATTCCTCGAGCGTGATCTCGAGATTGTAGCGCAGGTCGGCACCGCGGTTCTGGCGGCGCGCCCGGCGCCCGCCCATGAATTCGCCGAACAGATCGTCGAACACGTCGGTGAAGGAGGAAGCGAAATCGAAGCCGGACGGACCGCGCCCGCCCATGCCGTTCTCGAACGCGGCGTGGCCAAAGCGGTCATAGGCCGCGCGCTTCTGATCATCCTTCAGGATGTCATAGGCCTCGTTGATTTCCTTGAATTTGACCTCGGACGTGTGATCGCCCGGATTGCGGTCGGGATGCAGCTCCATCGCCAGCTTGCGATAGCTCGCCTTGAGTTCGGTGACCGCGGCGCCCTTCTGACAACCAAGGACCTCGTAGTAACAACGCTTCATGGCGGCACTCAAATCCCAGCCCCTTTATTAAACAGGAAGCCCCGTTAAAAAGAAGCCCGGCGCTCTCACGCCGGGCCTCCTGGTTAACAGCCCGGCGTTTAAGCCGCGCCCTTCTTCTTGTCGTCGTCGACCTCGGAGAATTCCGCGTCGACCACATTGTCGTCCTTCGGCGCGTCGCCACCGGCGTCGGGCGTCTCGCCCTCCGCCGCCTGGCCGGCCTTGTACATCGCCTCGCCGAGCTTCATCGAAGCCTGGGCCAGAGACTGGGTCTTGGCCTGGATGTCGTCGGCGTCGTCGCCTTTGACGGCTTCCTTCAGCGCGGCGATCGCATTCTCGATGCCGGTGCGATCACCCGCGTCGATCTTGGACCCGTGCTCCACGAGAGCCTTCTCGGTCGAATGGATCAGGGCATCACCCTGGTTCTTCGCCTCGACAACGGCACGACGCTTCTTGTCCTCCGTCGCATGCGCCTCGGCTTCCTGGACCATCTTCTTGATGTCGGCGTCGGTCAGACCACCCGAAGCCTGGATGCGGATCTGCTGCTCCTTGTTCGTGGCCTTGTCCTTCGCCGTGACGCTGACGATGCCGTTGGCGTCGATGTCGAAGGTGACCTCGACCTGCGGCACGCCACGCGGGGCGGGCGGCAGACCCATGAGGTCGAACTGGCCGAGCAGCTTGTTGTCCGCCGCCATTTCACGCTCGCCCTGGAAGACGCGGATGGTCACGGCGGTCTGATTGTCCTCAGCCGTCGAGAAGATCTGCGACTTCTTGGTCGGGATCGTGGTGTTGCGGTCGATCAGGCGCGTGAACACGCCGCCCAGTGTCTCGATGCCCAGCGAAAGCGGGGTCACGTCGAGCAGGAGCACGTCCTTCACTTCGCCCTTCAGTACGCCGCCCTGGATCGCGGCGCCGATGGCGACGACTTCATCCGGGTTGACGCCCTTGTGCGGCTCCTTGCCGAACAGCTGCTTCACGACTTCCTGCACCTTGGGCATGCGGGTCATGCCGCCGACCAGGATGACTTCGTCGATCTGGCTGGCGCTGACGCCGGCATCCTTGAGCGCGGCCTTCACCGGGCCCACGGTCTTCTGGATCAGGTCGTCGACCAGCGCTTCGAGCTTGGAGCGCGTGATCTTGATCGTGAGATGCTTCGGACCGGACGCATCGGCCGTGATGAACGGAAGGTTCACTTCGGTCTGCTGCGCCGACGACAGTTCGATCTTCGCCTTCTCGGCCGCATCCTTCAGACGCTGAAGGGCGAGACGATCGGTGCGCAGGTCGATGCCGTTCTCTTTCTTGAACTCGTCGGCCAGATAGCCGACCAGACGCTGGTCAAAATCCTCGCCGCCGAGGAAGGTGTCGCCGTTGGTCGACTTAACCTCGAACACGCCGTCGCCGATCTCGAGCACCGACACGTCGAACGTGCCGCCGCCAAGGTCATAGACCGCGATCGTGCCGCTGGACTTCTTGTCGAGGCCATAGGCAAGCGCGGCCGCTGTCGGCTCGTTGATGATGCGAAGCACTTCAAGGCCCGCGATCTTGCCGGCGTCTTTCGTCGCCTGGCGCTGCGCGTCGTTGAAGTAGGCAGGCACGGTGATGACCGCCTGCGTGACCTTCTCGCCGAGATGGGCTTCCGCCGTCTCCTTCATCTTCTGAAGGATGAAGGCCGAGATCTCGCTCGGGCTGAACCGCTTTGAATCGCGGCCCTGAACCCAGGCGTCGCCATTGTCGGCCTTCACGATCTTGTACGGGACCATGCCGATGTCCTTCTGGGTCATCGGGTCCTCGAACCGGCGGCCAATCAGCCGCTTGATCGCGAAGTAGGTGAATTCGGGATTGGTGACGCCCTGGCGCTTGGCGGGCTGGCCGACAAGACGCTCGCCATCCTGGGCGAAGGCGACGATGGAGGGCGTGGTGCGCGCGCCTTCCGCATTTTCGATAACTTTGGGGGCAGAGCCCTCCATGACCGAGACGCACGAGTTGGTTGTGCCGAGGTCGATGCCGATTACTTTAGCCATGCAAGTTTCCTATCTTTTGGCGGACGGGTTCCTGGCCTTCTAAGAAGCGCCCTCCGGGCCGTCCCCTGAATTGGGAAGCCACGACAAGGGCTTAAAGGCCCTTGTGTGTCTTGGGCTATATAGGGACGCCCCAACCCTACGGCAAGACCGGTACGGCAGTGATTCGATGGACGCAAGCACAATCTGGGTACGGGAAGCGCCGGCCTAACCCTTTGTTCCCCAAGGGACATGCTCACTCTCCCCGCGTCCGGCCGGTCAGGCGCCGGGCTGGTTCAGTTGCCAGATCGCCAGGTTCAGCACCGCCGCAAAACCGACCCAGGCGATATAGGGCACAAGCAGCAGGCCCGCGATCCGTTCCCGCCGCCAGAACGCGACAGCGGTCATAATTATAAGAAGAAGCAGAAGCCCGATATCGGCCAGCGCCACGCCGATCAGATGGAAGTGGAAGAACAGGAACGACCAGGCGAAGTTCAACGCGAGCTGCACGAAGAACAGGATCAGCGGCAGAGACTTCAGCCCCGCAATCCGCCATAAGCGCCAGGCCGCCACCGCCATGATGACGTAGAGCGCCGTCCACACCGGCGCGAACAGCCAGTTCGGCGGATTGAACGACGGCTTGTTCAGCGCGCCATACCAGCCCGCAATCTCGGGCTCCGTCACGACCGCAGCGACGGCGCCGACCGCGAGCGTGAGGATGATGAAGTATTTGAGCGCGGCAAAGCGGCTACCTTTGTCGGGGACATCGTCGACAAAGGTCATGAGATGAACTCCCGATATTCAGGCGGTTACGATTGTATCCGTATCTGGATCACCAGCCCTGATGTCCATCAGATACGAATACAGATCTGAAGCAGAACCGGCAGGATCTTGGAATATTTCCGTCCCCGAATATCTAAGCACCGTATAACCTTTGTTGGCGAAGACTCGATCGCGTTTTCGGTCATTCACAAAGCTGTCTTTGTTGGAATGGAATTGGAAACCATCACATTCCACAATGACACGCACCGTTGGCCTCGCCGGAATCCAAAACATCATGTCTGGCCTCATGGACCGACCCCCAGAAATGTTTGGAAATCTGGGCTGCAAAGAAAAATGAAATGCGGTCTCTCCTCCGAATAGACCATATTTTATGAAGTCGCCATTCAGGCGTCCGTGATCCCCATCCGACATCGCGCCCTTATTGTTTTCATCCTCCCAATATCGAAGGACGGCGGATAAGCCGCCTTGAACGCGCCTTGCCGGCGCAAGAAATTCTCTAAATTGCCGAAGATAGTTTGCGAACTCCTCAATCTCGACCTCTGCATTTTCATAAATCGGCATTGGCAGGAGGGATATCGGGTCGTTCTTAAGTGATGACAAGAGTAGCGAGCGAATGAATATTTTTTCGATAGGAGACTTGGCCGTGCCGATCATCGCGGAGAAATGACCCGCTAAAGCTGGCACCAACACTCGATAGACAGACTCAAATTCAGGGTCATCCTCTCTGCACGTCTCGTTCAAGTGCCTTTCGACAAAACGACGGGTCAGTTCTTCAAATTGAGCGTCGTCCGCAAGGTGTTCTCTCAAGGATGGTGCAACACTGTTCATAACGAGCCTTAAAATCCGTTGTGTAATGATACGCGGCTATTCGCGGCGACTGCTTGCGTGATCCTCCAACACCGTCGCGATGCAGGCTGACACCTTCTTCGCGGTCGGCACGTGGAGGAATTCGTTCGGGCCGTGGGCGTTGGAGTGCGGGCCGAGCACGCCCGTCACGACGAACTGCGTCTTGGGGAATCTCTCGCCCAGCATACCCATGAACGGGATCGAGCCGCCTTCGCCCATGAAGGCGACCGGTTTGCCGAACGCGGCTTCGCTTGCCTTGTTCAGCGAGGCTTCGAGCCACGGCACCAGCGACGGCGCGTTCCAGCCGCTCTGCCCATGCTCGGCATCGAACTCGACCTCGGCGCCATAAGGCACGCTGGTCTCAAACGCTTTCTTCATCGCCGCCGTTGCCTTGTCGGCATCCGTCGTCGGCGGCAGGCGCATCGAGAGCTTGGCGGTCGAGTAAGGCAGCAGCACGTTGCCGCCA
>DASZCC010000320.1:0-1597 GCA_035943485.1 Rhizomicrobium sp. | reverse complement strand
GGCATGAGATTGCCGCCATAGGCATTTCCCATGCCCAGCTTCTTCTGTGACGTATCATCCATCGCGGCCTGCGACTGACGTTGCAGGCTCATCGCATTGTTGAGCGATGCCGACAGAACCGGATCGCGCGCGTAGAGAAGCCTGACGCGATCGAGGAAAGCCTCGTCCGGCGCCGGCAATACTTCAGGCATCCAGCTTGATGCTTGCGCCGGGCCGGACAACAAAAGCGGCGGCGTCTGTGCTATCGCCAGCGCCTTTGTGCCATCGGTCATGCCCATCGGCTTTAAGGCGCGGTTGAGCCAACCGTCCTGCAGGAGATGCGGTCCCGTTGCTCCGGTCTCGAGCACATTCTGCCCGTCGAAGTGCGATCGATCGCGATAGGGCGAACAGATGTTGTGGAAAACCGCCAGTTCCTTCGCGTCGTACATCGTCTTCATGTTGGTGAGCGCCGGATGGAGGCCGAAGAAGCCGTCCATGTCGTGCAGCGGCGTCGTCCCGTCCGTCGTGAGCGTTAGTGATCCGCGTACGGATGAATAGTCCTTGTCGCCATAAGGCGGGACGGCCGCCAGCCCGTCGAGCGCGCCGCGCAGGATTACGACGACCAGGCGCCGGTCGCCAGGCACGCTGGCGAAGGCGAAACCGACCGGTGCGTCGCACACCGACAGCGCGCCGGCTGCGGCCATCGTCTTCAGGATCGAACGGCGTGTGGTCATGGCACTACCTGCGCTGGAATTCGGGGCTGGCGATGAGAAGCGCGAGCGCGTCGCTCTGGCTTTCGGCACGCGCCATTGCGAGCCTGGTGTCCGGTTGAAGCAGCGGACCGAGACCCATGTCGGCAATCGGCGCGGCTGGGATGTTCGCCGGGAGGCGCGCGCCGACCTGATGTGCCCATTCGATGCGGGTCAGCACGGCGTCCGGTCCGCACCAGGCTTCGGACGTGTCCGGCCAGCCCTTCGGTGCGGGTGGCGACAACGGTACCTGACCCATCAGGCGAGCGCCCGCGAGCGCGCCCATCACCTGCTTCTGCGCATTGTCGCCCTTTGGCAGATCGAGCAGGCGATAGGTGGCCGTCACGTACTCCGCCGGATTGCGCATCTTGCCCGGTCCGGGCTTCCAGGCATTGGGGTCCTTGACGATGGTGTGCGCCATTGCGCGCAGATCGCCTTGCGTGTCGTTGAACGTCTTCTCGAGTCTGGCGATGGACTCCTTCGGCGGATCGTCGGCGATGAAATGCACCGCCATCTTGTGCGCGATGAAGCGTGCCGTCGCTGGATCACGCGCGAGATCGCGGATCGCCTGGATGCCGCCTTCCAGCGACGATGGATAGGTTCGACCGCGCAATGTGACGTCACCAGGCTCATGGCGGTTCGGATAGAACGCGAAGCCGTCATTGCCACCCTGCGGATCAAGCGACCATCCGGTGAGGATATTCGCCAGCGCGATGACGTCGGCCTGTGTGTAGCCGCCGTCGACGCCAAGCGTATAGAGCTCCATCAGCTCGCGGCCCAGATTCTCGTTGCGGCCCTTGTGCGTGAGCTTGCCGGCCGGCGAGTCCGGCCCGATCGATTGCGCCTGGTCGAGATAGAGCAGCATCGCC
>DASZCC010000319.1:0-16236 GCA_035943485.1 Rhizomicrobium sp. | reverse complement strand
CCGGAGATCGCGGTCACTGCGATCGGAACAGTCTGGAGATCTTCAGCCTTTTTTTCGGCAGTCACCACGACCACTTCGACCTGCGCGAATGCAGGAACGGTGAAGGCCGATGTCATGAGAAGGGTGGTGAAGAATTTCGATGAGAATTTGGTACGGACCATTGGAGAGCCTCCCCTGCTCGGACTGCACGTTTTGTGCTAATTCACCGATCAATGAGTGATGGGAGGAGGGAAAGTCAAAAGGAATTCAACGCTTGTTGAATAATGGTGCCCCGGTGTTGCGGCGGCGCAACGTAACGCTAACTGCGCGATCAATGTCCCCGACATTTTGTCAGAGATTTTTCCCAGTCTGCGGCATTTAGGCTTGGGGGCACGCTTCTTCCGTGTAAACATTGCGCCAACAAAAACAAAATCGTTTGACGGGGAAACGATAATGCAGGGAGTGGCGCCGCTAGCCGGACGCCGGGAGCGTGCCGCGCGGAAGATCCGCAGGCCGTTTCGGCGGGCTTTGTTGGACGATAAGACAGCTTCAAGGCGCTCTCAGCGCAGCCAGGCGACCAGCGAGCGGATACTGGATTCCGCCGAGGAGCTGTTTGCCAAGCACGGCATCTATGGCGTGACCATGCGCGAGATCGCAGAGCTCGCCCATGTCGATACCGCGCTTCTTCATTACTACTTCGAATCCAAGCGAGGCGTGTTCGACGCAGTGTTCGCACGGCGAGCCGATGTGCTGATCGATGAACGGACGCTGGAGCTGGATCGTTATGAGTCCGAGTCCGGCGGGGATCTCTCGGTTGAAGGCATCATCGCCGCGTATTTGCGCCCTGCCTTCCGACTGAACCGGGAAAATGGCACGGGATGGCGGTACTTTTGCGCGTTCGTGACGACGCTTTCTAGCACGCCGGAATTGGCAGAAGTCTTTGCCCAGAAGTTCGATCCGATCCTGACGCGCCTGATGGGATTGTTGCGGCGGGCATTGCCGGAGGCCGAGGAGGTCGACCTCTATTGGGGTTATCACTTCTTCTCGGGCTCGATGATGATCGTCAACGCGGCCAACTCCTCGATCGAGCATTTCTCATCCGGCCTCTGCAATGCGGAGAACTTCGAGGCGATCGAGCCCAGGATGGTGGCGTATAGCTCGGCCGGCTTCCGGTCGCTCTGCGTGGCCTGCGCGGGATCGGAGAAGTCTAAAAAGATATAGTCGTACGAAGGGGTTATCGGGAAACTTGACTCTCGCTCTTTGCTCTCTGATAATGGAACAAAGAGTGAACAAATGAGATGCGACCGATATTCGAAAAGCTGGAAGGAGCCAGACAACTCCTTCATCCCATCCTTGGGGAGGACAAGGCAGGCCGGCGCACCCCTCTCGGTCATTCCGGTGTCGATACCCTGCTGCGTGGCGGGCTGATCACCGGCACCCTTCATGAGATACAGGCAGCAGACGCCGGCGCGACAGGCTTCCTTCTCGGTCTGGCCGACCGGACGAGCACAGCCCGCAAGCTGATCTGGATCGCTCAGGATTTTGCGAGTCTCGAATATGGCGGTCTCGCACCGACCGGTCTGGCCGAACTTGGGCTCTCGCCGGATCGCGTGATCCTGATGCGCGCAGCCGACGCGACCGACGCCCTGCGAGCCGGGACCGATGCCCTCAGCTGCGCTGTGCTGGGCGCCGTCATCATCGAGATTGTCGGCAATCCGAAGGTTCTCGACCTCACTGCTTCGCGCCGGCTGATGCTGGCCGCACAGCAAAAAGGCGTCACCGCCTTTCTTCTGCGGACACAGATGGATTCTGAGCCGAGCGCCGCGGAAACACGCTGGCATGTTCGTTCGTCACCTTCGCAGGAGGTCGACGATTGGGGCAGCCCGCGGTTCGAGGCCGCCCTCACGCGCAACCGGCACGGAGAGACCGGACGCTGGATAATGGAGTGGGACAGTGACAAACGGATTTTTTGCGACACGGCGGATCCTCGCGCTTTGGCTGCCTCGCCTGCCGACAGACCGGCTCCGGCGCAGGAACGCCTTCGCCTCGCCGGATGAGCCGCTGGTGCTTTCCATGCGCAGCGGCAATGCGCGCGTAGTCTATGCAGTGGATCGCAATGCGGCACGGCTGAAACTCAGGCCCGGCATGCCCCTCGCCAGTGCACGCGCCATCGTGAACACAATGACGGTCGCCGAAGCCGACCTGCCGGCAGACGAAACCCTGCTCGCAGGGATCGCTGACTGGTGCGACCGCTTCACGCCGCTCGTCGCGCTAGATCCGCCGCACGGCCTCATACTGGACATTACGGGTGCGAGCTCTCTGTTCAGCGGCGAAGCCGAGATGCTCAAGACCGTGCGCGATGCCATCGCGGATCAGGGATTTGCGGTGTGCGCTGCGATCGCCGGCACCAAAGCGGCAGCACGCGCCCTCGCACGCTATGCACCGGGTGTCATCGCTGCATCCGGCGAGGAAGCCGTGTGCATGGCGCCGTTGCCAGTCTCTGCACTCGATCTCGACATCAAGGACACGCACGCCCTGCGCCGTGCCGGGCTCAAGACCATAGGACAGGTAGCAGGTCGAACACGCGACGAACTGATGGCGCGCTTCGGCAAGTTGATGATGCAGAGGCTCGACCACGCGCTGGGGCTGGGTGATGAACCAATCTCGCCGCAACGTGTCGTGCCCGATTTCATGGCCGAGCATCGTTTCGCCGAACCGGTAGTGACGGAGTCCTTCATCGCCGACACGCTGGCTGCGCTCGCACGCTCCCTCTCCCAGCTTCTTGAGGAACGCGGTCAGGGCGTGCGGCTTCTTGAGGCCGCCTTCTTCCGCAGTGATGGCATCGTTCGCCGCATCGCGATCGAAATGGCACGGCCGCTGCGTGATCCCGAGATCATCGCAAGACTGTTCCGCACGCGGCTGGATGCGCTCAACGATCCACTAGATCCCGGTTTCGGCTTCGATCTTATCCGTCTTTCAGCGCTGCATGCCGAAAGGCTTGTGGCCGAAAGCGTGAGCCTCGACACCAAGGCTGATGAAGACAAGGAAATCGCCTTCCTGATCGATCGGCTTTCCGCGCGGTTTGGCGCCTATCGTGTGCTAACCTTCCAGCCGCAAGACACACATATACCCGAAGCGGCCGGTGTCGCTGTCCCTGCCCAGCACGCAGACGACACTACGCTTGCATGGGACACGCGAAATGCAGGCGAGCCACCCCGAAGGCCGATAAGGCTATTTGAACGTCCGGAATGCATTGATGTCGTGGCCGAAGTGCCGGATGGACCACCGGCGAGTTTCAAGTGGCGGCGCGTTCGCCACCTTGTGTCACATGCCGAAGGACCGGAACGCATCGCTATGGAATGGTGGCATGCTCACGGTCGGACGCGCGATTACTTTCGCGTTGAAGACAGGGATGGCCGTCGCTTCTGGGTTTACCGCGACGGCATATATGGCCGTGAGACCGCTGATCCACGCTGGTACATGCACGGTCTGTTCGCATGAAGGAGGAGGTTCGCGACAAACGCGCACCGAAGCCTGCGCCTGAATCCGAGACGCCTCTGCGCGTACTCGAGAACCAGCCGCCTTATGCCGAAATCGCGGTGACAACGAATTTCTCGTTCCTGCGCGGAGCATCGCGTCCCAAGGAGCTGGCCCTGACAGCAGCCTGCTACGCTTATCACGCCATTGGCATTGCCGATCGCAACACACTCGCCGGTGCCGTTCGCGCCTATGCTGCTTTTAAGGAACCTGGACTTCCTGAACGCCTGCCGAAATTCCTGGTTGGAACACGCCTGGTTTTCGAAGACGGCACGCCGGATATCCTGACCTATCCCACCGATCGTGCCGCCTATGGCCGTCTCTGCCAGCTGCTGTCGGCCGGAAAGCACCGTGCCAAGAAAGGCGACTGCACACTCTGTCTCGAAGATCTGATGACGGTGCATGACGATCTGCCTCGGCACGAAGGGCTGCTTTTTGCTGTCATGCCGCCAGCTAGTGGAAGTTTCGTAACGCTCAAGACGTTGCTGTCACGCCTGCGTCAGGAAGCACCCGGCCGTGTCTGGCTTGCAGCTTCCATGCTGCATCACGGTGACGACAAGCGGCGGCTGCGACGGCTGAACACGATTGCGGGCGAGACACGTGTGCCACTTCTTGCCGTGAACGACGTTCTCTATCACGAGCCTGAGCGCCGCGCACTTCAGGACGTCATCACCTGCATTCGCGAGCATGTGACGATCGACAAGGCAGGTAAGCTGCTTGAGGCCAATGCTGAGCGTCACCTCAAAACGCCAGCGGAGATGGTGCGGCTGTTCCGCGACTATCCCGACGCAATTGCGCAGACCGTGCATTTTGCAGACAGGATCCTCTTTCGGCTTACCGATCTTCAATACAATTATCCGCACGAGCCTGTGCCACCCGGCAAGACGGCAGATGAGCATCTGCACGATCTCGCCTGGGATGGAGCAGCGCAGCGCTATCCCGACGGTATTCCATCCAAGGTTCGCGAGACGATCGAGAAGGAACTCGCGGTTATCCGTGAACGGAAATACGCCCACTATTTCCTTACGGTTCGTGATCTCGTTGCCTTTGCGCGGGAAAAGAAAATCCTCTGCCAGGGGCGTGGGTCTGCGGCCAACTCAGCTGTCTGTTACGCAATCGGCGTCACAGCTGTTGATCCATTGCAGATCGACCTGCTGTTCGAGCGCTTCATCTCGGTCGAACGCAACGAGCCACCCGATATCGACGTCGATTTTGAACACGAGCGTCGTGAGGAAGTCATCCAGCATGTCTATCAGCGTTATGGCCATCACCGCGCTGCGCTGACAGCGACTGTCATTCACTATCGTCCGCGCAGTGCCATCCGCGAGGTCGGCAAGGTGTTCGGGCTAAGCGAGGACATTACCGCCTCCATTGCTGGTAGCGTGTGGGGCAGCTGGGGCGAAGCGTTGAGAGAGAACCAAGTGCGGCAGGGCAAGCTCGACCCGCACAATCTGGCCATCGCGCGTGCCCTGCACTTCGCCAATGAGATCATGGGGTTCCCACGGCATCTTTCGCAGCATGTCGGAGGCTTTGTGCTCACCGACGATGCGCTCAACACGATGGTACCGATCGGCCCGGCGGCGATGGACGACCGCTATTTCATCGAATGGGACAAGGATGATCTGGACACGTTGAACCTGATGAAGGTCGATGTGTTGGCACTGGGCATGCTGACTTGCATTCGCAAGGCATTCGATCTCATCCGATTGCATGAAGGAAAGGAATGGGACCTCGCCAACGTGCCGCGGGAGGATCCGGCGGTCTATGACATGCTGTGCAAGGCCGATGCCATCGGCGTGTTCCAGGTGGAAAGCCGGGCGCAGATGAACATGCTGCCTCGCTTGAAGCCGCGCAAATTCTACGACCTAGTCGTCGAAGTCGCGATCGTGCGACCTGGTCCGATCCAGGGCGGCATGGTGCATCCCTATCTCAAACGCCGCAAAGGCGACGAAGAAGTTGTCTATCCCGAGCCGCATCCCGATCACGGACCGCCTGACGAACTTTATCAGGTGCTGAAGGAAACGATGGGCGTGCCGCTGTTCCAGGAACAGGCCATGCGGCTTGCCATCGTGGCGGCGAAGTTCACACCCGATGAATCTAACGGCCTGCGTCGTGCCATGGCGACGTTCCGCAATCTTGGCACGATCGACCGTTACCGTGACAAGTTCATCGGCGGCATGACGCGGCGAGGCTACACACAGGATTTCGCGGAACGCTGCTTCAAGCAGATTGAGGGCTTCGGCTCGTATGGTTTCCCGGAGAGCCACGCGGCTAGCTTTGCACATCTCGTTTACATCTCGTCGTGGCTGAAGAAGCATTATCCGGCGGCATTCGGCTGCGCTTTGCTGAACTCCCAGCCCATGGGATTCTATGCACCGGCCGAGATCGTGCGCGACGCCCGCGAGCATGACGTGGAAGCGCTCGCGCCCGACATAAACTTCAGCGGCTGGGACAACACGCTGGAGCGTAGGGCCACTGGCGCGCTCGCGCTCCGCCTCGGCTTTCGCCAGATCGACGGATTTCGTGAGGACTGGGCACGGCAGGTCATGGAGAACCGCGGCTATGGCTATCCGGGCTTCGGTGAATTTATCCGCCGCGCTGGACTGGCCAAAAAGGCGCTGATGATGCTGGCCGATGCCGACGCTCTGCGCTCGGTGGGATTGGACAGGCGCGAGGCGATTTGGGCTGTGCGCCGACTGCCCGATCATCACGTCCTGCCGCTGTTCGAAGCGCAGCGAATGAAAGAGCTTCCGGCAGAGACAACACAAGCACTCCCCGTGATGCCGCTCGCAGAGCATGTGATTTCCGACTATCAGACCATGCGCCTGTCACTGAAGGGCTATCCGATGCAGTTCCTGCGCGAGGGCTTCCGGGCCGAACGCGTGAAGAGTTGCGCCGAGATCGAAGCCACTGCAGACGGCAGCGCGGCACGCTGCGCCGGCATTGTGCTGGTTCGCCAGATGCCGGGAGATGCCGGCGTCGTGTTCATCACCCTGAGCGATGAGACTGGCATTACCAATGTCGTGGTCTGGCCCCGCATCCTTGAGCAGTTCCGGCGCGAAGTGATGGGCGCGCGCCTGCTCTTGATCGAAGGCAAGGTGCAGAGCGCCGAAAGCGTAGTTCACCTTGTGGCCGAGCGCATCAGCGACCGCAGCGACGACCTCAACCGGCTTACCGAGGACGAAGTCCGTCCTTTCCAGGGGCGGCTTGAGGACCTTGCCTATCAACGTCCGGACTCGCGCAGCCCCCGGCATCCCCGCAATGTCCGTGTGCTGCCGAAATCACGGGATTTTCATTGAAGTCCGGGGGCGCTATACGATTCCCAACAAGGGGAAATCGTCGGTCATGTCAGCCGCCGGCCGGAATTGGCCGATATTCGCAGCCATCGTCGCGGCCGTCCTGCTTGCGCTGCCGCTATGGAGCGTCGCGATGCCGGCGATGCCCGACTATCCCGCGCACTTGGCAACGTTCTATCTCTTGATGGGACACGCCTCGCAATACTATGCGATCGATTGGACTTGGGTGCCCAACCTGGCGTCCGAAGCGATCGTTCCGCTGATGGCGCGGGTCATACCGCTCGCAGTGGCTACGAAACTCTTCATCAGCATAACGGTCGTCATGTGGGTTCTGGGGCCCGCCGCGATCCAGCGCGCGCTTTATGGTCGTTCGAGCGCAAGCGTGCTGCTTGCGGCATTCTTTGCCTATAACGTCAACTTCATGTGGGGCTTCCTCAACTATACCTTCGCCATGGGGGTCGCCTTCCTCGTTTTCGCAGCTTGGATAGCAACGGACGGCAAACGCAGTCTCCTTCACGTCCTGGGATTTACGGCGGCCATTACCGCGATCTATTTCTGTCATCTCTTTGCGCTGGCCACGCTTCTTCTGATGATCGGCTGCTACGAACTATCGGTCTTCTGGCGTGGCCGTGTAACGATTCCAGACATCGCACGGCGCGCGGCAACACTTGCCATGATTATCCTGCCGGCCGCTGTCGCGTTCGTCCTGCTCAAGCCTGCAGGTGATGGCGGGAAGCTTGCCTTCAACTTTGCCGACTCGATACTCGATCGCTACGAAGCCGCGATACAATATCATTTCGACGTGCCCGCCTTCTTTCTGACTGGCACGCTGATCGTTCTTTTCATCTCCGGCGTTGCGACGCGCATCTTGCGTATCGACAACAGGATGTTCGGCGTGCTGGTGGCACTGCTTCTAGGCGTTTTGTTCATGCCGGAATGGGCGCTAGGCGGCTGGGGCGTCGACCTTCGCCTTCCGCCGGTCCTCGGCACCATCGCCTTCGCAGCGACAGACCTGCGCCTTCCGTCACGCGCAGCGATCACCGCAGGCGCCGTCGCGCTCGTCGGTCTTGGATTCAGCGCGCTCGTTCTTGCTGGCAACTGGCAATATTACGACGCTCGCTACCGCGAATTCCGCACCAACGCTACGGCGATACGCCCGGACGCGCGCATTCTCACGGTTCTTGACGGCGACTCACTCGGCTGGTCATCCGATCAACCCTACTGGCACATGGGTGAGTACGCCGTGATCGATCGTGCTGCGGCCACACAGCTCCTCTTCGCCACACGTGGCCAGCACGTGGTGCGGGTCAATCCGCCATTGGAAGAATATGTCGCCGGCACAGCGCAGGAAGGCTCGCCACCCGACATTTCCGAGTTGACCGATCTTGCGCAAAACCGGGTCAATGGCGACATCGATATAGAGACGGTTTTTCCCTATCTCATGCGCTTTCAGTGCCACTTCGATCAGGTCCTGATGGTCCACGGTGGCGGCACGCGATCGCCGGTGCCTCCGATGTTGAAGCCGCGGCATGAAGGCAGCTTCTATACAATCTACGATATCGTCCACGACCAGCGCTGCACGATATGACCAGCCGCAATGACTATGTGCTGCGCATCGCAGTAATCGCGATCGGCGCTGGTTGTGTTGTGGGAATCATCCATGTGCTGGGCGTGATCGGGCTGCGCGTACCGCTCGATCCCAACGAAGGTTGGAATGCCTACTTCGCACAGGCCGCCGCCTTGCATGGTTCGCCCTATCCGGCTGCGTCCAGTCTGATGACCAACAATTACCCTCCTCTGTCCTTCTACTTCATCGGTCTGGTCGGCGGAGACGCAATTATCACCGGCAGAATTGTTGCGCTGATCTCGTTCATGGCCGTTGCTATGATGATGTCCGTCGCGGCTCGACGCATGGGCTGCACGCGGACAGAAGCGGCTTTTGCAGTGCTGCTCTTTGCGAGCTGCCTCCTCCTCACGTCCGACTATGTAGGTATGGATGATCCCCAACTGCTCGGACATGCGGTTGCAATGGGCGGTCTGCTCGTAACTCTCCTGGAGCCACGCTCTCCACGAACGATGGTGATGGCGGCGCTGATCTTCACGGTTGCTTTCTTCATAAAGCACAATCTCGTCCTGTTGCCGATCACAACTGGCGCTTGGCTTCTTCTGCTGGATCGCAGGCTCGGCGTCACGTTCATAATCAGCGGCCTGATCTTCCTATTGATCGGGATGGGCATATTCCGAGAGGCATTCGGGACAGGACTGTTTACGCAACTTGCAGCCCCCCGGCTCTATCACGCTTCCAACATTGTCGCGGCGATGCGGGTGTGGTTGCCCTGGGCGGCGGTGCCGACTGCCGGCACCGTATTGCTCGCGGTTCTCTGGCGGCGCGATCGGTACGCCATGTTCTGCGCGATCTACGCGGCGACTGCAGCTGGCGCCGGAATCTTTTTTCTGGGTGGAGACGGGGTCGACGTCAACGCATTGTTCGATGCGGACATCGCACTCAGCCTTTCTGCTGGTGTTCTGCTTAACCGAACAGTGCGGGATGTTTCTCGTCCAGTACTCGCACTCATTTATGTGCTCCCTCTTGCAATCCTTGTTTTCCTTCTAGGTCCGGACTGGCGGACGTCAGACTATTGGCTGCATCCGATGGAGGACGACACTGCAGCAGCGCGCAGCGAAATTGAGCTGATCACGAATGCCAAAGGGCCTGCGATCTGCGAGATGCTGTCGCTCTGCTACTGGGCCAGCAAGCCGGCAGAAGCGGATCTGTTCAATCTCGGGCAGCAATACGCCAAACGTGTGCGGAGCGATGCGGCGTTTGTGTCTCTGCTAGACCACCGCGCTTTCGCAATTGTGGAATTCGAGTCGCCAAGCGAATTCGCTCCGACGACTCGCATCGCACAATCGCTTGCCCGGAATTATCGCGTGATCCGCCGCGATGATGACCGCCTTTTCATGGCGCCGCGCTAGCTGCGTGCCTTGACAGTGCCGGTGCGCTCCAGCTTACCCCAGCCCACAAAGCGGCCGCGGATTGCCGTCGAGATCGAACGCACCACGACGTAATACATGAGCTGGCGATAGCCGAAACGCTGCAGCGGCAACCACAACAGCAGCGACCAGTTCTCACGCCGTTCCATGAGAAAACCGAATGTCGCAGCGAGGATGTCGACCACGACAAAGACAACGTAATAGATCCCGACCGTTACCAGATCGGTATTGGTGAACTCGGAGCCGTGCTGGCGATAGGCTATCCATTGTGAGATCAGCTGCCAGATGAGCAATAGATCAGCCAGCGGCGCGAGAGCGGTAAGCGCGATCTGGAAGAGCCAGACCTGCGGCAGCGCGAGCATGCCGAGCGCGCCATACTTCGGATTGAAGGTCAGATGCGCATACTTCCATAGGCATTGCAGCGTGCCGTAGGCCCAGCGGAAGCGCTGCTTGGCAAGGCCCGAGAATGTCGACGGCGCTTCGGTCCAGGCAATTGCCGAGCTATCGAAGCGGACGCGATAACCTTTCTCCTGCATGCCGATGGTCAGGTCCTGGTCCTCGGCCAGCGTGTCGGACCGGAAACCGCCGAGCGCCAGCAGCGCAGACCGGCGCCAGGCACCGACCGCGCCCGGCACGACAGTAAGCGTTCCAAGGGCCGCAAGTGCGCGGCGTTCCAGATTCTGCGCAACAATATATTCCAGTGCTTGCCAGCGCGTGACCATGTTGGTGCGATTGCCGACTTTCGCATTGCCAGCGACTGCGCCAACTTTCGGGTCGTCGAACCAGCGCAGCAGACGCGGGATTGTGTCGCGCTGGAAGACAGTGTCCGCGTCGAGTGCAACGATGATTTCGCCGCTCGCACGCGACAGGCCCACATTCAGCGCGCGAGCCTTGCCGCCATTGGCGACCTGCACCAGCGACACCCGGTTCTCGCCGGTAAAGCGTGCCTGCAGGACCTCGAAGGTTTTGTCCTTCGAGCCGTCATCCACAACGATTATCTCAAGCTCGGGATGATCGCTGTCCAGCAGCCTCTCGACGGTCTGAACAATGACTTTCTCTTCGTTGAACGCCGGCACGATCACGCTGGCGCGGATGTGGTTCGCCGGCGGCGGCTCACCGGCGAGGCGCTCAGCGCGAAGATTGGACAGGCTGAGACCCGCCAAGAAGATCAGTCGCGACACGCCAAGCCAGATCGCTGCCAGGAAGAGATAATAAAGTATCCGCCCGGCCCAGCTGAGTGCGAGGAACACTACGCGATCGGTCAGAAGACTGAGCGACGGTGCAAGCGGCGGCATCGCCTGATCCCTTGTAAGACCGGCGAGGTCGGAGATCGGGACAAACTTGTAGCCTTTGGCTTTCAGCTCATCGATCATCGCAGGCAATGCCGCGACTGTCTGCGAACGGTCGCCGCCGGCGTCATGCAACAGGATTACGCTGCCGCGCTTGGCAGGGTTTGGATCGGTGACGCCGTTCACAGCGCGCTTGATGATCGTGGCGACACCGGGCAGCGCCCAATCGACCGGGTCGATCTGTTCGCCGACTGTGACGTAGCCCATGTCCTGCGCGATTAGCACCGGAATGAGTTCGCTGACGTCGCCCGGCTCTGCGTCGCCCAGGTAAGGCGGACGGAAAAGAACCAGCGAGCGACCCGTCAGTGCCTGAACCAGACGCTGCGTCGCGTTCAATTCCAGCGACACCACGCTGTCGGGTGTGTCGGCAAGATTAGGGTGAGTATAGGTGTGATTGCCGAGCTCGTGACCCTCGGCAAGGATGCGTTGCACCAGGCCGGGATTGGCTTCCGCATTCGCGCCAATCACGAAGAACGTCGCTGGTACGTGCTTCGCCTTGAGGATATCGAGAATCTGTGGCGTCCATTCGGGATCGGGCCCGTCGTCGAAGGTCAGCGCCACTTTCCCCGGCGCCACGCCGAACTGGCGGACGACATAGTTGGTCGGCAGATGCGTGTAGGTCTCGTCGTCGATGTCGCCCGTCGATGGGTCCATGTCCAGTGTGCGTGCACCGGCAGACGGGCTCGCCTCGACACGCAGGATTTCGCCCTGCCCTTCGTAGTCGATGTCCGGGCTGACCGGGATGTCCTGGATGCCTGAAACCGGCGAGCCATAAGGCTTTCCCATCACCTGCCAAAGTGACGGATCCTCGCTGCCCAGCCGCCACAGCGCATAACCGGCCGGTCGATAGATATCGGCGGAGTGGATCTGGTTATAGACGGTCGCGGCATCGAGGAACCACACATCGTGCTTGGTGTTGTCGTCCTCGACATAAGAGAAGTGCGGGTTGTCGGTGGCATCGTCGAAGCTGATCTTCGCTTCGGAGTCATGCGCCGCGACCACCGCATCATTGAACGTCAGGGCATCGGCATGGCCGCCGTTCCAGTCATAGCCATAGCTTCCCAGCGCCACAATCGTCCGGCTTGGCGTCAGCGAGGTCATGCGCTTGTCGAGCGTGTCTTCGAACCAGGTCTGGCCGGCGATGCTTCCGGCGGCGCCGGTGTCGTCGTGCTCGTCATAGGCCATCAGCACCGTGTAATCGACGATGCGCGCGTAGGCGGCGTACGGCCAGGTATCGTCGTCGAACGGCACCGCCTGTGCGATGACCCAGCCACGCGGAATGAAGGCCTTCGACAGGTCCTTGAGGAAGGTCTCAAGCGCTGGATGGGCGGCGACCGGTACTTCTTCAAAGTCAATCGTGATGCCCTGCAGCTTGTGGGCAGCGATAAAGGCGACGAGCTTGTCGCGAAGATCGGCGCTGCGCTTGGGATCGGCGAGCAATGCTTGAAGGCCGGGGCCATCCCATTTTCCGAGCGTTGCGTTTTGCAGGACCGGAAGGATCGCAAGTCCGGGCTTCGCGCCGCGCAGATAGTTCAGCAGCCGCGCGTCGAAGGCGTCCTTCAGTTCGAGGTTCGGACCTTGCAACGCCAGCCAGGTCGGCATCAGCCAGTCGAGATGTGGCAGCGCATGCTGCAGGGCCGGGAACGCAGCCTCTTCCCAGTTGGGATAGAAGGCGATCGAAAGCGAACGGCCATCCTGGGGACGAAGCACGGCCGACAGTGCGCGCAGCGGAAGGCGCCGTTGCGTGCGCTCGATCCGGTGACGGGCGCGTTCCTCGCGGCGGGCCCGGGCCTCGGCGGCCAGCCGCGCAGCGGATCGAAGCAGTCCCGGCGCCACCGCCTTCTTTTCCACATCGGGCTGGATGACGGCCGTCAGCTTGCCGCGCAGGTGCAGCTGCGCCATCGGCTGGGCGTGCGAAAGGCTCCACATGAACGCGGCGCCGAGCGCAAGGCTGATGATCGCGAGTACCCAGCCGACGAACGTGGCGCGCGCTGATCTCCGCCCGGAGGCGTCGTAGAAGACGGGCTTGTCTGACATGCTACTGGCTGGCCACCCCGTTGGGACGAGCCTTGATGCCGCCTGTCATTTTCTTCTTGCTCCACGGCCGTGCAATGCGCCGGCGCGATCTTAGCGGATTCGAATTGGCCATGCCAAAGAAGACCTTATGAATCCGTCCTTCCTGAGGCAGGCAACAGGCGCGATCGTCGCAGTCGCCTGCCTCGCGACGATTGCACTGCACTGGCCGGGGGAGCTTTCCCCGGACTCCGTCCTGCAGCTGCTCGAGGGACGTCTGGGGCAGTACAACAGCTGGCATCCGCCGGTGATGGCCTGGATGCTGGGCCTGGGCGATGCAATATCGCCGGGCGCCGGGCTGTTCATTGCATTCGATGCCATCCTGGCGTTCGGCGCCCTGGCCTCACTTTTGTGGCTCCGTCCTGCCGGCGGTGGACTGGTTCCGCTTTGCATTGCAGCGGTCCTCTGCCTCCTCCCGCAGTTCCTTCTTTATCAAGGCATCGTTTGGAAGGACGTGCTGTTCGCCGATGCGATGCTGGCGGGTTTCGTCTGTCTGGCGCATGCGACGACAGGCAGGCATCGATTGGTACTGCTCGCCAGTTCCCTGCTCCTTCTTTCCCTTGCGGCGCTTGCCAGACAGAACGGCGCGATACTTCTGCCTTTCGCGGCTGCGGCGGTTATCGCTGGCGAATGGAACACCGGCCGGCGACGGGCGATTGCTTGGGGCGTTGTCTGGCTCGCGCTAGCCGGCATGATCACCCTCGCCGCAGGCTTCGTACTCGATCTTCGGAGCTCGCGGGATTCCGGACCTGGCGAACAGGTCGAGTTGCTCCAGACCTACGATCTTGCCGGCGCAGCGTACCGGGGTGTTCCGCTCGAGTATCTGCGTAGGAAAGCGCCGCGGCTGGCGCATGAACTTGAGACAACCGGCGCCAGGCTCTACACGCCGCAGCGCAACGATCCGGTCGCCGCTTCCGATGCGATCACGACTGCGGTGGAGCGAACCAAGTCCGCGATTATCGCCGACCAGTGGCGCGCACTGATCCTCTCGCATCCCGCGCTTTATCTGTCGTTGCGGGCCGATGCGTTTCGCTGGGTGTTCCTCACGCCGGATATCGTCGCCTGCCGGCCGCTGTTCGCCGGCATCGAGGGGCCGGCCGATGCCCTGAAGCAGCTGGGCCTCGCAGCGCGGCGCGATGCGAAGGACCGTGCCTTCGTTGCATACGGCGCCGCGTTCATGGGCACGCCGGTGTTCTCACATCTGTTCTGGGCGCTGGCTGCGCTTGCTGCTTTCGTCTTCCTCATCTGGCGCCGACGGCCTGCCGATATTGTCTTCGCCTGCCTGATCGCGGGGCTGCTCTCCTTCACCGCGAGCTTCTTCTTCATCTCGCTCGCCTGCGACTATCGCTATCTCTACACCCTCGACCTCTGCACAATGGCCGTGCTGTTCTATCTCGCCACATCCAGAGAGTAGGCCATGGGCACAGAGCTCGGACTGATCGAGGGCTATTACGGCAAGCCGTGGAGCTGGCAGCAGCGGCAGGCGAACGCCGAATTCCTCAAGCCGCATGGCTACGATCATTACATCTACGCGCCCAAGGCCGACGAATTCCTGCGCAAGCGCTGGCGTGAGGATCATCCTGCCGACGAAGCCGACGCCCTCGCGAAACTCTCCGTGCAATGCCGCGCCGTTGGCGTGCGCTTCGGCGTTGGTCTCAGTCCTTACGAGCTCTATCGTGACTTCAATGGCGAGGCGAAAGCGGCGCTGGCGGCAAAGCTCGCCCAGTTCGATGCCTGGGGCGTCGAGGATCTCGCGATCCTGTTCGACGACATGCGCGGCGACCTGCCTGATCTTGCCGCGACACAGGCCGACATCCTGCACTGGGTCGGGGCGCGCACGAAGGCCAGCCGCCTGATCGTCTGTCCGAGCTACTACACCGACGATCCCGTCCTCGACCGCTTCTTCGGACAGCGTCCGGCGAACTATCTCGAAGACCTGGGCCGGATGCTGGATCCGAAGATCGCGGTCTACTGGACCGGCGAGGAAGTCTGCTCGAAGGAATACTCGCCCGGCCATCTGGCGCGGGTGTCCGATCAGCTGCGCCGCAAGCCGATGCTGTGGGACAATTATCCGGTCAATGACGGGCAGCGCATGTCCCAGTTCCTGCATATCCGCGCCTTCACCGGCCGGCCGGCGAGCATCGGTCCGCATCTGGCGGCGCACTCCGTCAATCCGGCGCTGCAACCGGTGCTGACGCGCATTCCGGCGCTGTCGCTCGCCGACAGCTATGCCAAGGGCAATGCTTACGAATATGGCAGCGCGTTCCTCGCGGCGGCCGAGGCGGTATGCGGCATGGAACTCGCGCGATTGCTGCATCGGGATATGCTTTTCCTCAACGATGCCGGGCTGGACCGGCTGGGTGAGAGCGCGGCGCGATTGCGCAAACGCTATGCAGCGATCGATCATGATGCCGCGCGCGAAGTCACCGGCTGGCTCGACGGCGTCTACCGGTTCACGGTCGAAATCGCCTGATGCGAGACGGTTGCGCTTTACACGCTGCCTGAAGTGCCGCTATCTCGAATGAGACCCAGGAATCGCTGATGCTCTATAATTGCGCCAAATGCCCCGGCTACTGCTGCTCCTATCCGATCATCCCGCTGAACAAGCGTGACGTTGAACGTCTCGCCAAGCATTTCGGTCTGGGCTTCCGCGAGGCGCGCAAGAAGTTCACCAAGGTCGATGGCGACGAGAAGTATGCGATGCGCCGCAAGGCCGATGAGCATTTCGGCAAGATCTGCCGCTTCTTCGATACCGATGCGCGGCGCTGCACGATCTACACGGCGCGACCCACGATCTGCCGGACCTATCCGGGCGGGCGTTGCGGCTACTACGACTTCCTGACCTCCGAGCGCGCCAGCCAGGAAGACCCCGATCACATCGCAAGCACCTGGAACGCCTAGAAACGCGAACGCCCGCGAAATGCGGGTGATGCGCTTGAAAGTTTTGCGGCCTTAGGAACGCACTCTCGTGCAGAACCAACAGGCACAGCGCTTTCGCCTCGGCCTCC
>DASZCC010000318.1:0-2186 GCA_035943485.1 Rhizomicrobium sp. | reverse complement strand
TGGCCGAGCTTCTTCGGATCGGGTGCGATGCCTTCGTCGGCCATGGATGAATCGGCGGGTGCGCCTTCCTGTTCGCTGACGAATTTGATCAGTTCTGCCTTGGCATAGGTCGCGATCGCCCTGAGCGCTGGCTCGAGCTGGTCCTTCGCGAACAGTTCGTTGATCGGCACGGCGCGGTTCGCGGACTTGTCCCATACGATGCTGTCGTAGCCGGCATTCGGGTGCGCGCCGTTCTGGTCGACGAAGCTGTAGCCGGACAGGCTGAGCACGTCCGGGCTGTTGAACGTTACGCGCCACAGCGTGTCGAGGTCGTAGGGGTGAAAGTGCTCCGGCATGTCTTTCTGGTCGCTGACGGAGTCCGTCTTGATCTCCGCGCTGTCGCGGGCGAAGCGCGCGAAGATCTCCGTCTTGAGCGGCGCGATCGCCATCGCTTCGGTCGGCACGCGCAGACGCAGCGTATAGGCGGAGGTGGTCTCGGTCTTGTCGTAAGCCGCGGCAAAAGCGGGGACCGTGAGGGCAAGGAGGACGGCGAGGGCGAGGCGGGTCATCATTTGCGCTCTCCAAATGTTCGTCATGGCCGGCCCCGTGCCGGCCACCCATACGCACAACTGCAACACGGAGCGTATGGGTCGCCGGGACAAGCCCGGCGATGACGTGAAGGATAGAGCATAGCTAGAAAAAACTCACCGGATCGATATCCACCGTGATGCGCACGGATTTCGGTGTCGCTGCGCTCAGCCAGGCGCGGAGATAGGCCTGGATGTCGACGTTGCGTTCGGCCTGTACCAGCAAACGCTCGCGCGTCTGGCCGCGGAGCAGGTGATAGAAGGCTGGTGTCGGGCCCCACACTTTCACGCCGCGCGCTGATGGCGCGGCTTTCGAAAGCGCCCGTCCCGCCTCACGCGCCGCGTCGCCGTCATGGCTGGAGATAATCAGTGCCGCGAGCCGTCCGTAGGGCGGCGCGTTGGCTCGTTCACGAAAACCGCGTTCGGTCTCGTAGAAGGCATCGCGGTCGCCGGATGCCAGCGCGCCCATCACGGTGTCGGCCGGATTGCGCGTCTGCACCAGCACCAGACCGGGCTTCTCGGCGCGTCCTGCACGTCCCGCCACCTGATGCAGCAGCTGGAACGTCCGCTCGCGCGCTCGCACGTCGCCGTCGGAACCGCCAAGGTCCGCGTCGATCACACCCACCAATGTAAGCTGCGGAAAGTGATGCCCCTTGGCGACGATCTGCGTACCGATCAGCACGTCGATCTCGCGCTTGCCCATCGCGCGGATCGCGGCCTGCGTTTCCTTCGGGCCATGCAGGATGTCCGACGATGCGATGGCGACGCGCGCCTGTGGGAACAGGCTGACGAACTCTTCCGCCACACGCTCTACACCAGGCCCGCACGCGATGAGACTGCCCTGCGCGGCGCATTCCGGACAGACCGGTGGAACGTGTGTCTCGAACCCGCATTGGTGGCACATCAGCCGCTTGCGATAGCGATGCTCCACCAGCCAGGACGAACAATCGTGGCAGGTCATCTTGTGCCCGCAGGATTGGCACAGCGTCAGCGGCGCATAACCGCGCCGGTTCAGGAACAGCATCGCCTGTTCGCCGGCCTCCAGCGTCGCGGTCAGTGCATCGCGCAAGGGCTGCGACAGCCACGTCCCTGCCTCGGTCTTCTCATGGCGCAGGTCGATCAGTTTCGTCTGGGGCAGAACCGCGGCGCCATGGCGGCGCGGCAGGCGCAGATGCGCGTAGCGCCCGGTCGCCGCGTTCACCCAGCTTTCCATCGACGGTGTCGCGCTGGCGAGCACTACGGGGCAATCCTCGCTGCGCGCCCGCACCACCGCCATGTCGCGTGCGTGATAGATCGCGCCGTCTTCCTGCTTGTAAGCCTGCTCATGCTCTTCATCGACGATGATGAGCCTAAGTTCCTTGAACGGCAGGAATAGCGACGAGCGCGCACCCACGATTACCCGCGCTTCGCCGTTCATCACGGCGCGATAGGCGCGCGTGCGCTCCTTCTGCGAGAGATCGGAATGCCACTCAGTCGGACGGCAGCCGAAGCGTTCGGCGAAGCGCTCAAGGAACTGAACGGTCAGCGCGATCTCGGGCAACAGGATCAGCGCCTGCTTACCGGCACGCAGCGTCTGCGCGATCGCTTCGAAATAAGTCTCGGTCTTGCCCGATCCCGTCA
>DASZCC010000317.1:0-6059 GCA_035943485.1 Rhizomicrobium sp. | reverse complement strand
CGGAAATAGGCGGGCTGCCCGTGCGCGCGATAGATCGACTCGCAATATTCGATCTTGTCGGCGAGCGGACGGCGGCCGGCGCTGATGATGTTGACCGAGTTGGTGCGGCGCGTCGCCCCTCTGGCCAGGCGGATCAACCAGCCGTCATAAAAGATATCCTTGAGCGCCGGCCAGGCGTTCATACAGGTCTCTTCCACCTGCGCATGTAGTCTGGGTATGTCCATTGCTTGCTCCGGTCGTGGTGTGCCGGATCGGAGAAGCCCAGAAAACGAAAGCCCCGCGCGAACCGGCGGGGCTTGATGAAATCTCGCGTGATAGTCGCGCGCCTTCAGCCACCCCATCGGAAGGTGGTACGGCGTCGCGCGGAAATGAGCTTTGTGTCCATGGCGCGCACAATACAAAAAGCTGGAACGGGTGCAACTTCTTTTAACCTCCCCCTTGTGGGGAGGTCGACAAAATCGCGCAGCGATTTTTCGGGTGGGGGTGTCTCAACGCCCTGCAACTCCCCCCACCCGAAATTTGCTCTGCAAATTTCGACCTCCCCACGAGGGGGAGGTCGAAGAAGGTACTAACCTCGCCCGCGATAGCGGGAGAGATTAGAGGCGCTAAAACCCGGCCGGCGTTTTCTCGTATTGCGGATCAGCCAGCTCATAGGCGTAGGACGCGGCCAGCACGCCGGCGTCGTCGTACATCCTGCCAACGATCTGCAAGCCCACCGGCAGGCCGTCGCTCGAGAAGCCGCATGGCACGGTCGCGGCCGGTTGCTGGGTGAGATTGAACGGCACGCTGAACGGGGTCCACGCCATCCAGGCATTGCCGTCATCGTCGAGCGGCGACAGCTTGCCGACATCGAACGCAGTCGTCGCAAGCGTCGGCGTCAGAAGGAAATCGTACTTCTCCATGAACTGCCGCATCGCGCTGCCATAGGCGCCGCGTGCGAGATTGGCTTCGAGATATTGCTTCTTGGTGATCGCGACGCCCTCCTCCGTCATGCGGCGCAGGCCCGGATCGAGCAGCTTCTTCATGTCGTCCGCATAGTCGCCGAGGAGAATGCCGGCACCGGACCACCACAATGTCCGGAACGTCGGACCCGGATCACCACCCGGCGGATCGACCAGATCGACATGCGCGCCCAGCGCCTCGAAGCGCTTGGCGGCCGCGGCGACGAGCGCCTCAATCTCAGGCAGTACGCGCTTCGCGAAACCCATGCGCGGGCTGAAGGCGATGCGCTTGCCCTTCAGCGGCGTCTCGATCTCGGCGGCATAGTCGGTCGGTTCATAAGGCAGCGAATACCAGTCTCGCGCATCGGGTTTGGCAATCACGTTCAGCAGCATCGCGCTGTCGAGCACGGTGCGGCTCATCGGCCCGACATGCGCGAGCGTGCCGAACGGCGACAGCGGATAAGCCGGCACGCGGCCGAAGCTCGGCTTGAGGCCATAGCCATTGGTGAAGCTCGACGGGATGCGGATGGAGCCGCCCCCATCGGTGCCGAGGCCGATCGGACAAAAGCGCGCCGCGATTGCGGCAGCCGTGCCGCCAGATGAGCCGCCCGGCGTCTTCGCCAAATTCCACGGATTGCGCGTGATGCCGGTGAGCGGACTGTCGTTCGAACCCTTCCAGCCAAACTCGGGCGTAGTCGTCTTGCCGATCAGCACCGCGCCGGCTTCGCGCAGGCGCGCGACGGTCGGCGCGTCGGTGTCGATATAGGCATTGGGATCGACGGTGAGCGAGCCGCGCCGCGTCGGCCAGCCTTTCGTCACCAGGAGATCCTTCACGGCAACCGGCACGCCGTCTAGCGGCGACAGAGGCTCGCCTGCCAGCCAGCGCGCTTCGGACGCCTCGGCCATCGCGAGCGAGGCGCCGGTGTCGATGTGGCAGAAGGAATTGACCTGCGCGTCCAGCGCCTCGATGCGGCCGAAGCTCGACTCCGCGACTTCGACCGGCGACAGGTCGCGGCTGGCGAACATCGCCGACAGCTCCGACGCCGTCATCTCATGGGGTTCTTTGGACATCAGTTCACCTTCGTATCTGCCTGGGCGCCGCGCTCAAGAAGATGCAGCCTTGTGCCGTCCGTCTCAAGGATGGTGATGGAGCCATTGTCCGGCGGATAGAGGATCACGCGGTCGTCGCCAAGCGCTGAACCCGCCGCGACATTGATCGCGATGAAATGCGAGAAGACGACGACGTCTTCCTTCTGCGCGACGAGCGCCGCGACACAGGCTTCGCGCCAGGTCGCGAGATCGGGCGACGCACCATGCCACGAACCCTGCATGAAGCCGCGCAACCACTCGGCTCGCTCGGCGAGGCCAAGCCCGTGCGGCGAAGGAATTTCGGCCACGGCGTTCTCCACAGCGGCATCGCGCTTCCACAGCGCGGCGAGCGGCAGCGAAGTCTCGCGGGCGCGCCGCAGCGGGCTGGTGAGGAGTTTCATCGGCGACAGCTTCGAAAGCGTGCGTGCCGCGCCTTCCGCCTGCTGCCGGCCGAGATCGTCGAGACCGGGATCGGCGCTCTCGCCAAAGCTGGCGGCGGCTTTGCCGTGCCGGACCATATAGATGCGTGCCATGGGATCACTCGTTGGATTGCGGGTCCGCTATCGTTCCCATGTGGCGCCGCGCGGTGCCACCCCGAAATCGTCACAAGTCTTGGCGACTGGGATTATAGGAAGAATATCTCCGAATATCTGTCATCCCCGGCCGAGCGATAGCGAGGGGAAGGGGATCCACGACTGGGATCAAGCCCAGTCGTGGATCCCCTTCCCTCACCGCGCTACGCGCGGTTCGCCGGGGATGACAGATTATTTGTACGCGTCTTAATGCAAGCGCGCCGCACCGCTGCTCATTGCGAGCTGCTTCTTCAGGACCTGCACTTTGCGCAGCGCGGCTTCCTCGAGCCAGCTCGCGCGGACAACGCGTCTGTTGTCGCCGCGCGCGTGACCGAGTTCGCGATAGACGGCGGCTTTGCGGCTCAAGAGAACCAGCCGGATGATCCGTTGCGTGGTCTTGTCCATGGCGCGATGTTAGCGGTCGCGCACCTGAATGCGGGATGAATAAGAATCAACATCGGCTCAATGTGGGGGTAACTAACCCACCCTGAACACGTTCACTGGTTCGCCCGCCCTGACCGTGCCCGTGGCGCCGAGCATGTCCTCGCGTGTCATCCGGTCCAGCGTTGCCTCGTCGTCCGGTGAATGGGCCAGGAAGCGGCGATCGTTTTCGTCGCGGCCGATCACGATGCCGAAGCGCTTGCCGCGGCGATCGAGCACAACCGTGTAGGTCTCGATCTTTCCGCGGCCGCTCGGCGCTTCCACCACCTGCGGATGCGCCATCGCGTCGATGTCCTTCTGATAGGACTTCGGGTCCTCGCGCTTCCACGCGCCTTCGACGGGCTTGGTCGAATAGATGCCGGCGGAATGCTTGGTCACGTACCAGCCATTGCCCGTGCACAGGCCGAACTTGCCCGGCGCGGCGCGCAGCTTCTCCGCCATCTGCACGATCGAATGCATGACGTAGTTGTTTCCCGGCCCCCCGAAATACGGCAGACCGCCGGTGACCGTCAGCCCGCGCGGATCATCCGTCGCGATGCCCAGCTCCTGGCAGCCGATCTCCACCGCGCTCGGGAAGCACGAATACAGATCCATGTAGGCCAGATCGCCCGTCTTGATCCCGGCCATCGCGAAAGCCTTCTGGCCGATAGTTCGGATCGCGGGCGACGAGTGGTAGTTCACGCGTTCGCTGACATTCCATATGTCTGCCGCATCGCCGCAGCCATGCAGGAACACCCATTTGGACTCAGGAATGCCGAGTTCGCGCGCCTTCGCCACGCTCGTCATCACGACCGCCGCGGCCATGTCGACCTCGATCACGGCGTTCAGGTACTTCGTATAGGGGAAGCCGACGAAGCGGTTCTTCTCCGAGGGTGTCGAGATTTCTTCCGGCGGCCGAAAGGTCGGAAACCACGAATACGGATTCTCTGACGCGACTTTCGTGAACGGCGAGAAGAACTGTCCCAGCCATTTCAGATGATCGGCCGGCGACCGGCCCTTCTGGCCACGCAGACCTGTCTCAAACAGCGGATAGACATTCACCGGGAACGCCAGACCGTGGCGGCGCTCGTAATCGTTCGTGCCAGAACGCATGTCGCCTATCTCGACCGGATCGCTGCCCGGATCGTGATCAGCACTCTTCTCCCAGCCGAGATCGACGCCCTGCTTCATCGCCGCCAGCATCGTTGCGATGTATTCGGCGCCGGCCAGCAGAGCGACATCGCAATCGCCGCGCGCGATCTCCTCGGCCGTCTTGTTCACCAGCCATTGCGGCGTGTTTCCGCCTGTCGCGGTGTAGAACGAACGCCTTGGCGCCGCGCCTATGTGTTTGGCGAGCGACGCAGGCGGATCGCGGAACATGCGCTTCGGCAACCTGCCCTGATCGCCCGGCGAGTCCGCCGTGAAGCGCACGACGGCGATTGTGTCGATGGCGGCCGTGATCCTGTCGCCCGCGCCGGCATCCGCAAGCGCAAGGCGCGAGACCTTCGCCAGCATCTCGATCGGTGACAGGCTCTCAGCCACCTTGCCGGCCTTGACCGTGCGCTGGGTGAACTGACTGCCGCCGACAAGGATGGGCGTGCGCGGGTCGATACTGGCCATTGCTGTTTTCCCGGATGTCCGGCGCGATGACAGCATGGCGCGTGCGCAAACTCAAAACGCGGGTTCCGCAACGGAAATTCTGCCGCCCATTGGACCTAAGTCCAGTCGAGCGGCGCGCGCGGGAAACGTAGCGTGGCAGCCTGTTGCTTAGTGGAGTCCGCGATGCCTGCAAAACCCAAAGCCGGAAAGCCGAATATCCTCGTCATCTGGGGCGACGACATCGGAACCGCCAACCTCAGTTGCTACACACATGGCCTGATGGGCTACAGGACGCCGAACATCGACCGCCTCGCGAAGGAAGGTCTGATGTTCACCGATTCCTATGGCGAGCAATCCTGCACAGCCGGACGTTCTTCTTTCATCACCGGTCAGAGCGTCTATCGTACCGGGCTGTCGAAAGTCGGCATCCCGGGTTCCGACGTCGGATTGCAGGCCGAGGATTGCACCATCGCCGAGCTGCTCAAATCGGTCGGCTACACGACCGGTCAGTTCGGCAAGAACCATCTCGGCGACCGGAACAAATATCTGCCGACAGCGCATGGCTTCGACGAGTTCTTCGGCAATCTCTATCACCTGAACGCCGAGGAAGATCCGGAAGATCCCGACTACCCCAAGGACCCGCGCTTCAAGGCGCAGTTCGGTCCGCGCGGGGTGCTGCATTGCTGGGCGACGGAAAAGGACGACACAACGGACGAGCCGCGCTGGGGCAAAGTGGGCAGGCAGAAGATCGAAGACACCGGCCCGCTCACCCGCAAGCGGATGGAAACCTGCGATGACGAGTTCGTTGCGGCTGCCAAGGACTTCATCAAGCGCGCCAATGACTCCAGCACGCCGTTCTTCGTGTGGCTGAACACGACGCACATGCATTGCCGCACGCACACCAAGCCGGAGAGCATCGGCCAGGCCGGCGAGCATCAGTCGCCCTACCACGACACGATGATCGACCACGACAAGAATGTCGGGCAGATGCTCGACTATCTCGACGAGCTTGGCATCACGGACGACACTTTCGTCATGTACTCGACCGACAACGGCCCGCACATGAACTCGTGGCCGGACGCCGGCATGACGATGTTCCGCAGCGAGAAGGACACCAATTGGGAAGGCGCCTTCCGCGTCCCGATGATCGTGCGCTGGCCCGGTCACGTTCCGGCCGGCGAAGTGAGCAACGAGATCGTGCAGCATCACGACTGGCTGCCCACTTTCTGCGCCATCGCCGGCGCGCCCGAAATCCCGGAGCGGCTGCTAAAGGGCTACAAGGCCGGCGACAAGACGTTCAGGGTGCACATCGACGGCTACAACCTCGTCGACTTCCTGACCAAGAAGGGCGTGAAGAGCCCGCGCAAGGGTCTTGTGTATTTCGACGATGACGGCGATCTGGTCGCCGTGCGCTTCAACAACTGGAAGGTCGTGTTCA
>DASZCC010000316.1:0-2128 GCA_035943485.1 Rhizomicrobium sp. | reverse complement strand
GCTTGACACATGGATCATGTGTCTTGTATCACTAGACACATGGTCCGTTCCTTCAGAAGCAAAGCCTTGGCAAGGTTCGCTGCGACGGGGAACGCCCGCGGTCTCAGCGTTCAGAAGCCGGATCGGATCATGCGTTTGTTGGTTGCCCTGAACGCGGCGTCAAAGCCGGAAGCGCTGAATTTACCCGGGCTTCGATTTCACGCCCTCAAGGGCGGAGGCAAGGGCCGATACGCGGTATGGGCAAGCGAGAATTGGCGCATCACGTTTGGCTGGGACGAGGTGGACGCCGTCGAGGTTGATTTGGAGGAGTATCACTGATGGCAAAGAACAAGAATCTGCTTGCCGGGCTTGATCCGGTGCATCCTGGCGCATTCCTGCGTGAGGATGTCGTGCCGCATGTCGTGATCTCCAAGACTGAACTGGCGGCCAAGCTTGGCATTTCTCGCGCCCAGCTTTACGCGATATTGAGCGAGCGGGCGCCGGTGACGGCTGCGATGGCGCTGCGGCTGGGCAAGCTGTTCGGCAATGGACCTGATCTCTGGCTGAATATGCAAAGCCAATACGATATTGCGACGTTGGGACGTCGGATGGCGAAGGAGCTGGCGGCGATTCCGCTGGTTGAAGCAGCCTGACTAGCTAGCGCGGCGGCCAAGTTTGTAGCGCTCCAATTTATTGTAGCACGGAAAGTCTTGGGCGCACCGATTTTCCGTGCTACGGAAAGCCATGGAGTTCGAATGGGACGAACAGAAACGTCTCTCGAATCTCGCGAAGCATGGTCTCGATTTCGCCGATGTTGCGCAGCTGGACTGGTCGGTCGTGAAGATTTGACGACCGCAGGTTCTACTACGGCGAGGATCGCTTGTTGGCTTTCGCGAGGCTGGATGGCCAGCTCTATTCGGTAGCGTTCACAATGCGAGGCCCAGCGATGCGGATTCTCAGTTTCCGGCCAGCTAACAGAACGGAGAGGAAAAGGCATGGCTAGCAAAAGGCGCATTAATGGTCCTCGTTACGGCGTGCCCGACGAAGAAAATCCGGAATGGACGGCGGAGATGTTTCGTGATGCTCGTCCGGCGGAAGAGGTCATCCCCGGCATAACCGCTGCAGCGTTGCGCCTTCGCGAACGCCTTCGTGGTCGGCCGAAGCTTGAAAATCCCAAGGCACACGTGTCGCTGCGGCTTGATCCCGTTGTGATTGCCGCCTTCAAGGAGGATGGGCCGGGCTGGCAGGGACGGATCAACGAGACGTTGTTGCGCGCCGTGAGGCGTCGCAGGTCTGCGGCCAAATTGAGCAAGGCAACACCGCGCCGGAGCAAGCCCGCAAAACCAAAGGCCAAGACGAAAAAGCGCTAAGCCGCCGTCAGTCCAGCCTTCAGCGCGGCCGAGACACGTCCCGCGGACGCTGCGAATTCCGGCGTCAGGCGATAGCTTTCGTCGCGCGGGATCGGCGGGTTGAGCGGGATGTCGGCGGCGATGCGGCCCGGCCTTGGCGTCATCACCACCACGCGCGTCGACAGGTACGAACTCTCGTAGACGCTGTGGGTCACGAAGATCACCGTCAGCGCATCCTCGCTCCACAGCGAAAGCAGATCGTCGTTCAGCGCCTGGCGCGTCAGCTCGTCCAGCGCCGCGAACGGCTCGTCCATCAGCAGCAGGGACGGCTCCGCCGCCAGCGCACGCGCGATCGAGACGCGCATCTTCATGCCGCCGGACAGTTCGCGCGGATAGGATTTCTCGAAGCCGCCAAGCCCCACGCGCTTGAGCGCGCGGGCGGCACGATCATTCGCCTCGCCGCGGTTCGCGTGATCTAGATCGAGTGGCAGGCGCACATTCGTCAGCGCATTGGCCCAGGGCATCAGCGTCGGCTCCTGGAACACAAAGCCGATCTCGGGCTTCGTGCCGGGAAACGTCACCGTACCGCTGTCGGGCTTGAGCAGTCCGGCGATGATGCGCAGCGCCGTCGACTTTCCGCAGCCGCTGGGTCCGACGAGCGACACAAATTCGCGCGCCGCGACGTCGAGGTCCAGCCGTGCGATCGCCTGCGTCCCGTTGTCGAAGCGCTTCGTAACGCCGGCGAGCGAGAGCAGGGCGGTCATGCCTATTGGAAGTTCTGCGGCATGGCGTGGAGGAAG
>DASZCC010000315.1:0-6826 GCA_035943485.1 Rhizomicrobium sp. | reverse complement strand
GGTGCAAGCCCTGCTTATTGTCGTCGAACTTGTGGTCGCGATCGGCCTCATCATCGTGGTGCTGCTGCAGCGCTCCGAGGGCGGCGGGCTTGGCATGGGCGGCGGCGGTGGCTCGGGTTTCGGCGGTCTTTTCAGCCCGCGCGGCGCGGCCGACGCACTGACGCGCACGACGGCAATCCTGGGCGGCCTGTTCTTCCTCACCTGTCTCGGATTGAACCTGCTGGCGCTTCATGGCCGCAACGAAAAGTCCTTCCTCGAATCGCCTGCGCCAGCTTCGGCGCCGATCACGGTCAACAAGCCGCTTCTGCCCACAGGCGGCAAGCCGGCGCCGTCTGTTCCGACGCCGCACTAAATCGTTTCGATTCAACCCGTTCCCTGCCTTTGTTCATCGCATAAGCGAGACACGAAAATATTTTCATTTTTTGTCCTTGAGTACGCGGGTCCGCTTCGTCATTTTGGACTCCCATGGCGCGGTTGATCTTCATCACCGGCGGCGTGGTCTCTTCCCTCGGAAAAGGTCTTGCGTCCGCTGCACTCGGAGCTTTGCTTCAGGCTCGCGGGTACAAGGTCCGTTTGCGGAAACTGGACCCCTATCTCAACGTCGATCCCGGCACGATGTCGCCGTTCCAGCATGGCGAGGTCTATGTCACCGATGACGGGGCGGAGACTGATCTCGATCTCGGCCATTACGAGCGCTTCACCGGCGTGTCGGCCGCCAAGTCGGACAACATCACGTCGGGCCGCATCTACCAGCAGGTGATCGAGAAGGAGCGCAAGGGGCTCTATCTCGGCCGCACCGTGCAGGTGATCCCGCACGTCACCGACATGATCAAGGAATTCGTCATGGCGGGGACGGAGGATCTCGATTTCCTCCTGGTCGAGATCGGCGGCACGGTCGGTGATATCGAGGGCCTGCCGTTCTTCGAAGCCATCCGCCAGCTCGGCAACGAACTGCCGCGCGGCCAGACCGCGTTCGTTCATCTGACGCTCGTGCCCTACATCGAGGCGGCGGGTGAGCTGAAAACCAAGCCCACCCAGCATTCCGTAAAGGAGCTGCGCGCGATCGGCATCCAGCCGGATGTCCTTTTGTGCCGCGCCAGCCACCCGATTCCGGACGATGACCGGCGCAAGATCGGTCTGTTCTGTAATGTGCCGACGGAGCGCGTGATCCCCGCGCTGGACCTCGACACGATCTATAGGGTGCCGATGGCCTATCACCAGGCAGGCCTCGATGTGCAGCTGCTCAAGGTGTTCGGCATCGAGGATGCTCCGCCGCCCGACCTGTCCCGCTGGAAAGCGGTGGTCGAGCATGTGAAGAATCCCGAAGGCGAAGTGCGCATCGCGATCGTCGGCAAGTACACGCAGGTCAAGGACAGCTACAAGTCGCTGTCCGAAGCGCTGGTGCATGGCGGCATCGCCAACAACGTGAAGGTCCATCTCGACTGGATCGACAGCGAGATCTTCGAGCGGCCCGATGCACAGGCCTTCCTGGAGAACGTCAACGGCATCCTGGTGCCCGGCGGCTTCGGCGAGCGCGGCACGGAAGGCAAGATTCACGCGGTGCGGTTTGCACGCGAGCGCAGCGTGCCGTTCTTCGGCATCTGCTACGGCCTGCACATGGCGGTGATCGAGGCGGCGCGCGATCTCGCGGGTCTCGACGGCGCGGGCACGACGGAGATCGGTACGCCGAAGCATCCGGTGATCGGCCTGATGACCGAATGGACCAAGGGCAATCAGAAGGAACAGCGCGCGGCCGATGGCGATCTTGGCGGCACCATGCGGCTCGGCGCCTATCCCGCGACGCTGACGCCGGGCAGCCGCGTGGCGGAAGTCTACGGCACAACGGAGATCAGCGAGCGGCACCGCCACCGCTACGAAGTGAACACCGAGTATACGAAGCTGCTCGGCGAACATGGATTGAAGGTTTCCGGCTGGTCACCCGACGGACGCCTGCCGGAGATCATGGAGATCCCCGAGCACCCGTGGTTCATCGGCGTGCAGTTCCACCCCGAACTGAAATCCCGCCCCCTCGACCCGCACCCGCTGTTCACGAGCTTCGTGGCAGCGGCAGTGCAGAAGAGCAGGCTGGTTTAGGCGGCCTCCCACCGTACGCGTGCTTCGAGGCCCGGCCGTCGCCGGGCACCTCAGCATGACGACAGTTTATGCTGCATCGCTCGCGTCATGCTGAGGAGGTGCGAGCGTAGCGGGCCTCGAAGCACGCACGGACTCACCGCGGCTCCAGCGTCATTCTGATCCCGTCGCGTGGGCGCATGGTGATGCGGTGCTGGAGCACGATGTCCTGGTTGGGGACGAGCTTGAGGCGGAAGCGCTGGGCGAGGGTGGCGAGGATCAGTTGCGCCTCGGCCATCGCGAGCGCCATGCCGATGCAGACGCGCGGTCCGCCGCCGAACGGCATATAGGCAAAGCGGTGACGGCCCTGGCTGCGCTCGGGCGAGAAGCGTTCGGGGTCGAAGGTCTCGGGCTTGTCCCACAGCAAGCGGTGGCGGTGGATCACCCAGGGGATGACCGCGACCGTCGCGCCCTTGGGTATCGTCACGCCGGCCACTTCGTCGTCGGCCAGTACGGCGCGGTTCGATAAGCCCGGCGCCGGCGGATAGAGGCGCATCGACTCCTCGATCACCATGCGCGTGTAGGGCAGGTTGACGAGATCGTCGTGCACCGGCGCCCGTCCGCCCAGCACGCGCTGAAGCTCGGCGTGCAGCTTGGCTTCCACCCCGGGATGCTGCGACAGCAGATAGAACGTGTAGGTCAGCGCCAGCGATGTCGTGTCGTGGCCTGCGAGGAAGATGATCACGACCTCGTCGCGCACCTCGTCATTGGTCAGGCGCACGCCGGTCTCGCCGTCGCGCGCCGCGATCAGGCGGTCGAGCAGGTCGCGCGGCGCTTCGCCCTGGACCTTCTCGCGCGCTGTGATCAGCTTCTGCATCGTCGCATCCATGTTCGCGAAGTTCTGATGGATGCGCGCCAGCTTGCGCTTCATGCGCGGCGGCCCAATCAGCGGCAGCATGTCGGCCACGCCGAAGTCGAGCGCATCGCCCATCTTGCGCAGCGACTCGTCAACAAGCTGCCCAAGATCATCGCCATCGGCGGAGAACATGGTGCGTGAGATCACTTCCAGCGTCAGCAGGGTCATCTCGTCGGCGACGTCAATCTCCGCGCCTGCGCCTTTCTGGCCCCACGCGCCAGCGAAACGTTCTGCTGTCGCGACCATTGAGGGCGAGTAGGCGAGGATCGATTTGAAATCGAAGCTCGGCGCCATGAGACGGCGGTGCGACTTCCACTTGTCGCCTTGGGACACCAGAAGCCCTTCGCCCACGATGGCGCCGAGCAGGTCGGTTTCCATCTCGGTCTTCGGATAGTTCGCGACGTTGTCGAGGAGCACCCGCTTGGCGCCGGCCGGGTCGCTTACCACGAAGTTGTGCCCGAAGATCGATTTCCACTCCCAGACCGGCTTCTCGAACGCGACGCGCGGGATGGTCTCAAATTCGTTGGGATGCCGATTGAACAGCATGGAGAGCAGCGACCGGGGCTTCTCCGGCGGCGGCGCGGTGCCGACCAGCATGGGGGCCTGTACGTCGATGACGCTCATCCGGTGCTCCCGCGTGAAGACGGCAGTTCCAGACAACATCGGGCCTCGCGTGGAAATTTCAATGGCCCACGCGGCGTTCAGCGCAAATTCAGACGGCGCTACCGCGGCTCGAGCGTCATCCTGATGCCATCGCGCGGCCGCATGGTGATGCGGTTGATAAGGACGATCTCCTGTTCCGGCACCAGTTTGAGCCGGAAGCGCTGCGCCAGCGTGGCCAGCAGCAGCTGCGCCTCCGCCATCGCCAGCGCCATGCCGATGCACACCCGCGGTCCGCCACCAAACGGGAGGTAGGAGAAGCGGGCGCGGTCCTTGCTGCGTTCGGGTGAGAAGCGTTCCGGATCGAACGTCTCGGGCTTGCTCCACAGCGCGTGGTGGCGATGAAGCACCCAGGGCACGACCGCAATGTTCGCGCCGCGCGGGATTCTCATCCCCGACACTTCATCGTCGGCCAGCACCGCACGGTTCGAAAGGCCCGGCGCCGGCGGATAGAGGCGCATCGCTTCCTCCAGCACCATGCGGGTGTAGGGCAGGTTGACGAGATCCGCATGCTCCGGTGACCGGCCGCCGAGCGTCGATTCCAGTTCAGCGTGCAGCTTGGCTTCGACTTCGGGATGCTGCGACAGCAGGTACCAGGTGTAGGTCAGCGCCAGCGACGTCGTGTCGTGCCCGGCGAGGAAGATGATCACCAGCTCGTCGCGCACTTCCTCATTCGTCAGGCGCACGCCGGTTTCGCTGTCACGCGCCGCGATCAGACGATCGAGAAGATCGCGCGGCGCGTCACCCTGCACCCGCTCGCGCGCGGCAATGAGCTTGGCCATGGCGACGTCCATATCGCCGAACCCGGCGCGGATCTGCGCCAGCTTGCGCTTCACACGCCGCGGTCCGAAAACGGGGATCAGGTCCAGCGGATCGAACTGCGAGCGCCGGTTGAGGCCGTGCAACGCCTTGTCGACCATGTGGCCGAGCTCGCCGGCGTCCGACGAGAAGATGACACCGGAGATCACCTCAAGGGTGAGGCGTGTCATCTCCACTTCGACATCGATCTCACCGCCGGCGCCGTGACCCGCCCAGACATCCGCACAACGCTCGGCCGAGCGAACCATGGCAGGCGTGTAAGCCGCGATGGATTTGAAATCGAAGCTCGGCGCCATCAGGCGGCGATGCGATTTCCACTTCTCACCCTGACTGACGAGGAGACCCTCGCCCAGAATGGTGCCGAGAGCTTTCGTTTCGCCCGCGGTCTTTGGATAGTTCGCAACATTGTCGAGCAGCACGCGCTTCACGCCGGCCGGCTCGCTGACCACGAATTGATGCCCAAGGAACGACTTCCATTCCCAGATCGGCTTCTTGAACGCGGGCAGCGGAATGAATTCGAACGGGTTGGCAGGCGTCTTGAGCAGCACGCTCCAAAGCGACGGCAGTTTTGCCGGCGGAGGCTTGGTGCCGATCAGGATGGGCGTGGCCACGTCGCTGATGCTCATCTTGTTCTCCGCTCTGGCACTCTTGTTGTAGACAAGATTGTCAACTACGGCCGGATTACAAGTGGTAAATGCGGCGGCGCGGAAAAATTCGCGGGCATCAACGCGGTAGCGTTGTCGTTAATGAGTGGTTTACCGCGTCTGTAAAGTCTGCGGGATTCGGGGACGGCGGCGGCTTACTGTCTGATCATGCGACGTTTGCTGCCGATCCTTCGCGCCTTCGCCTTACCGCTCGCAATGTTTTGCGCGGCCGGCGTTGCGCATGCGTCACCAGAAGCCGCGCCGTCTGCCAGCTTCACAGACTCCGACTACCGGCTCGGCACCGGCGATAAGGTGCGCGTGACCGTTTATGGCGAGGAAGACCTGAGCGGCGAGTTCCAGGTCGATGCGACGGGCATGGTGCGCCTGCCCCTGGTTGGCCAGATCAAGGCCGGCGGCCTGACGGCGCATGACCTCGAAGGCGGAATCACCACCGCGCTGGCGAATGGCTATCTCAAGGAGCCGCGCGTCAGCATCGAGGTCACGACCTATCGTCCATTCTATGTCGTCGGCGAAGTGCTGAAGCCTGGTCAGTATCCCTATTCAAACGGAATGACGGCAGTAAGCGCCATCGCGCTGGCGGGCGGCTACACCGGCAAGGCGGTCGAGAGCGTCGTCTATATCCGCCACCAGGGCGACAACACCGAGGAGCGCGTGCCGACCAACGCCGCCCTCGAAATCCGTCCCGGCGATGTCGTGCGCATCAATTCGACCGCGTTCTGGGACGTTCTCGACGTTCTGGCGCCACTCGCGGGCGTCAGCACCCTTCGTTACATGTACTAGTTTCGCAGGCCCGCGCGGTATATTAGGCGTCGTTTCGCCTGAAGGACGCACCTATGGCCGAGCCCAACGCCGTCGTCACAGTCGGTTCCGTGAAGATCGGGAACACGCTGCCGCTTTCGATCATCGCCGGCCCTTGCGCGCTGGAAAGCCGGGCGCATGCGCTGGAGATGGCATCCGCGCTCAAGGAAATGGCGGCGAAAGCGGGCGTCGGCCTGATCTACAAGACGAGCTACGACAAGGCCAATCGCACCAGCGCCAGTGGTGGCCGTGGCTTGGGGCTTTCAAAGTCGGCGCCGATCTTCGCCGAGATTCGCGAGAAGCTGGGGATTCCCGTGCTGACCGATGTGCACACGGCGGAGCAGTGCGCGGTGATCGCCGAAGCAGTCGACGTGTTGCAGATACCGGCCTTCCTGTCGCGCCAGACCGATCTGCTCGTGGCGGCGGCGCAGACCGGCAAGGTCGTGAATGTGAAGAAGGGGCAGTTCCTCGCGCCCTGGGATATGAAGAACGTCATCGCCAAGATCACGGGCGCAGGCAACCCGAATGTGCTGGTGACGGAGCGCGGCGCGTCGTTCGGCTACAACGCGCTGGTGGTCGACATTCGCTCGCTGCCAATCATGGCGAAGTTCGGCGCGCCGGTCGTGATGGACGCGACGCACGCAGTGCAGGAACCGGGCGGGCAGGGCGATCGCACCGGCGGCAATCGCGACATGGCGCCGTACATCGCGCGCGCGGCTGTCGCTGCGGGCGTGGCGTGCGTGTTTGTCGAAACACATCAGGATCCGGATAACGCGCCGTCAGACGGACCGAACATGATCCGGCTGAAGGACATCCCGTCGCTGCTGGCCGATCTGGTGGACATCGACCGGATCGCAAAGCGGCCGCATGTGAATTAAGGCCGAACTCTGAGACGTCG